>JBDQFW010000065.1:0-15019 GCA_040265735.1 Planctomycetota bacterium | reverse complement strand
ATCAGGCGGTCCACGTCGTGGAGCGTCGCCCACGAGTAGACCTCCAGCGCCCGCTTGGCGGCGGCCGCGCGCCGCGGAGCCTCGACGAGCTGCGCCGCTCGGAGTCCTGGACCCAGAGCGGGCTCGAGCGCCCCGGCCTGGGCGAGGACCCGTGGGGCCGTGAGTACCGCATGGACACCGACGGCGGCGGGGTGGTGCTCTCGTCCTACGGAGCCGACGGCCGCAAGGGCGGCGAGGGCGAGGACGCGGACACCGAGGTCCGCTAGCGGTCCCGGCCGAGGTGCCCCTGCTCCTTGGGGGCTGGCGAGGTCGGGCCCGTGCCCGATCCTGGGAGCCTTCCGTGAGCGAGCCTCGTCGCGCTCCGGAGGCCGTGGTAGAACCGGGGTCGCGTCCTCTGAGGCGTCCCCCCATGAGGTTCTTCCAGCACGCCCTCCTGGCCACAACGGTCCTTCAGCCCCTTGCGTCTGCCCAGTGGTCGACGGATCCCGTCGCCAACCGAGCCGTCGTCGAGAATCCGTCGGACCAGAACCAGCCGAAGCTGGCCGCGACCGCGGGCGGTGGAGCCTGGCTGGCCTGGATGGACGGCATTGGCAGCGGCTGGGACATTCGCGTGCAGCGCCTAGACTCCCTGGGCGTCGAGGCGTTCCCGCACGCCGGACTCCTGGTCGAGGATCGCTCCCTGAGCTCCACCCAGGACTATGGCCTGTCGGTTGCGCCCAATGGCGACGCGCTGCTCGCCTACCGCGACGCCGCGGGTGTCGGCGTGGTTGCCCAGCGGGTGACCCCTACCGGCGGCTTCCCCTGGGGGGCGGGCGTCGTGATGAGCTCGGGCTCCTCGGTGGCGCCGGCGATCGCTGGGACCTCGGACGGCGGGGCGGTCGTCGCCTGGGGTGAGGGCGGCGGCGTCCGCGTGCAGAAGCTCGACGGGACCGGCGCGCCGCAGTGGGGCGCGGGCGTGACGCTCAGCCCCGCGGCGGGCGTCTACTTCCCCGCGGATGTGCAGCCCTCCGGCCCGGGGGCCATCGTGTCCCTCGTGCACCAGACCGGCGGCTTCACCTCTCCCAAGCACCTACGCGCGCAGCGCTTCGACGGAGCGGGCGCGCCCCAGTGGGGGGCGAGCCCGCTGGCGGTCTTCGACTCGGGCTCGCTGCAGTTCGGCAACTTCCCCGACTTCCTGCCCGATGGCGCGGGGGGGGCTGTGTTCGCCTGGTACTCCTCGACCCCGAGCCTGCAGTGCTACGCGCAGCGGATCAGCGTGAGCGGTGCGGAGCTGTGGCCTCACAACGGAGTGAGCCTCGCCTCGAACGGCTCGCAGATCCGCGTCAACCCGCACGCGGCCTTCGACGCCGCCACCGGTGAGACCTTCGTGTTCTGGACCGAGCTGAACAGCACCCAGAGCCAGAGGGGCATCGGAGGGCAGCGCCTCGACGCCGCCGGGAACCGCCTGTGGGGCCCGACCGGCGCCACCGTCGTCCCCCTCGGGTCAGGTGACGCGGGGATGGCGCGGGCCCTTGCGGGCGGTCCGACCGGCGGGGCCTGGGCAGTCTGGGCCGATATCCCGGCGTTCGGCCAGGACCGCCTCCAGAAGGCGCATGTCAACGACGCCGGCGTGGTGGACCTCGGACCCGAGCCCCTCGCGGCCCTCCCGAGCGGCAAGAGTCGGCTCGCGGTCGCGCGCCCGCTGGCCGGCGGCAGCCTCGGCCTCTGCGTCTGGAGTGACGATCGCACGGACGGCGGCGACCTGTACGGCCAGAACCTCACCCCAGACGGGGGCCTGGGCAACCCCGTGGGCACCAAGCTGTGCGGGCCGGGCGTGCCGAACTCGACCGGCCTCCCCGGAGAGCTCTCGGGCACAGGCAGGGCCGCGGCCGCCGCGAATGACCTCGTCCTGCGCGCCACGCACCTCCCCGTGGGCGAGTTCGCCTACGCCCTCGCCAGCCAGGCCTCAGGGTTCGTGATGGCTCCTCCCGGGTCCCAGGGCAACCTGTGCCTGGGCGGCCCGATCGCGCGGCTCGTCGCCCAGGTCGGCCCAGTCGCGGGCGGGAGCTTCCAGGTCTCCGTTGACCTGACTGCGATCCCGATGTCGCCGTCGCAGGCCGTTGCTCCGGGGGAGACCTGGACCTTCCAGGTCTGGCACCGCGATCACAACCCGGGCCCGACCTCGAACTTCACGGACGCGCTCGCCGTGACCTTCCAGTAGGGGGGCGGCACGCGACGCCCCCTGGGCCTCTGGCTACCCTCGGAAGGCGGCCGGTCCTAGGGCAAGCGGGTGACGACGAGGTCGTCGATGCGCCACTCGCTGGCCAGGGTCAGGGCCTCGACCTGCGCGGGGTCGAGGTCCGCGGTGACCGGGACCCAGCCGAACAGCAGGCCCTGCTGGGGGTCCAGGCTCAGCTGTTGCGAGAGGGTGTCCAGGGGCTCGGAGACCACCCTACGGCCCTCGGCCCGCACCTCCATGTAGGCCTCCCGGCGCATGCGGAACCCGACCCGCAGATCGCTCCAGGTGGCCCAGACCACCGCCTCGAAGGGCCCTGAGGCCGGATCCAGGGTGGCCTCGGCCCGGGAGAGGGCCCAGCGAAGGAGGGGCTCCTCGGCCAGCAGGGCGTCCCTGAACTCGCGGTAGCCCACCTGGCTGACCCCGTTGCGGGCCTTCCAGCCGGATCCGAAGCAGCGGTACTCGGCCTCCAACAGGTCGCCCCGCAGGGCCGTACGAAAGGCCTCGAAGGTGGCGAGGGGGCTTTGGAGGCCGTCACGCCACGCCTCCCAGACCTCTCCGGGTTCGGGTGCAGTCACGATGCAACCGGAGCCGACAAGAGAGAGTCCTAGAAGTGCCGGAGCCGCCAAGAGTCCTCGGACCCCGGCCCACGGCCCCCTGCCCAGCACCGATTCCAGACGCGTCTTCATGGCGACTCCAGGCTGCGGCCCCTCCCGGGGCGTGCCGCCGCACCCTAACGACTCCCACGCTCCCAGACCCCTCCCAGGACCCGATTAGGCTCCCGCCGCAGGCACCCCGATGGAGGGGGGCCCGCCCCGGCCGGCTCCTCGATCCCGGAACCCGGGTCCGGCCCCCAACCTCCAGGGGGCCTCGAGACACCCCACCGACCTCAACCATGACCCTTCGCAGCCTCGCGCTCGGGCTCCTCGCCCCGGCCCTGTTCCTGACGATCTCCCCCGAGCCCGCCGCCGCTTCCAGCCCGGCCGCGGCTGTCCAGGATGCTCCGCCGAAGCCGCGGACGGTGCCGAAGGGACGTCAGACTCCCGTCGAGGTGGGCAAGCGCCCCGCTCCGGGTCCCCAGGTCAAGCCTCTCGACAAGCCGGCCCAGAAGGGTGGCCAGAAGCCCGCGGACGCGACCGGTGGCGAGAGCCGCGGCGCCCGCCGTGCCAAGCCGCTCGACCCGACCGACCCCAACTTCGAGAAGCTCAAGGAGAAGTACCGCAACGCGGGCCTCGACGAGCAGGGGTACCCGCTCGGCACGGACAAGACCGAGCAGAAGCTGCGTGAGATCCCCGGCAAGCAGGGCGTGCCGGATGTCCCGACCGATCCCAACGCCAAGCTCGCCATCGAGTTCGGCACCGACAAGCACGACTTCGGCCGTGCGCGCCAGGGCGACATCCTCGAGCACATCTTCGAGATGGAGGCCGGCGGCAGCGCGCCGCTGATCATCCGCCAGGCGAACCCCACCTGCGGCTGCACCGTCAGCGAGGTGCTGGTCGAGGGCCCCGCCGGCAGCATGGTGCCCTACGTCTTCGGCGAGCCGATCGAGCCGGGGCGCAAGATCACCATCGCGGGCCGCATGAACACGGCCAACAAGAAGAACCAGACCCAGGTCCGGATCAACGTCTACCACAACGATCCCGTGGGCACGACGGGCCTCGCCCTGATGGCGAACATCGAGCCCTACATGACCGCCACGCCGACCTTCGTGCAGCTCGGGGACATTCCCCAGGGCAGCACCCGCACCCAGGTCGTTGACGTGCGCACCACCCGCGGTGAGCTCGTGGCTCTCGTCCTCGACGAGCGCCCGGGTGTGAAGCTGCCCCAGGGCATGGACGTCCAGCTCGCGCCGGTGAACGCCGACGCCGAGGGCCGCTCCGCTCACTGGCAGGTGACGGTCGAGATCGGGCCGGGTGCCGTCGAGGGCAACCTCGGCTATCAGATCGCCCTCAAGTCGGACACGGCCCGTCCGGACGCCCACGAGATCGAGGCCAAGAACGCCGAGCGCGCTGAGAATGCGGCCAAGGGCGGCGTTGACGAGCATGGCCACCCCGTGGGCACCCACGAGGTCTCCTCCGACTACAAGATCAACGTGGCGGTGAGCGGGCGCGTGCTCGGCGTCATGAGCTACACGCCGCAGTTCGTGTCCATGGGCCTCGTGCGCCCCGGCCAGGTGGTGCCTCGCACCGTCAAGGTCATCAGCCACGACCCCGAGTTCACCCTGGACCCCGCCAAGATGAGCGTCGAGCTCGCTGCGGACGCGGGCGTGCCCCTCAAGTGGGCCGAGCACTTCGTGACCGAGATCAAGCCTGCTCAGGGCGTGAACGGTGTTGACGTGGAGCTGCGCCTGTCCGGCCTGCCCGAGGGAGCCGACGGCTCCTTCCGGGGCAAGATGATCATCCGCACCGGTCACCCGGCGAAGCCCACCATGGAGGTGCGCTTCAGCGGCGTCTGCCGCGCTGGCGTCGGCGGCGGTCGCTGAGCCTCAGGCCAGCTCGGGTCAGCCGCCCGAGCCCCGAGGCCGGCTGAGGCGGTCTCACCCAAGCGCCCCGCGCTCCGTCCTCGGAGCGCGGGGCGCTCGCATGGGGGGCGGTCCGGCCGGGCGTGCGGTGGAAGGGGGCGCGCCGATCGCGCCTGGGCTGCGAGTTCCCGGCCGCTCGCCTCCCGTCGAGGCGCGACCGCCTGGGGCTCCTGTTCTCTCCCGCCTCGCGACTCGGGTCCCTTGCTCTCGATGAAGCCGATCCCCGGGGCGGCCGAAGCGTTCGAGACTCCGTGACTCCTCAGGAGCCAGCCTGGCCCGCCCGGCCACCGTGAGTCCGGGCCCGCGGATCGTGCTCATCGGCAAGACGCCGATCGGCTCCACCGAAACACCTCGGGGTCCGGCGGGGTAGGCTGCTGTGCCGGTGCGTCTCCCCTGCGCCGGCCTCCGCCTCCCCCGTGACAGATCTCGGCTCCGCACTCGTCGACGCAGGCGTCCTGAGCGACGCCCAGCTCCGCCAGGCCCAGGGCCACCAGCGCGGCAAGGACCTCTCCATTGTCCAGGCCGTCCTCGAGCTCGGGCTCGCGGCCCCCGAGGGGGTGTACCGGGTCGTGGCGAAGGCCTCGGGGCTCCCCTTCGTGGACCTGGGCAAGGGGCGCATCCAGCGCGACGTCCTGGACCTGGTCCCCGGCGAGGTGGCCATCGACCAGGGGATCGTGCCCCTGATGGTGAAGGGCGAGAAGCTCATCGTCGCCATCGACGACCCGCTCAAGAAGATCGTTGCGGAGCAGCTCGAGTTCCTCCTGGGGCGGCCCATTGCCTGCGCTCTGGCCACTCCCGTCGCCCTGAGGGAGGCCCTGACGCGCGAGTACGGCGCACCCGAGGACACCGCCGCCGAGGAAGCCGTCGCCGCGGGCATGGGCATGGGGGACGACGATGAGGACAGCGACGCTCCCATCGTTCGCCTGGTCACCCGGACCTTCCAGGAGGCCCTCTCTGAGAGGGCCAGCGACATCCACGTGGAGCCGGGCCACGGACGCGTGCGGATCCGCTTCCGGGTGGATGGGATGCTGCGGGACGTGGCGGAGCACCCTGCGCACCTCGCAGCGCCGCTGATGTCGCGCCTCAAGATCATGGCGCGCATGGACATCGCCGAGAAGCGCAAGCCGCAGGACGGGCGCATCAGCCTGAACCTCGGCGGCCGCGATGTGGATGTGCGCGCCAGCATCCTGCCGTCGAACCACGGCGAGACCATGGTCATGCGCATCCTCGACCGCTCGGCGAACCTGATCCCGATGCAGGACCTGGGCTTCGGGGAGGACCAGCTCAGCTGGTTCCGCAAGACCATTGCGCGCCCGAGCGGGATCGTGCTCGTGACCGGGCCCACGGGCTCGGGGAAGACCACGACCCTCTACGCCGCGCTGGGCGAGCTCAACCGGCCGGACGTGAAGATCATCACGGCCGAGGACCCGGTCGAGTACCACCTTCAGGGCGTCAACCAGGTCCAGGTGCAGCCGCGCATCGGCCTGTCGTTCGCGCGCATCCTGCGCGCGATGCTGCGCTGTGCGCCGAACGTGATCCTGGTGGGGGAGATCCGCGACCTCGAGACGGCCGAGATCGCCATCCAGGCCTCGCTGACGGGGCACCTGGTGTTCTCGACCCTGCACACGAACGACGCCCCGAGCGCCCTCACGCGCCTGGTGGACCTCGGGGTCAAGCCGTTCCTGGTGGCCGCCAGCGTGAACTCCGTGCTGGCCCAGCGGCTCGTGCGCAGGCTCTGTCCCCAGTGCTCGACCGAGTACCAGCCCACCGAGCAGGAGTTCGCCGCCCTGGGCCTCGACCCCGCCCTCCACGCGGGCCGCTCGTTCCGCAAGCCGCGCGGCTGCACCGCCTGCGAGGGCTCAGGCTACCGTGGCCGGGTCGCCCTCTACGAGACGATGAACCTGGACGGCGGCGTGCGTGACCTCGTGTTCCGCGGCGAGAGCCTGGACGTGATCGAGCGCGCCGCCTCCGGGTCTGGCAACCTCCAGAAGCTCGTCCTCGACGGCGCCCACAAGGTGCTGCTGGGCGTCACCAGCGTGCAGGAGGTCCTGCGCGTGTCCCGCGCCGCCCAGGCGGCAGGCCTCCCTTCCTGATCCCCAGCCATGAACGCCCAGGAGCTCATGACCCGCGCCATCGAGGCGGGTGCCTCGGACCTGCACCTCAACCCCGGGCGTCCGCCCGTGGGCCGGGTCGATGGGAAGCTGGTCCCGCTGGTGGACGAGGTGCTGACGGACGCGGCCGCTGAGGCCCTGTGCCGCGAGCTCTGCGATGACAAGCACTGGTCCGAGCTGGAGCGCATCGGGACCACGGACCTTGGCCTCGCCCACGAGAGCGGCACGCGCTTCCGCGTCAGCTGCATGGTCCAGCGCGGCCGCCACACGGCGATCCTGCGCCTGATCCCGAACACCCTGCTGACCTTCGACCAGCTGGGCCTGCCCGACTCCGTGCAGGAACTCCTCCGCCGGCCTCGCGGCCTGATCCTGGTCACTGGACCGACGGGTTCCGGTAAGTCGACCACCCTGGCCACGATGATCGACTGGATCAACGGCTCAGCGGATCGGCACATCGTCACCATCGAGGACCCGATCGAGTTCTATCACTCGCACAAGCAGGGCCTGGTGACCCAGCGCGAGGTGGGTAGCGATGTCCCCGACTTCGTCGAGGCCATGCGGCGCGTCCTGCGCCAGGACCCGGACGTGATCCTGCTGGGCGAGATGCGGGACCTCGAGACGATCTCCGCGGCCATCACCGCGGCCGAGACGGGACACCTCGTGTTCGGCACCCTGCACACCACCGGGTCCGCGCGCACCGTCAACCGGATGATCGACGCGTTCCCGGCCAATCAGCAGGAGCAGATCCGAGCGCAGCTCTCCGTCTCTCTGGTGGCCGTGGTCAGCCAGGTGCTCATGCCGCGCGCAGGGGGCAAGGGTAGGGTCGCGGGCTTCGAGATCATGATCAACAACCCGGCGATCGCGAACCTGATCCGGAAGAACGAGACCAACAAGATCCAGAGCACGATCCAGACCAGCCGGCGCATGGGGATGATCACCCTGGACGACCACCTGCTCGAGCTTGTGAAGCAGGGGGCGATCACCGGCCGGACGGCCCTCGACTACGCCCAGGATCCGCGGGACCTGGAGGCCCGGCTGTGAGCGCGTCCGCCGAGGGGCGGCGCATGCTCGGGCAGATCCTCAAGGCCCACGGCACGGCGCGTGAGTCCGACATCCAGCGCGCCCTCGCGGAGCAGCGCAAGCAGGGGGGCCTGATCGGGCAGCTGCTCGTGGCCATGGGGGCCACCGACCAGGCCGCCGTGACGCGCGCCCTGGCCGAGCAGGCGGGGCTCGACAGCGTGGACCTCGGACAGGTCGCCCCCGAGGCGGATGCCCTGGCGCTCGTGGACAAGAGCATCGCCCACACCTTCGGCGTCCTGCCCCTGCGCGTGGAGGGCGGGACCCTGGTGGTGGCTCTCTCCGATCCGCTCAACCAGGCCGTCCTCGAGGACCTCTCCTTCAGCGTCGGCACGCCCGTGCGCGGAGTGGTGGGCAACCCCGAGCAGCTGAAGGCGGCGGTGCTGCAGCACTACGGGGCCGAGGACTCCCTCGAGGAGGCCCTCGCCGCGGCCAAGGCCGTGGACGGGTCCGATCCGGAGGCGGCGGCCCAGTCCAAGCCGGTGGTGCGGCTGCTGAACTCGATCCTGCACCGAGCCATTCGCGACCGCGCGAGCGATGTGCACTTCGAGGTCTACGACACCTCCTTCCGCATCCGCTATCGGGTCGATGGGGCGCTGTACGAGGTCGAGAGTCCCCCGCGGCACCTGTGCGTGCCGCTGATCTCGCGCATCAAGGTCATGGCCAACCTCGACATCACCGAGGTGCGCCTGCCCCAGGACGGCCGCATCGAGCTGTCGATCGACGGCCGCCCGGTGGACCTGCGCGTGGCGACCCTCCCGAGCCAGGCCGGAGAGGGGGCGGTCCTGCGCATCCTGGACCGCAGCGCCGTCAGCCTCGACCTGACCGCGCTCGGGATCGAGGGCGAGACCGAGGCGACCCTCCGGGCCCTCACGCGGCTGCCCCACGGGATCGTCCTGGTCACGGGGCCCACGGGTTCGGGCAAGACGACCACGCTCTACGCGATGCTCGCCGAGGCCAACGAGCCCGATGTGAAGATCATCACCGTTGAGGATCCGGTGGAGTACGACCTGGAGGGCATCGTCCAGGTCCCGATCCACGAGGACATCGGCGTGACCTACGCCGCGGTGCTGCGCTCGATCCTGCGCCAGGACCCGGACAAGATCCTGGTGGGGGAGATCCGCGACGGCGAGACCGCCTCCACGGCGGTGGAGGCCAGCCTCACCGGCCACACCGTCTTCGCCACCATCCATACCAACGACGCGCCCTCCACCGTGGCGCGCCTGCTGGACATGGGGATCGAGCCCTTCCTGCTCACCGCGACCCTCGAGGCCGTGGTGGCCCAGCGTCTCGTGCGCACGGTGTGTCCCGACTGCGCGGTGGAGGTGGAGCCCGAGGAGGAGCTGCTGCTCGAACTCGGACCGGACGCGGACCTGCTGCGGGGACGGCGCATCCGCTACGGCCGGGGCTGCGCCACCTGCCACCACACCGGCTACAAGGGGCGCACCGCGATCCACGAGCTGCTCCTGATGGACGACGACCTGCGCAGCCTCATCCAGAAGGGCGCCTCCACTGAGGACCTGCGCCGCGCGGCCCAGGGCCGCGGCATGCGCAGCCTGCGGGGCGCGGGGCTCGCGCTCGTGGCCTCCGGACGGACCACCGTGGAGGAGGTCCTGCGGGAGACGCTCTCCTGAGGGTGTGACTCGACCTCGGAGGGGGGGTACTCTCTCACGCACCGATCATGGCCAAGAAGCTCCAGCGCAGCGCACCCGTCCCCGCCAGGGGCTCCCAGGGGGGCGGCGGAGGCGGCAGCGCCCCGCGGCGCCGCGGCGGCCGCGTGAAGTCGCAGCTGATCACCGACTTCACGGTCCAGCTCTCCACCCTCTCCGAGGCGGGGATCCCGGTGGTTCGCGCGCTCACCATCCTGGAGGGGCAGACGCGGCCGGGGCCGTTCAAGGACATCCTGGCCGAGCTGGCGGAGGAGGTCTCCGGAGGCACCCCGCTGTCGGAGGCCATGGCCAAGCACACGGGCTGCTTCGACGAGCTCTACTCGTCGATGGTCCGCGCGGGCGAGGCCGCGGGCATCCTCGACCGGATCCTCACCCGCCTCGCGGCGTTCCGCGAGAAGGCCGCCGAGATCCGCGGCAAGATCGTCAACGCGATGATCTACCCCGCGATCCTGACCTTCGTCGCGGTGGCCGTCGTCTCGGCGGTGGTGGTGTTCGTCATCCCGCGCTTCCAGGAGATCTTCGACTCGTTCGATGTCGAGCTCCCCGACACCACTCGGGTCCTCCTGGATGTCAGCGAGTTCGCGACGCAGCGCTGGTACCTGGTCTTCGGGCTGCCGATCGTCCTGGTCATCCTGCACTTCGTGCTGCTCGCGCGCAGCGAGGGCTACCGGTACCGGATCCACGGTCTGGTCCTGCGCATCCCGCTCCTCGGGGGGCTCCTGCGCCAGTCCCTGGTGGCACGCTTCGCGCGCACCTTCGGCACCCTGGTGGAGGCGGGCGTGCCGCACCTGGACGCCCTGGGCATCGTTCGGGACGCCACGGCGAATGCGGTGCTGGCCCAGGGGGTCGAGGATGTTCGGCGCACCGTCCGGGAGGGCGAGGGGATCGCCCGGCCCATGGCCGATACGGGCCTCTTCGACGACATCGTGACCAACATGGTCGATGTGGGGGAGGAGACCGGTGAGCTGGACTCCATGCTCCTCAAAGTGGCCGACGCCTACGAGCGTCAGCTCGACCGACGCATCGACGCGGTCTTCAAGTTCCTCGAGCCAGCCCTGCTGCTGTTCATGGCCGTGGTGGTGGGCTTCATCGTCATCGCCCTGTTCATGCCCCTGCTCGAGATCATGAACTCGATCAACACCCAGGCGTGACCAGGCCCCCAGCTCGAACCGCGCCCCGCCTGCCACGGGTCTCGCTGCGCGCCGCCCTGATCGGGCTCGTGGCGCTGGCGAACCTGGCGGTGTTCGGGGCCGGCCTGCTCTGGGCCCGGCGCGCCGAGGGACGGGTCGAGGCCCAGCGGACCCTGGCCCGCACGGACCTCTTGGGCACCCTGGTGGGCACCCTCGTGGACGCGCGCGGGAACCTGCGCTCCGCCGCGCTCCTGCGCTGGGATCGCTGGGACGAGTGGTTCGAGGACGTGCAGATCGCGCACTTCCCCGACCTCGACGACCCCGGCCGGCCCGCCCTTGGGCTGCGGCTCGACCCCCTCGGTGCGGCGGGGCGGGATCCGCGGCACGACGAGGCCGAGGTGCTGGCGGCCATGCGCACGGCGGCGGGCGGCGGCGGCAGCGTGGTGGTTGCTGGCGGGGTTGCCCTCCCTGTGGTCCTCCCGGACGGGCGCCCGTGGGGCGGCTGCTGGCTGCGCTCGCGCAGGGCCGCCGAAGGAGAGGGCTTTCTGCGCCAGCTGCTGCCCTGGTTCATCGCCTCGACCCTGGTCCTGACCCTGGCGACCTTCACCTTCGTCCGCGGCCTCGTGCTGGAGCCGGTCCAACGCCTCGCGGACACGGCGAATCGCATCGGTCGGGGAGAGCTCGCGGCGCGGGCTGGGCCCACCTCTCGCCAGGACGAGGTCGGCCAGCTCGTGACCCAGTTCGACCGCATGGCCGAGGAGGTGCAGGGCTTCCAGGTCCGCCTCGAGCGCGAGGTCGCCGAGGCCACCGCCCAGGCGCGCTCCGCCGAGGCCGCGGCCATGACCCAGCGTCGGCTGGCCGCCACGGGCGAGCTGGCCGCCGGTGTCGCCCACGAGATCAACAACCCGCTCGGGGGCCTGGTGAACGCGGTGGAGGTCTTGGGCCGCGAGAGCACCACTCCGGAGCGGCGCGAGGAGTACCTGGCCCTCGTGCGCACCGGCCTCGAGCGCATCCGCGTCACCGTCGGCCGCCTGCTGCGCCTCGCCCCGCGTGAGACCCGCACCACGCGGCTGCCCCTCGGGCAGCCCCTGCAGGACGCCCTGGGACTTGTGGCGCACCGCGCGAGTGAGGCCCAGGTCCACCTCGAGGTCGGGCCCCTGGAGGGGGCGCCCGCGCCCCACGGCTCCGACGCGGCGCGCGCGTTCCTCGGGTCGCTGCCCGAGCTGGAGGGGCAGCCGAACGAGCTGGGCCAGGCCATCCTGAACCTCTTGGTCAACGCCCTCGACAGCCTCGAGGGCTCGAGCCCCTCGGAGCCCCGCATCGCCACCGTGCGCGTGGGGGCGCAGGGCGACGCCGTGCGGATCGAGGTGCAGGACTCGGGCCCCGGCGCCAGCGCAGAGGTCCTCGAGCGCGCCGGCGACGCCTTCTTCACCACCAAGGACCCCGGCCGCGGGACCGGGCTCGGTCTGGCCATGGTCCACGGGGTGGCCGCGGCCCACCGCGGTCGGCTGGAGCTGCGCAGCGCGCCCGGCGAGGGCTTCACGGCGATCCTGCTGCTGGCGCGCGGACCGGAGGGCCAGGCATGACCGAGCTGCTGCCGTTCGCCGTGCCCCTGGCCCTCCTGCTGCTGTCCGCCTGGTTCAGCAGTGCGGAGACCGCGCTGTTCAGCCTCGACGACCCCCAGGCGGGCGGGGCGCGGGCGGCGCGGCTCCTCGAGCAGCCGCGCGACCTCCTGGTCACCATCCTGCTCGGGAACCTCGTGGTGAACCTGCTCTTCTTCGCCCTCGTGCCCCGGCTGCTCGCGGGGCGCATGAGCGAGTGGGCCACCGGCGCCGGCGCACTGCTGGCGATCCTGGTGTTCGGCGAGATCCTGCCCAAGTCCCTCGCGATGCGCGCGGGACCCGCGGTGGCCCGCCTGGCGGCGCCGCCCCTCCAGGCCCTGTCCACCGTGCTCGCGCCGGCGGGTCGAGTCGTGGGCAGCGTCCTCGACGTGGTGCTCCGCGCCATCGGCGAGGAGGGACGCGCCGAGCCGCGCATCGATGTCCGGCACCTGGACGAGGCCCTGCAGCGCTCGGCGCAGAAGGGCCACATCGCCCCCGGCGAGGCGGACCTGCTGGCGGAGATCGTCGAGCTCTCGCACCTGCGCGTGCGCGAGATCATGACGCCGCGGGTGGACGCTCTCATGCTCGACCTCGAGGACGAGCCTGAGGAGCGCGCGGCCGTCGTGCGCGAGGCGGCCCGCCGCCGCCAGTCCTGGCTCCCCGTGGTGCGCGGCGACGCCGACCGAGTGGAGGGCGGCGTGCGCGTGCGCGAGGTCCTGCTCGACCCGGACCGGCCGCTCGAGTCGCGCATCATGCCCGTGTGCTTCGTTCCCGAGGTGGGCGGCGTCCTGCAGATGCTGACCACCCTGCGCGAGGGGCGCGCCGCCCAGGCGATCGTCGTGGATGAGTGGGGCGGGACGGCCGGGGTCGTGACCCTGGAGCAGCTGTTCGAGGAGCTGTTCGGCGAGCTGCGCGTCGAGGGCGAGGAGGTCGAGCGTCCCGTCATCCCGATCGGCGAGGGCCGCTTCCGGGTCTCGGGCGACCTGTCGATCCGCGACTGGAACGACCTGCTCAAGGTGGAGGTCGTGCCGACCGCCTTCGAGACCGTGGGGGGGCTCGTGCTGGCCGCCCTCGACCGCCTGCCGCGCGTGGGGGATCGCGTCGCGCTGGGCGGTGGCCTGGTGGGTGAGGTGAGCGAGGTCCGCGGCCGGCGTGTGCGCACGGTGGACCTGTTCCTGGCGGAGGGCCCCCGGCCGTGAGCGACACCACCGTCTCCCTGCTGCTGCTCCTGCTGTGCCTGCTGGGCAGCGGCCTCTACTCGGGCGCCGAGACCGCGCTCTATGGCCTCTCCCGCGTGCGCCTCGAGCTGGACGCGGACCGTGGCCGCCCCCTGGCGCGGCTGCTGCACCGCCTCGTCCAGGCGGACAACGCGCTCCTCATCACCATCCTGATCGGCAACAACCTCATGCTCGAGGTGGCCTCGGGTCTGGCCGGCGGCCTGGTCGCGAGCGGGGAGGGCCTGGACCCCGCCGAGGCGGCCCTGCGCGTGACCCTGGTCCTGACGCCGGCCGTGTTCCTGCTGGGGGAGGTGCTGCCCAAGGAGCTCTCGCGCCGCCGGCCCCACGGCCTGATCGGGGCTGCGGTGCCCCTGCTCGTCGCCTCGCGCCTCCTGTTCTGGCCACTCGAGCGCGTCCTCTCGGCTCTCGCCTGGCTGCTGCAGCGCGCCCTCGGCATCCGGGGCGGACGCCGCGTCCTGCTGCGGGGGCGCGCCTCGATCAGCCGCTTCCTCGAGGAGGGCGCCCGCATGGGGACCGTGTCCCCGCGGGCCACGGAGCTGGCGCGCAACGCCCTCGGGCTGCGCTCGGCCACGGTGGAGCGCTGCATGACCCCCTGGCGCGAGGTCGAGTGCCTGCCCCTGGTCCAGGGCGACGACGCGCGGGCCACCGCGCTGCGCGCGGCCCGTCACGCGCGGCTGCCGGTCACCGGCGAGGCGGGCGCCGTGGTGGGCTATGTGCACCTCCTCGAGGTCCTCGCGGACCGGGAAGCGGGGCTCGAGGGAGCTCTCCGGCCCCTGCCCGCGGTCCCCCCCGGGACCTCCATCGCCAGCGCCCTGCTCCAGCTGCGTGGGGGAGGCCGGCGGCTGGCGCTGATCGGCACGGCCGAGCAGCCCCTCGGGCTCGTGTCCCTGAAGGACCTCCTCGAGGAGATCACCGGCGATGTGGCGGGGCTCTAGGGACCCGGAGGTCCTTTCGGGTTGGTGCGCAACCGCCTCCCCGCGCTAGACTAGTGCGCCCCATGCTCCCCGCCCTCACCACCTCCCGCGCCCTGGCCTTCGGGCTGTGCGCCGTTGCCCTGGCCGTGGCCTACGCCGGGCCGCGGCTCCAGGACGGAGGGGACGGCACCGCGGCAGGCAGCGGGGCCACGACGAGCCAGCCCGGCATGGGCTTCCCCGGCCTCGGGGGCGGCGGCACCGCCGACTCCAACGGCCGCATGATCGCCGTGACCGGCGTGGACCTGACCGGGTCCAGCGTCCTGTACCTCGTGGACACCGTCACGGGCCAGCTCTGCGTCTACCAGGCCAGTGGCGGCTCCAAGTCGTCCCAGGGCGTGCGCCTGCTCGGAGCCCGCAACATCTCGCTCGACCTGAAGCTGGACGGCTTCAACGACCGCACCGAGTCGGAGGGCCGCCCCCTTGGCTACAAGGACCTGGAGCGCATGTTCCGCGACCAGGGCCTGCCCCTCGACGACTGATCC
>JBDQFW010000064.1:0-15052 GCA_040265735.1 Planctomycetota bacterium | reverse complement strand
CGGAACGCGCGGCGCGCGGGACCCAGGCGCCCATTCGGGTTGAGCCCTTCGCGGCGGCGGAGGAGGTCGTGGCCGAGCAGCCCGCCCGCGAGCTCGAGCGGCTGCCCGAGCCCGAGGCGTCCGTGGAGAGCGCCCTCACCGAGACCCGCCCGGAGGAGGTCGAGGCCGAGCCGCTCTTCCCCGAGGAGCCCTTCGAGCCCCTGCGCGAGCCTCGCTGGGAGGCTCCCTTCGGAGACGCCCCTCCGGACCTCATGATCGCTGCGCGTCCGCGGGGAGCCGACCAAGACGCCGAGCCCGCCTTGGACCCTGAGGGCGGCCCTTTGGAGGAGGCCGACGCCGAGCCGGTGGAGAGCGCACTCGAGAGCCCCGCGCTCGAGGCCTCGCCCCGGGGACTCGACGCCGACAGCGAAGCGCCGGTCGAGGAGCCCGGCGCCTGTGAGCCGCCCCTCTATCCTCCCGCGCTGGCGAGCCGTGGGCTCACGGCCCGGGTCCGGCTCGCCATCACCGTCGGCGTGGACGGCCGCGTGAAGGGCGTCGAGATCCTCGAGTCCTTTGGCCACCGCCCCCTCGTGGAGCGCGCCGCGCAGGCCGTCTGGACCTGGCGCTACACGCCCGGACGCAGGGACGGCGAGGTGGTCGAGTGGGTGGTCGAGAAGACGATCGTCTTCGACCCGGGCGGGGCGCGCTAGCGTCCGTCCGCCGCCTGCGACTCGAGAAGCGCGGCGAGGGCACTCGAGGCGTGCTCCTTCGGGTCCCCGAGGAACAGGACCTCGCCTCCGAGGCGCTCCACGAGCTCGCGCTCGGGCACCGTCTCGGGCGTGCGGTCGGTGCCCTTGAGGAGCGCCTCGGGACGGAGGGCCTCCAGCAGCTCATGGGCCGTCGTGCCCTCGAAGCTCGTGACGAGGTCCACGGTGCGCAGCTCTGCGAGCAGCTCGGCGCGCTCCTCCAGCGGCACTAGGGGCCGGCCCTCACCCTTGAGCGCGCGCACGCTCGCGTCCGTGTTCAGGGCGACCACGACCAGGTCCACGGCTCGCCGCGCGTCCGCCAGCAGCCGCGCGTGCCCCACATGCAGCAGGTCGAAGCAGCCCACCGCCACGCCCACCCTCAGGCCCTCGCGGCGCGCCGCGAGCCACTCCGCGGCTGCCGGAGCCTCGAGCAGGACGGTCGCGGTCACAGGAAGGGGTCCTCCACCTCGAGCGCGTCCGGGAGCGGGGCGCTGGGGTCCTCGATCAGCCCTTCGATCCACCAGTTCACCGAGTGGTAGAGGCAGGTCACCTGGGCGCACTCGGAGGAGGCATCGAAGGTGTCGAGGAGCGCCGCAGTCGAGGCGCGGGAGGACTCTCCGGCCTCCTCGTCCGCCCACGCCCGCGCCGCGCCGATGCGCGCCTTCTCGACCCCGCGGTGGGCCGGGCAGTTGAACAGCCCCAGCGGCGAGAGGACCTGACGCAGGGCCTGCATGTGACAGGTCCGGGGCTGGCGCGTGGCCTCCTCCCAGCTGCCCTGCTCCAGGAGCCGCAGGTTGATCGACTCGAAGACCTGGAAGCCCTCGTCGGCCAGCACCTTCGCGCGCTCGACCTCGGTGCGGATGCGCGCGGCCCACTGCGCCACGCGCGCCGCCATCGAGGCGGGATCCATGACCTCGGCCCCGTCCTCGGTGCGCGTGAGGACCGGCTTGAAGCCGATGTAGTGGAAGCCGCTGGCCTTGGCGCGCTCGGCCGCCAGCACGATCTCGTCGATGTTCTCGAAGATCTGCTCGTCGTCCCGCTGCGCGCCCTCCCAGGTCACGATGTAGCTGTAGCCCAGGGTGACCTCGGGGCCTGCGGCCCGGATCGCGGGAGCATGGGCACAGATCGCATCCAGGTCCAGGCTGGGATCATTCGGGCGGTGCATCGACCGGAACAGCTCGTTGGAGCCCGAGTCGAGGCTCAGCCGGATCCAGTCGCCCTTCCCCAGCAGGCGCGCGGCCTCGACCAGACGCTCGCCGCGCGAGCCGTTGGAGACGATCGCCACCGCGAGGCCGAGCTCCTCCTTCAGCAGCCGGACCGTGTCCAGGAAGAGCGGGTGCAGAGTGGGCTCGCCCCCGCCGATCAGGATCACCGAGGCCAGCCCGTCGGCGGCCATGGCGCGCAGGGAGGCGAAGAGATCGTCGGCCGCGTGGCGCTCGCGCCCGTTGAGCACATCCCAGTCGATGCAGTGCGTGCAGCGGAAGTTGCACGCCGTGGTGAGGTCCAGGTTGATCGAGATCGGGGCGCGGCGCGGGGGCTCGGGCTCCTGCCGTCCGGCCTCACGCGCGGAGCGAACCTCCCGCCGCCAGGCCACATAGGCTGCCAGAGTCTCGTGGGCAGCGGGCCCACGCAGCTTGCGCGCGAAGTCGTGGATCGCGTGGGTCATGGAAGGCCGGCGTCGAAGGTGGCGAGCAGCTGGGCCAGGAGGCGGGCGCGCTCGACCAGCGCTCCGGTGGAGGGGGGAGGCGCCGCTCCGGACAGGGTAGCGGCGAGCGTGGCGGTCACGCTGGCGATGTGCTGGGTGAGCGGGTCCGGCAGCGGCAGGCTCCGCTCCGGGCCCTCGAGGCTCATGCGGTAGCTCGCGGGGTCGATGCGACGATCCACGCGCGCTCCGTCGAGGGCGTACCACGCCGGCTTGGGGCTCACCGCCGCAGGATCCAGCAGCACCTCCACTTCGGTGCGACCGTGGGGCCCCTCCACCGTCCACGCCAGCGCGTACCCCGCCCGCCAGGGGCGGATGCGTGCGTTCGCGAGGCGGAGCCCGGCGGCCGCCCCGTCGCGCGCCCCGTGGAGGCCCTGCAGCAGGCTGAGCGGATGGGAGAGCGCATCCTCGAGCAGCTTGCGCCCGCGGCCCTCCGGCGTGAGGCCCATGGCGAATGTCCGCGGCGGGGCGCCGGGCTCACGCCCCAGGACGGCCCAGGCCGTGTCGAGGGTGCAGGGCCACTGGCAGTTCTCGGCGAGGACCAGCCCGCGCGCCTCGAAGGCGGCTGCGAGGGCCTCGACCTCTGCGGCTGGAGCCAGCAGGAGGGGCTTCTCGCACAGCGCGTGGAGGCCGTGCTCGAGGGCTGCTTGGAGCCCCTCCAAGTGGGCGCCTGGGGGCGTGAGGATCGCGAGGGCCTCGAGCCCAAGGTCCGCGGCGAGCAGGGCCTCGAGGCTCGAGAAGCCTCCACACGCCACGCCCTGGGCTGCGAGCAGCGCGCGGGTGGGGGCGACGGTCTCTGGGCGCGAGGTGCAGAACGCAGCCACCTCGGCGCCCGCGGCCTGCAGGTCGCGCGCAACGAACGGCCCGAGTCCCTGCCGCGTGCGGCCTGCGCCGACCAGGGCGATGCGAGGGCTCCCCATCACGCGCCCGGGGCGGGCCTCGCGCCCAGGGGGTCGTGCCGCGTGCTCCAGTCCTCGGGGAGCTCGTGGGCCCAGGCATCCAGCTGGGGCAGGTAGCCCAGGTGATCCGCGAGGCGTTGGAGGGCGACCTCGGTCTTCAGGTCGGGGATGCGACCGTCGCGGCAGGCGCGCAGGGCCTCGCGCAGGTCCAGCACCTGCGGCCGGCCCCACTCCTCCATCACCGAACCGTCTCCCGTGGCGCCGCCTGCCTCGAGCCCGGCGAGCGCCCCTTCTGCGACCTCGCCGGCTTGGAAGAGCACCTTCTCGTCGCCCGTGCCGGGGCTGGCGAAGCTCCCCTCGCCGAGGCTCGCCATGGCCTCCGACGCGACCTCGAGCCCCACCTCCTCCCTGGCCTCGGCTGCGGCGCGCCGCGCCTGCCCGGCGGTACCGGGCCCATCCTCCGGCTCCATGAGGCCGGCCACGACCTCGAGCAGGGTCAGGTAGTCGCGTGGATCGGTGAGCGCGGGAGTGCGCGTACGCCGCAGATAGACCGGGACGCGCGGCGCCTCGCGCAGCACGACCTGCACTCCCCTCGGTCCTCGCCGCGCCCAGAGGGCCGCAACCACCGCGTCGCTGCCCCGGCGCCGGACCACGTCACAGGGATAGGGCGCAGAGCTCGTTCCGTCCGCGTAGCGGTTCCGAACCACGAGCCGTTCGAGGCGCAGGAAGCCCTCGTCGAGTCGGCTGCTCGCCGTGCGATCCTCCACGACCTCGATCGCCGCGAGGGAGGGCGCTCTGCTGGGACGGTCCTGCATGGCAAGGCCCCAATCAGGGCCTAGCCGAGTCTAGCGCCTGCGGCACGCGTCGCCGCTCGCCGGGCCCCGTGGGCGAAGGCCTCGCGGAAGACGCCACAGCTGGCAAGAACACAGCCGGGCAGGATGCAGCCGGCCAGGACACGGCCGGCCGCGCGGGTCCCGCTAGTTGCCGCCCGCGATCATGCTCACGAGCTGGCTGACGATCGCCGCACGGCGGCTCTCGTCCCGATCGCAGACCCGCGCGCCGCACATGCCCTGCATGCCGATCAGGAAGACCTCGGCGAGGAGCTCGGGGTCCCGTCCAGCCTGGGCGGAGCCGTCCGCCTGGGCGCGCTCGATCGTGCTGGCGAGGATCCCCCGCATGCTCGCCAGGAAGGCATCCACGCGCTGGGGCACGCCCGGGACCTCGAAGCCCTGGCCAAGAGTCGTCCGCAGAACGAGGCAGGAGGGAGGATGGCCCTCGGGGGGAGGTTCGACCTGGCTCGACGCCATGGCCCGCAGCTGGTCCAGGGCCGGGCCCGCTGCCAGGAATCCCTCGACCTCCTTCAGGCGTCGCGCTGTGTAGTGATCGAGCGCCTCGATGAAGAGCTCGGCCTTGGAGCGGAAGGCCGAGTAGAGGTTGGCGCGGTGCATCCCCGTCCGGTCCACGAGGATCTGAATGCTGGCGCCCTCATAGCCGCGCTCCCAGAAGACCCGCATGGCCTCCTCGAGCGCACCACTGCGGTCGGGAGAGGTCGAGGAAGGGGAGGTCGCGGTCTCGGGGCTAACGCTCATTTGCGATCACGGTGGGGGCTGACGAACGGTCGGTTGATCAGGGGCTCGGCCCAACCTATTTGGGATCCCGGGCAGGGGTGAGGTGCGCGCTCAGGGCCCGGCGGCTCAATAGGTGAACTCTACTTCACCCATTCTGGGGGATGGTCGCCCATCCTGCAAGTGGAAATTACAGGATCTCCCCTACGCCTCGCGGCGTAGCGCCCCGGGGGCACCCTGCGCAGGCTTGGTGCTCAGCCTGCGCCCACCCGTCGCAGGTCCCAAGGCTCGCGCTCGGCCCGCAGGGATCTACAATCCCGGATTCACAGCCCGGTCGTGACGGCCTCCAGCCGCACCGGGACCCGCCCCTCGGCCGCCGCCCTCAAGAGCCCTCGTGTCCGCTCCGAGCCACCTCCTACCGTCCGACTCCTTCGCCCCTCGCCACCTGGGCCCCGGTCCCGACGATCAGGTCGCGATGCTCGCGGCCATCGGCTGCTCCTCCGCCGAGGAGCTCGTGGCCGAGACGGTTCCCGGCTCCATTCGCATGGGGCGCGAGCTGGAGCTCGAGGCCCCCGCGGGCGAGGCCGAGACCCTCTCGCGTCTCCACGCCCTCGCTGGCGAGAACGCGCCGCTGCGTTCGTTCATCGGGCAGGGATACTACGGCACGATCACGCCGCCGGTGGTGCTGCGCAACGTGCTCGAGAATCCGGCGTGGTACACGCAGTACACGCCTTACCAGGCAGAGATCAGTCAGGGCCGCCTCGAGGCTCTTCTCGTCTACCAGACCATGGTGTCGGACCTCTGCGGTCTCCCCCTCGCGAACAGCTCTCTCCTGGACGAGGCGACGGCAGCTGCCGAGGCCATGAGCCTCTGCTGGGGCAGCGCGAGGCAGAAGCGCGACCGCTTCTTCGTGAGCGCGAGCTGCCACCCGCAGACCCTCGCCGTCCTGCGCACCCGCGCTGAGGCCATCGGCATCACGATCGAGGTGGGGGACCCGCGCACCGCGGACCTCTCCGGTGCCTGCGGCGTGCTGGAGCAGTACCCCGGGACCCGCGGCGAGGTCGAGCCCCTCGCGCCCCTCGCCGAGCGCGTCCACGACGCCGGCGCGCTGCTGGTGGTGGCCACCGACCTGCTCGCCCTCACCGTGCTCGAGTCGCCCGGGCACGCGGGCGCGGATGTGGCCGTGGGCACCTCCCAGCGCTTCGGCGTCCCCATGGGCTACGGCGGCCCCCACGCGGCGTTCTTCGCCACGCGCGAGGAGTTCAAGCGCCTGGTCCCCGGGCGAATCATCGGCGTCTCGAAAGACGCCCAGGGCGGTCGCGCCCTGCGCATGGCGCTCCAGACGCGCGAGCAGCACATTCGCCGCGACAAGGCCACCAGCAACATCTGCACGGCGCAGGTCCTGCTGGCGATCATGGCCGGCATGTACGCGGTGTGGCACGGCCCGGACGGGCTCGAGCGCATCGCGCGCCGCGTGCGCGGCCTGACCCTGGGCCTGCGGTCCGCCCTGGCCGCCGGTGGCCTGGACAGCGGCAGCCACGAGGTGTTCGACACCCTCACGGTCGACCTGGGCGCAGAGCGCGCCGACGAGGTCCACGCGGCGGCCCGCGCAGCGGGCTTCAACCTGCGCGAGGTCGACGCCCGCACGGTCGGCATCAGCGTGGACGAGACCACGCGCATCGAGGACCTCGACGCCCTGCTCGCCGTCCTGGTCGGACCCGAGGCCCGCCTCGAGGGTCACCTCGAGGCCGAGCCCACGGCCGTGGCCGCGGCCGTGCGGCGGGCCACGCCGTATCTGACCCACGAGGTCTTCTCGAGCTACCACGCGGAGCACGAGATGCTGCGCTGGATCCACCGGCTCGCCGCCAAGGACCTCTCGCTCACGACCTCGATGATCCCGCTGGGCTCCTGCACGATGAAGCTCAACGCGACCAGCGAGATGATCCCGGTCACCTGGCCCGAGTTCGCGAACATGCACCCGTTCGCGCCCCAGGAGCAGGCCCGCGGCTATGCGCGCCTCCTCGACGATCTCGAGGTCTGGCTGGCCGAGATCACCGGCTTCGCAGGGGTCAGCCTACAGCCGAACTCCGGCTCCCAGGGCGAGTACGCAGGCCTCCTGGTGATCCAGGCCTACCACCGCTCACGCGGGGACGCCCACCGCAACGTGTGCCTGATCCCCACGAGCGCCCACGGGACCAACCCGGCTTCGGCGGTGATGGCCGGGATGCGCGTCGTGGCGGTGGCCTGCGATGGCGACGGCAATGTGGATCTCGCCGACCTGCGCGCGAAGGCCGAGCAGCACCAGGACAACCTGGCTGCGCTGATGGTCACCTACCCCTCGACCCACGGCGTGTTCGAGGCGGCCATCGCCGAGATCTGCGAGGTCGTGCATGCCCACGGCGGGCAGGTCTACATGGACGGGGCCAACATGAACGCTCAGGTCGGCCTGTGCCGCCCCGGTGACTTCGGGGCGGATGTCTGTCACCTCAACCTGCACAAGACCTTCTGCATCCCGCACGGCGGCGGCGGCCCTGGCATGGGGCCCATCTGCGCGGTGGAGCACCTGGTTCCCTTCCTTCCGAGCCACCCGGTGGTGGAGATGGGCGGTGAGCAGTCCTGCGGGACCGTGTCCGCGGCCCCCTGGGGCAGCCCGGCGATCCTGCCGATCTCGTGGATGTACATCGCGATGATGGGTCCGGTCGGCCTTCGCCGCGCCACGGAGGTCGCGATCCTGAACGCGAACTACATGGCCAAGCGCCTGGAGGAGCACTTCCCGATCCTCTTCCGCGGGGCCAACGGCCGCGTGGCGCACGAGTTCATCGTCGACATGCGCCCGCTCGAGAAGGTCTCGGGCATCAGCGGCGAGGATGTGGCCAAGCGCCTGATGGACTACGGGTTCCACGCGCCGACCATGTCCTGGCCTGTGGCCGGCACCCTGATGATCGAGCCCACCGAGAGCGAGTCGCGCGCGGAGCTCGACAGGCTCTGCGATGCCCTCATCGCGATCCGCGAGGAGATCCGCCGCGTCGAGACGGGCGAGTGGTCGCGTGAGGACAACCCCCTCGTGCACGCCCCGCACACCAGCGCCGTCGTCACTGCGACCGAGTGGGAGCACGGCTACTCGCGCGAGGTTGCGGCCTTCCCCGCGGCCTGGACGCGCGAGCACAAGTACTGGCCCACGGTCGGCCGGGTGGACAATGGGTTCGGTGACCGCAACCTGGTCTGCACCTGCCCGAGCGTCGAGGAGCTGGCTGAGGTCGGGGCCGAGCAGGCCGAGGCCTGCGCAGCGGTCTGAACATGCTCGTCGCCTTCGACGGCCACGCCATCCACAAGGCGTTCCACGACCCGGAGACGGGAACCCTGGATCTGTGGTCGGGGGAGGCCGACGGCGAGGGCAGCGCGGTCGCCTGGGGCGATGGGCTCGTGCTTGTCGCCGACGAGGACGGGACCTTCGCGCATCTCTCCCTCGAGCCCGCCGCCCTCGAGACCCTTGCCGTAGCGCCGAGCCGCCCGGCCGATGCGCCGCGGGCCGTGGAGGCGGGAGTCGAGCTGTGCCCGGAGGAGACTCCTGCGCTCCTGTTCGACGGCACCGAGGGGACCCTGCGCCTCTGCTGGGGCGGCCTGGAGCCCGTGGAGTGGGCGCGCCTGGGCGACAGCCTGGTGTGGCTCGGGATCGACGGGGACGCGCGCCTGGCGGCGCTGGTGGTCGAGGGCGTCTCGCGCGACCCGGGCAGTCGAGCCCAGGCCACCTGGCTCGCGGAGCAGGGGATCGGGTGACCGCGGCCGTCGAGCTCTTCCTGCGTGACGCTGCGGCGACCCTGCGGGAGCACTCTCGGCGCATTGCCCGCGCGGCCCAGGTGCTGCCTGTGGAGGACCTGTGGTGGCGACCCCATCCGGATGCCTTGGCCTTCGGCACGGTCCTCGCGCACCTCGAGGGCAATGTCCGGCAGTGGATCCTGAGCGGCCTCGGGGACGCCTGCGACCATCGTGATCGCGCCGCCGAGTTCGACCAGCGCGAGGGGGACGACCTGCTCCTGCTCGCCGCCCTTGCGGGCACCGTGGAGGAGGCGGCGAGTCTGATCGAGGACCTGCCCCCCGAGGAGGCCGCCCGCCCGCGCCGGATCCAGGGGTTCGAGACCACGACCCTCGGCGCGGTCCTCCATGTGGTCGAGCACTTCGCGTGGCACGCGGGCCAGGCCGTCTGGATCGCGAAGGCGCGCGCTGGCGCCGGCCACGGGCTGGCCTTCTACGACGACGCGGCCCTGGACGGGCTCACCAACGACTGAGCGAGCCGGCTCCTAGGCGAGGTCGAGCAGGCCCAGCAGCCGGTCGCGCACGCTGGTGGCGCCGACCACCCCGCTAGCGGGCTCGGGGCTCGCCTCGGACCACGGCTCCGAGCACAGCCAGAGCGGGCCCCGCTCGGGCGTGCTCGGCAGGCGTCCGTGGCTGCCTCCCACGAGCTCGGCCTCGAGGGGAATCACATCCATCAGGTAGCGCATGCCGAGCTTCTTCTGGGCCAGGCGGCGGGCCACCCTGAGGGCGGGGAAGCGCAGGGCTGGGTCCGCGAACATCTCACAGGGGTCGTACCCCGGCTTGCGGTGGATGTCGACGGTGCGCGCGAAGTCCGGCTCGTCTGCCGGATTCGACCAGTAGTAGTAGGTGAACCACGCGTCCGGCTCGGCCACGGCGACCAGGTCGCCTGCGTTGGGGTGGTCCAGGTGCCACGCGGCGCGCTCCGGGCCGCCGGCCACCGCGTCCACGCCGGGGAGGCTCTCCAGCACCTCTCGAGCTGCGGCCTGCGAGGCCGGATCGCGCGTGTACACATGGGCGAGCTGGTGGTCCGCGAGGGCGAACGCTCCGCTCGCGTACACATCGAGGGTGTCGCCCCCCGGTCCTGAGCGCGTGACCAGCAGGCCCGCCTCGCGCAGGGCGCGGTTCACATGCACCGGCCTTGAGACGGGGTCGATCGCGTACTCGCTCAGGACCACGGTCGTGGCGCCCGCGCGATCCGCGGCTGCCACCAGCTCGCCGACGAGACCGTCGAGCTCCTCGAGCGCGCGCAGGCTGCGCGGGTCGTCGGGGCCAAAGCGCTGGTGGTCGTAGTCCAGGTGGGGGAGGTAGGCCAGGGTGAGGGTCGGCCGCTGCTGCTCCAGCGTGTGCACCGCGGCGCGGGCGATCCACGCGCTGGAGGGCAGGCCCGCCTTCGGTCCCCAGAAGTCGAAGAAGGGAAACGCGCCGAGCTCCTCCTCCAGCCGGGCCCCAAAGGCCGTGGGCCACGAGTAGATCGCCACCTGCTTGGCGCCGTCCGCGAGGTAGTGGGGGCGAGGGGTCACCGACCAGTCCACGGCGGCTCCCAGGTTCCACCACCAGAACAGCTTCGCGCAGGTGAAGCTCTCGTCGCGCTTGCGCGCCGTCTCGTAGACCTTCTCGCCCTCCACCAGGCTGTTGGCCTGGCGCCAGAGGTTGACCTCCCCGGTGCTGGGCAGGCGCCAGCCGTTGCCGACGGCGCCGTGCTGGTCTGGCCACAGGCCGGTCAGGTAGGTGGCCTGGGCCGAGCAGGTCACGGCGGGGAGCACCGCCTCCAGGGGAGCGGCGGCCCCGCGGCGGGCCAGGGCCGCGAGGTGCGGCGTACGCTCGCCCACCTGGTCGAGGGAGAGCCCGACGCAATCGAGGACGAGGACGGGTCGCATGACGGGGGCGAGGGTACCATCGCTCCCATGCTGAAGAAGCTGCTCGGGCTGTTCGGGAAGCGTCCGGTCATCGTGCCCGACGCCGCCAAGCTGGTTGAGGGCGAGGCGCGCACGATCGAGATCGGGGACCTGGGGTCGGACGGCCGCCAGGTGCTCCTCTGCCGGGTGGACGGCAAGGTCCACGCGCTGGACACCGAGTGCCCCCACGGCAAGGGCGGGCGCCTGATCCGCGGCCCGCTCCACGAGGGGCGCTTCGCCGTGTGCCCCCTGCACAACTACAAGTTCGACGCCACCACCGGCCGCCCCAAGGAGGTCGTGTGCAGCGACGCGAAGACCTACACCTGCGTCGAGCGCAACGGCCAGATCGAGGTTCACCTCTGAGCGCAGTGGGCGGGTTACCGTCGCAGGCTGAACGACCCACGGGAGCGCTCGGCGCGGTCGAGGGAGGAGGGACGCGCTTCGTCGTGTCCGTGCGCGATGGCGGCGGGCGCGAGCTCGTCCGAGAGGATGTCCCGACCGGCAAGCCCCGCGAGACGCTGGGCGCGGTGCGCGAGGTCCTCGGCTCCCAGGGCTCTCTCGACGCCGTGGGGGTGGCCTGCTTCGGCCCCCTGGACAGCCATACGGGGCGCCTCTTGGGCACGCCCAAGGAAGGCTGGGCGGGGGTCGACCTGGCGGCGGCCCTGGACCTCGGCCCTCACACGCGCCTCTGCTTCGAGACGGATGTGGTCGGGGCGGCCCTCGGAGAGCAGGCGCGGGGCGCGGGCCAGGGCTGCGGGGACCTCGTGTATGTCACCGTCGGGACCGGAATCGGCGCGGGGATCCTGGCGGGAGGCGCGCCGGTTCGAGGCCGTCTCCACCCCGAGGTCGGTCACCTGCGGCTCGCCCGCGCGGAGGGTGACTCCTTTCCCGGCTGCTGCCCGTTCCATGGGGACTGCTGGGAGGGCCTCGCGAGCGGCCCCGCCATCGCGGCCCGGGCGGGTCGGCCGGCGGAGGAGCTCGCCGACGACCATCCAGCCTGGCATCCGGTCGTTCACGACCTAGCCCAGGGCCTGCTTGCGCTCACCCTGACCGTCGCTCCCGAGCGCCTGCTCGTGGGCGGGGGCGTGGGCCTGCGGCCCGGGCTGCTGGACCGCGTCCGCGCGCGCTTCGTGGAGCTCTCGGCGGGCTACCTGCCCGAGGAGCGCTTCGGCGCGGACGCCTCCTGGCTCCAGCCCGCCGGCCTGGGCGCGAGTGCCGGCATCGAGGGCGCGTTCGTTCTCGCGGCCGCCGCCGCCGCGCGCTGAGCGCGGACATCTCGGCGCATCAGGGGTGAGGCCCGGTCAGCGACGGCCGCGGCCGTTGAGCACCTGCTGCACCCGCCCGAGGACGGCGTTCACCGTCGCAGGGGAGTCGATGCCCTCCTTGCGCGCTCCGAGGCGCACGATCGTCCCTCCGCTGGTGTGCGGCTGCAGCTCCGCGACCACGCGCGCTCCGCTCCAGGTCATGCGCAGGCGCGCCGAGGCCGCATCAATCTCCGCGGTCGCGCCTCCCAGTCCCTTGAAGACCTGGACGGCGGCGCTCCAGGTTGCCTCAGGGGCGAAGGGAAGCACCGAGCCAGAGCGGGCGACGGGCTCCTCGGCGGAGGGGCCGGTGCTGGCGCAGCCGCTGGGCACCACTGCGAGGGAGGCTGCTCCGAGGAGCACCAAGACGGCGGGGAGGGTGGCCTTCACCCCCTCAGCCTAGGCGCGGCTGCAGGGGCGGTTCCAGGCCGGCGCCTCAGGCGGTTCAGGCCGCGACCTTGCCCGCAAGGGGGCTGGGCTCCGAGTCCTTTGCCTTCAGCTCGAGGGAGACGATCTTGGCGATCGGGCCCAGGAAGAACAGTGCGAAGAGGGCCGGGGCGGTCTGGAACGGAGTGGCCCAGGCGGCCTGGCTGTCGGCGCCAAGGCGCAGGATGTGCTCGAGGACCGCGATCCCCACGGCGACGCCGATGCGCCCGCGCTTGGTGGCCACCGTGGTGGCCGGGTCGGTGATCATGAAGAACACCAGCAGCTGGTACATCGGCCCGGTCAGGGGCGCCGCCTCGGTCAGGTAGGGCAGGTCCAGCTGCCAGGCGCGCAGACCCGCAAGGGCGAGGAAGGCGACCACATACGCGATGCTGATGTGGAGCACCTTCGCACGCTGCACGACGATCAGGCCCACGACCCAGACGATCGCGTTGGTCGTCCAAGCGTTGCCCCACTCGTGGCTGAGGATGGCCGAGACCGAGGGTGCGATCAGCAGCAGGACGCAGATCGCGAGGTTGGTCGGGTTCCAGAGGTGACGGCCGCGCCAGCGCAGCACGTACTTGGACGAGATCGCCATCGCGGCGCCCAGGGCGAAGGGCCACAGCACGTCCTGCGGCTTCAGCAGGATGACCATGCTGTTGCCCGAGATGTAGGCGCTGAGGAGCGGGACGGTGCGACCGATCACCGCCTTGGACAGCACGGCCTCTACGACCATGCAGGTGCCGAGCGCGGCCACCATGCGGTCGAACCCGCCCACGATCCCGAAGTTCAGCTCGCCGAAGACCAGGATCATGGTGATCAGGGTCGACACCATGTGCTTGGGGCCGATCTTCGAGAGGAGGCCGGAAGGGGCGCCGGGGGTCGTGCTCATGGGAGGTCGAGGATTCGTCGCGGTCGGGGAGGGACGGGAGGCCGCGCTGCGCGCGGGCAGGATCAGGACTCGGGCTCTTGAACCTTGTGATAGGCCCCGGCGGGGAGGTTCGTAAGGGTCTGTTCCACGCCGGAGGGCCAGCGGATCACGACCTCGTCGGCAACCGTTCGTTCGCCCAGGCCCACATGGATCCTGGGGTCGGTCTGGCTGCTGAAGCCGTGGCCCGCGGTCACGACCTGCAGCTGGGTCTCGCCGCCGAAGCGGACCAGGACCTCGGCCCCGATCCCGTCCGGATTGGAGGCGGACCCGCGCAGGTCGAACCCGATCCAGTGCGCGCCGGCCGGTGACTCGTTGCGGTACACGACGAGCGGGCCGTTCTGGTTCGCCACCACGACATCCAGCATGCCGTCGTCCCAGAGGTCGGCCAGGATCACCGCGCGGCCGTCGTGCCGGTCGTCGATCCCGCTGGAGGGGGAGACATCGGCGAAGCTCCAGCGCCCGCGGTTCAGGAGCACCGCCGACTGCTGGTACCCCGAGAGGCTCATGTCCTCGAAGGGCGCCCAGTGCGTGGCGTCCTCGAGGAGCCCGCCGACCCCGCCGGCCAGCTTGCCCATCTGGTACCAGTACTCCTTCTTGGGGTTCGCTGAGCGGAACCCGTTCACCACGACCAGGTCGAGCAGGCCGTCGCAGTCCAGGTCGCCCCAGTCCGCCCCCCAGGCCCAGCCGCAGTTGGCGCTGATGGCGTTGGCTCGGTTGGTCTGCAGGCCCTGGTCCCCGAGCCGCAGGTCCCGCAGGTTGTTGCCCTGCTGCAGGAAGCCCGGCTCGGTGATGTTCGTGACATAGGCCGCGAGACGACCGCTGTTCGTCGCGTCGCCCAGGGCCACGCACATGCCGCTCTTCGACTCGGCGTCGAGGCCGAGGTCCGGCCAGAGCTCGAAGCGGCCGGTGCCGTCGTTGCGCCAAACCTCCTCGGTGCCATAGTCGTTCGCGATGTAGAGGTCTTGGTCGCCGTCCGCGTCGAGATCCGCCGCGGCCGCGGCGTAGGACCAGCGATTCCCTGCGAGGCCCGACTCCTCCGTGCGCTCGGTGAAGGTGAGCCCAGGGCCGCCGACGAAGAAGCGGTTCCGGCCCCCGTTCATCGCGAACTCCTGGTCCTCGTGGAGGATGCGCGTGGTCTCCAGCTCCCAGAGGTTGGTGTCCTCGCGGTAGTAGCCCAGCAGGAGCAGGTCGAGCCAGCCGTCGGCGTTGGCATCGAAGAGCACCGCGCCCACCGCGTTCATCCAGAGGTCGAGGCCCGCCTCCGCGGAGACCTCCGTGAACTGGAGCTCGCCCTCGTTGCGCAGCAGGCGCTGGCGGCCCCAGCCGTAGACCAGGACATCTTGGTCTCCGTCGTGGTCGAGGTCCGCCCACACCGAGCCGTGGGAGGCGAACTCGCCCGCGCGGTTGAGTTGAGCCAGCCCCGCGTCCGCGGCCACCTCTTCGAAACGCTCGCCGCGGCGCACGAAGAGCGCGTTGGGCTTGCCGTCGCCTCCGGTCGTGGCGTAGAGGTCGAGGGCGCCGTCCTGGTCCGCGTCCACGGCGGAGACCGCCGCGCCCGTGCCGGCGATCTGCGGGAGGACCGGGTCGAGGCGCGGATCGAGGCGCGGGGCCTCGTGGGTAAAGGCGAAGCCGGCCTCGGGGCCCAGCCGGCGGAACTGCACGGGACAGTCGAGCTCGCGCGTCGCGGCCTCCTCGCGCCCGCTGATCCCGCGCTTGGCCTCGCTGCCCAGGTACCAGGTCGCCCCGAGGGCGCCGAAGAACACGAGCCTCGCGAACAGGGTCGCCAGGGGCCTGGTGG
>JBDQFW010000063.1:0-15240 GCA_040265735.1 Planctomycetota bacterium | reverse complement strand
CATTCTGTGCTCACGTGAACGAAACGCTCGCGAGCCGGAGAAGAGTCTCTGAGGTCACAGGGCTGGCGAGGCAGTGAGTGCCACCCTTGGCAGCACCTCCTGGAGATCCCCGCCCTTCCCGGAGTTCCTCAGTCTCGGGGCGCGTCGCGCTGGAGCTTGCGCTGCAGGGAGCGCCGGTGGATACCGAGGCGGCGCGCGGTCTCGGAGATGTTGCCGCCGCTGTCGCGGAGGACGCGCTGGATGTGCTCCCACTCGGCGCGCGCCAGGGAGGGGGCGCGGTAGTCCTCCGTGCTGACGCCGGGGGCGGGCCGGTCGCCGCGCTGGAAGGCGGCGATCAGGTCGTCGGCATCAGCAGGCTTGGGGACGAAGTTGAGAGCCCCCACCCGCACCGCCTCGACCGCGGTGGAGATGCTGCCGTAGCCAGAGAGCACGAGGATCCGGGTCCCGGAGTCCTCCTCGTGGATCGCCTGGACCAGCTCGAGCCCCGAGCGCCCCGGCATGCGCAGGTCCACGACCGCGTAGTCGGGGGCCCGGTAGGAGGCCAAGGCGACGGCCTCGTCGTAGCCGCCGGCCGTCCGGACCTCGAAGCCCCGGGCGCGGAGGGCCTTGGCGAGGCGCTCACGGAGGACGACGTCGTCGTCCACGAGGAGCAGGTCGCCCGGCTCGACGGGCTTGGGCGGAGTGGAGTCCAGGGGTGCCATGCAGGCATCCTAGGCCAGCCCCTCTGGGATCCGAGTGCCCATCCGCTCGCCGGTATCTGGGCAGCCGGTATCTGGGCAGCCGGCTCAGGCTTCTTCAGGCGCCCCCTGGGGCTCCAGGGGTAGGCGCAGCCGCACGGTGGTCCCGCGCCCGGACTCGGACTCCAGGAGCAGCTCACCGCCCAGGCGCTCGGTCACGCTGCGTGCAAGGAAGAGGCCCAGGCCCATCCCCTCCCCGACCTCCTTGGTCGTGAAGAACGGGTCCGTGGCCCGCTTGAGCCCCTCAGGGTCCATCCCCACCCCCGTGTCGCGCACCACGAACTCCAGCCCCCGGTCCGTCACCGCGGCCGAGAACAGCACGGGACGCTCGCCCGGGGTGGCATCCACCGCGTTGGAGAGCAGGTTTCGCTGGGCCATGGTGAGCGCCTCCCGCGGGACGCGCGCCTCCTGCTCTTCGACCTCCGGGGCAAGCTCCACCTCGATGCGGTCGGGATGCGGGAACTCCTCGAGGGTGTCGTCCACCACCTCGCCGACCGCGATGCGCACCCAGGCCTCCCCGGCCCGGTCCCCGGACTCGGTGCTCATGCGGTCGAGGATGCGTCGGCACCGGGCGACCTCGGTCCGGACGAGGCGCGCGTCCTCGGCCTCCTCCCCCGTCTCCGGCCGGCTCGCGAGGCGCACCTCGAGCTCCTTGGCCACGACGGCAATGGTGGAGAGGGGCGTCGCCAGCTCGTGCGCCGCGCCGGCGGCCAGGGTGCCGAGGGCCTCGAGGCGCTCCGCCCGGGACTGGCGCTCGCGCTCGCGCGCAAGCTCCTCCGTCTGCAGGGCAAGGGCCCGCGTGACGCGGGTCACGAAGTAGACCGTGATCACCAGGGTCATGGAGAGGGCCACGGCCGTCCCCCAGGTGCGCAGGTCGGGGCGCTCCGCGAGGACGGGGAGCGGGCGGTGGGTGAAGACGAGGACCGTAAGGCACACGGCCGTGAAGCCCGCCCCTGCGAAGGCCAGGGCCTGGGGCAGGAGCACCGCGGCCATGACGATGTGGACCGTGAGGAACGCGGCGAACGGGTTGCCGAGACCGCCGGTCAGCTGCAGCAGGAACACCAGGAGCACCGTGTCCAGGACCATCACGAGCAGCTGCAGCTGCTCCTGCACGGCGGCGGTCGGCGGGTCGTTGCGCCGCCGCCGCCAGGCGTTCCACGCGTGGAGGGAGGCGTTCGACAGCACCTCGGCCAGCACCACGAGCCCTAGGGGCAGCAGCGGGAGCTCGATCCCCAGCACCAGGGCGGTGATGCCGATGGTCGAGACCTGCCCAAGGACCGCGAGCCAGCGCAGGCCGATCAGCCAGCCAAGGCGGACGGCGCGGGGCTGCAGGGAGGAGAGCGTCGGATCCACGGGGGGATCCTAGCCCGCCTGAACAGGAACCTCAGGGCTGTGGAGCGGACTTCGCGAGGGCGTCGGCCACGGGGTGGCAGGAGACGCGGTGGCCCGGAGCCACGGAGGCTGGCTCCGGCCAGGCCTGGCGGCAGCGGTCCTCAACCAGGGGACAGCGCGTGTGGAAGTGGCAGCCCGCGGGCGGGGAGATCGGGCTGGGGATCTCGCCCGTGAGCGGGACGCGCTCGGCCCTGCGCCTGGGGTCGGCGTGGGGAATGGCCGAGAGCAGGGCCCGCGTGTAGGGATGCTGCGGCGCGTCGAAGATCTGGTCGGCGCCGCCAGTCTCGACGATGCGCCCCAGGTACATGACGGCCACGCGGTCGGAGATGTACTTCACCACGGAGAGGTCGTGGGCGATGAAGATGTAGGAGAGGCCGAACTCGTCCTGCAGGTCCTTGAGGAGGTTGATGATCTGCGCCTGGATCGAGACGTCCAGGGCGCTGACCGCCTCGTCGCAGACGATCAGCCGGGGCTCCAGGGCCAGGGCGCGGGCGATTCCAACGCGCTGACGCTGGCCGCCGCTGAACTCGTGCGGGAAGCGGTTGGCCACGTCCGGACGCAGGCCGACGCGCGTGAGGAGGCCGGCCACGCGGTCCTCGAGCTCTCCGCGGTTCCCGATCCCGTGCACCCGCAGGGGCTCGGCGATCGCGTTGCCCACGGTCACGCGCGGGTTCAGGCTCGCGTAGGGATCCTGGAAGATGATCTGCAGGTCCCGCCGCAGGCTGCGCAGCCGTCGGCCGTCGAGGCCGAAGAGGTCGACCGGTGCGCTGTCGGGGGTGGGCCGGTACAGGGCCTCCCCCGCGGTGGGCTCGATCAGGCGCAGCAGCGAGCGCCCGGCGGTGGTCTTGCCGCAGCCCGACTCGCCCACCAGGGACAGGGTCTCCCCGTGCCCGACGGTGAAGTCGACGCCGTCCACGGCCTTGACGTGCCCCACGACGCGGCTGAGGAGGCCCTTGCGCACGGGGAAGTGCTTCTTGAGCCCGCGCACGTCGAGGAGCGGTGCGGCCGCCTCGCCCTTGCCCGTGGCCAGCTTGTGATTCGGAGTGCTCACAGGGCCTCGGCCTCCTCCAGGTGGTGGCAGGCGACGGTGTGCTCGGAGCCGGCCTCGACGGGCACGAGGGGAGGCTCCTCCTGGGCGCAGCGGTCCGTCGCGATGGGGCAGCGCGTGCGGAACCGACAGCCCGAGGGGAACGCGTTGGCCGACGGGACGATGCCGGGGATCGTGACCAGGCGCTCGCCGGGGCCGACGAGGTCTGGCAGGGACCGGAACAGCCCGATCGTGTAGGGATGGCGGGGGTGCCCGAAGAGGGTCTCCACGTCCGCGTACTCGACCACCTTGCCCGCGTACATCACGGCAACCTTGTGGGCCGTCTCGGCCACGACGCCCAGGTCATGGGTGATGAGCAGGACGCTCATCCCCATCTCCTGCTGAAGCTCGCGGATCAGGTCCAGGATCTGGGCCTGGATGGTCACATCGAGGGCGGTGGTGGGCTCGTCCGCGATGAGCAGCGAGGGGTCGCAGCTCATGGCCATGGCGATCATCACGCGCTGGCGCATCCCCCCCGACATCTCGTGCGGGTAGTTGTCCACCCGCGCCTCGGGGGAGGGGATCCCGACCTTGCGCAGCATCTCGACGGCGTGGACCCGCGCCGCCTCGGCGTCGATGCCGCGGTGCAGCATGACCGCCTCCATGATCTGGTCCCCCACCGTGTAGACGGGGTTCAGGGCCGTCATCGGCTCCTGAAAGATCATCGCGATCTCGTTCCCGCGGATGCGGCGGAACTCCTCGTCCGGCACGGCGAGCAGGCTCTCACCGCGGAAGAGGATCTCTCCGCTCTCCACCCAGCCAGGAGGGCTGGGAACCAGCCGCATGACGGAGAGGGCCGTCACGCTCTTTCCGCTGCCCGACTCCCCCACCACGCCCAGGGTCTCCCCGTCGTGGATGCGGTAGCTCACCCCGTCCACCGCCTTGGCGGTGCCCTCGTCCGTGCGGAACCAGGTCCGCAGGTCGCGCAGCTCGAGGAGGGGCGTGCGCGCGTCGCTCTTGGGATCCATCTCCACGGCGCCCTCCGTCAGATCTTCATCTTGGGGTCCAGGGCGTCGCGCACCGCGTCGCCCACGAGGTTGTAGCAGGTCACCGTCACGAAGATCAGGACCCCGGGGAAGAGCTGGATCCACCAGTTCGCGGGGTTCTTGCTCTCGTTGACCAGCGAGCCCCAGCTCGCCTCCGGCGGCCGGATCCCGAAGCCGAGGAACGAGACCGCGGACTCGGTGAGGATGCCAGCCGCAACGGCAAAGGCCGCGCTCACGAGCACCGGCCCCATGGCGTTGGGCAGCACGTGGCGAAAGATCGTACGCGCGTCGTGGAAGCCCAGGGCCCGCGCCGCGACGACGAACTCCTGCTCGCGCAGGCGCAGAAACTCGCCGCGCACGAGGCGCGCCACGCCGGTCCAGCGGATGAGCGCGATGACGATCACGATGGCGAAGATCGGGCTGATGACCTCGGCCGGGATGAAGGCCATGGTCATCAGGATCAGGAAGAACGCGGGGATCGCCTGCAGCACCTCGATCAGGCGCATGATCGCCGTGTCCACCCAGCCTCCGAAGTAGCCCGCGAGGGCGCCGAACACGACGCCGATCACCGTGAGCAGGAAGGCCGACAGGATGCCCACCGTCAGGCTGGTGCGCCCGCCCCAGACGAGCCGCGCGAGGAAGTCGCGCCCGAGTTCGTCCACGCCGGCGAGGTGCCGCGCGGGGTGGTTCCGGGGGGGCTCCCCGTAGCGCACCTCCACGGGCGAGAGGGCCGCCGTGAACACGCCAGTGCCCTCCTCCTCGACCTTGGGACCGCGCAGGTAGCGCCCGGCCTCGTCGATCGGTGCCCACCACCACCAGGTGGGCGGTCGGAACTGCTCCTCCTGGTGGGTCTCCGCCAGGCCGTAGGGGATCGGTGGGAAGGTCGGGACGAAGACCCACTCCGTCGCTCCCAGCTGGTGCCCCTCGGGGAGCGCGACCCACGAGCCGTCCGTCAGGCCAGCCTTGAAGGGACCGTTCTGGTAGAGGCTCTCCCCGGGACCGAAGGCCGCGAACCAGCCGAGGCCAGCGGCGACAGAGAGGCTCATCACGCCCAGGGCCTTGCGCCTGCGCCAGCGGCGGATCCGCTCACGGTCGCCGCCGAGGAGGAGCCCGTTCAGCGCCCGGTTCCACAGGGGCCAGGTCACCAGCAAGATCCAGAGGGCCATGAAGAACACCTCGAGCCCGCTGATCGCGTCCCACAGGGGGTAGCTCCTGCGACCAACGAGCTTGAGGCCCCCGCGCCAGGGGGCCTGGGGATCGAAGGCCCGCACCTCGCTGACGAAGTCCGCAGCGCGGCGCTGGGCCTCCTCGAGGGCGGCGCGCGCCTGGCCGCGGTCCTTCGACCACCACTCGGTGGCCTCACCGACGCGCAGCTCGAGCTCCGACAGGACCGTCCGAGCGAACTCCTCGGTGCCGTCCTCAGGAAGGGCGCCTCGGATGCGCTCGACGCGCTCCATGAGGGCCCCCACCTCGACCGCGAGCGCCGCCTCGAGGGTCTGGGGAGCGGCCGCCCCCCCCAGCGTACCGGCGGTCTCGAGCTTGGCGCGGTAGGCCTCCTCGTCCTGGCCCGCAAGCCGCACCATGCCCGCCGTGACCGGGCGCAGGGAGCGCACGGCCGCGTTGAAGCCGCCGCGGTCCACCCCCTCGAAGGTGAAGGGCCGATCACCCGCGAGGAACGGGGCGAAGATCGCGGTCCCGTAGAGGATCGCGAGCACTGCGAGGCCGGCCTTGAACAGCCGGCGCTTGCCGAGCTGCTCGAAAACGAGGTCCCAGTAGTCCTTGCTGTAGCGCGGCCTCCCGCCGCCCGGCTCAACCTCACTCATGGCGGATCCTCGGGTCGACCAGCGAGTAGGTGATGTCGGAGAGCAGGATGCCCACCTGGGTCATGACCCCGACGAGGATCGTCGTGGCCATGATGATGTTGAAGTCGCGCTTGAGCAGGCCGTCGAAGGCGTAGCGGCCCATGCCGGGCACGTCGAACACCTTCTCCACGATGATCGAGCCTCCGATGAGCACGGGGAGGACGCTGGCGAGGAGCGTCAGCACGGGGATCATCGAGTTCCGCAGGGCATGCTTGTAGATGACCTTGTCCTCGGAGAGGCCCTTGGCGCGCGCCGTGCGGATGTAGTCCTGACGCAGGGTGTCCATCATCCCCGCGCGCATCTGCCGGGACAGGTACGCGAGGCTGCCGTAGGTCATGGTCAGGATCGGCAGCAGCGCGTGGAGGACCGTGTCCCAGGCGTAGGCGAGGGGCGCCAGGTCGGCCGCGTCCTTGTCGTGCAGGCCCACGACGGGCAGGAGGTCCATGCCCGTGCGCCCGAAGGAGAGGATCAGCATCAGGCCTGCCCAGAAGGTCGGGATCGCGAAGAGCACGAACAAGACGACCGTGACGATCCCGTCCCGACGCTTGCCGTGGTGACGCGCGCTGAAGATGCCCAGGGGCAAGGCGATGAGATAGCTCAGCAGGACGGAGGCCAGGGCCAGGGGCACCGTGACCTTGAGCCGCGTGACGATCTCGGGTGCGACCGGCTTGTCGGACTGCATCTCGCGCCGGAGGTCCCCCACCACGAGGCCGCCCCACCAGTCCTCACCCGTGTTCTGCACGCGGTCGCCGCCGTTCGAGTAGTACCAGCCGAACCAGCCGCGCAGGTCCGCCAGGAGCCCCACCTGCTCTCGCCGCTCCAGAGGCACCTGGAGCTCGATGCCGGTCGCCTGCGGGAGGACGGCGAGCACGCGCTGCACGGCCCCCCGGCGGCTCTCCACCGACGCCTCGAGGAGGTCGAGGGCCGTGAGGAGCGGAGGGACGGCCGCGGAGCCGGCCTCGCCCAGGCGGCGGGCGGCCGCGGCCCAGGCGTCCTCACCAGCGCCGTCGTCGAGGAGGGTCGCGCGGGCCGCGTCCAGCTCCGAGGAGAGCTCGGGGTCCGCCCCGGGCAGGTGGTCGATGGGCAGCGGAGTGCCCTCGAAAGCCACCTCCCCCCCGGAGAGCTCGACCTCGTCGGTCTTGCGCTCGGTGTAGGGGCTCGAGAACCAAGGCACCCCGTCGCGGTCCAGGTTGAACGGGCCGAGGTAGTCGAAGAACTGGACCAGGAGCGAGCGGTCGAGGCCGTGCTTGCGCCGGAACTTGTCGACCCGGCCCTCCACGTCGGAGTTCTGACCGAGCTGTCCACCGGTGCCGGCGCCGATCATCACGGTTGCCGGGTCGCCCGGCGCGGCGTGGAAGATCACGAAGACCACGAGGGCGATGCCGATGGTCGTGGGGACCATCAGCAGGAGCCGACGCAGGACGAAGAAGAGCACGGGAGGGGCGCGGGGAGAGACGCGGGCGCGGGGCCCGAGGAGAGGATCAGGGTTCGGCTAGCGGCCCTGCGAGGCGGAGCTGGCCGAGAATCAGATCTTCTGGACCCGACTCCTTACGGCTGAGCTCCTTGGGACTCAGCGATCCAGGGTGCTGCGCGTGCCAGGCACGCTCTCGTCCACGAAGTGCCAGCGTCGGATGACGTAGCCCGGGTCGGGGGCCACGATCTGCACGCCGCGCAGCTTCTTGTTCATCGCGAACTTGCGCGGGACGTTGTACATGAAGATGTAGGGCACGACCTCGCTGTAGATGTGCTCGTGCATCTGCTGCCAGATCTGCTGGCGCTTCTCGAAGTCGAGCTCCCGCTGGCCCAGGGCGATCAGGCGATCCAGCTCGGGGTCCTGCACGCCGGAGTGGTTGGAGGACTCCACGTCCTCCGCGCCCCACTTGCTGTGCCAGAGCTGCTCGGGGTCGGACTCGAGGTCCGGGACCCAGGCCAGGTTGCAGCCGTCGAAGTCGCGCTTCTTGATGCGGTCGAGGAAGGTGGCCCACTCGAGCTGCTCGAGGGTCAGCTCGATCTGCAGCTCCTCGGCCAGGACTTCCTGGAGGGCCTGCCCGAAGTTCTTCGAGGCGTCGTTGCCGGAGGGGTAGCTGAGAGCGATGGAGAGCTTCACGCCGTCCTTGTCCCGGACGCCGTCGCCGTCGCGGTCGTACCAGCCCGCGCTGTCCAGCAGCTCGCGGGCACGCTCGGGGTCGACGGGGCGCGCCTGAACATCGTGGTTGTAGGCCGCCGAGCTAAACGGGAAGGGCCCGGTCACGCGGTTCGCCAGACCCTTGTAGGTATCCCGGCGGTAGGCCTCGAAGTCGAAGGCCAGCTCGATCGCCTTGCGGACCTCCACGTCGCGGAGCTGCGGGCGGAACAGGTTCCAGCCCGTGTAGCCATAGGAGCCGCCGTACTTGAAGCCCTTGTAGAAGCCCTCGGTGAAGGTCTCCGAGCGGGTTCGCGCGCCGAAGTAGTCCTCGCTCTTGACGCGTTCGAAGAAGTCGAGCTCGCCGTTGAGCAGGGCGTTCATCGCGGTCTCGTCGTCCTCGATCACGCGCCACCGGATGGTGTCCACGAAGCCCGCGCGCTCAGGGTCGAAGTAGAGGCTCTTGCCGTCCTCGTCGGCGAAGCGCACGGCCTCCACATAGGCATCGCTCCACTCGGTCACCCGGTAGGGCCCGAGCCCCACCCACATCATGTTGGCGGGGTGGTTGTTGATGAACTCACCCTGCTCGTCCTGGGAGAACTCGCCCTTGAAGGCCAGGTTGTCGGGGTCCGACAGGTCGTAGACGTGGCTCGGCAGGATCGTCATCGAGAAGCCGATCGTCCCCTCCGCGAAGGCGTACTGCCCCTCGTAGAAGAAGCGCAGGTTGAGGTCGTCGAGGACCTCGCAGCCGGTGATCTTCTCGAACTGGAAGCGCTTCTCGTCGCAGTCGACGGCCGGGTTGCCGTAGATCGACCAGGAGAACTCCACGTCGCGGGCATCGAGGACCTGGCTGCCGGCGGGGTGTCCCTCCGTCGGGTGCCAGAGGACGCCGTCGACCGCGTCGAGCGCGGCACCGTCTTCCACTTCCGCCTGCGCGACGGCGGCCTTGGGCACGAGCACCGAGCCGCGCTCTGCGAGCGGGTTGCCGGGCGCGGCGGCGGTCACGCGCCAGCCCTCGCCCTCCCCCGCGACGACCCCATAGAGCACGGGGCGCTCCACCTGCTCGGGCGCGCCCTCGGCGGCGCCCTCGTTGCGCACGCGCACCAGCGTCGCCAGCGCAACCAGGTCCGCGGGGGCCTGCTCGCCCAGAACCAGCATGTCCTCGGCCGACCAGGCCTCGGCCAGGGAGGGCCGCATGTCGTGCTCCTCCCAGTCCTGCTGCAGCAGGGTCTCGTGGGTCTCGTAGAGCATGCGACGGGTGTAGGAGGAGTTCTCCGTCGCGTAGTTCATGTGCTTGGGCAGGCTCGGCTGGTGGACGATGACCCGACCGCCGTAGAGGGGCGCCTCCTCGCTGGCTCCGTCCGGATGGAAGGTGTCCACGGGGGCCGGTCCGCGCAGGGGCATACCCGCGCTCTGATCCGCGAGGACGGTCTCCTCGACCTCGGGCTCCACGCTCGGGGTCGCGGCAGGCGTCGGAGCCACGCCGGACGGCACGGGGCCCGAGGGCAGGGTGTAGATCGCCTGGCCGGACGGCCCGCGCTGCATGCGAACCGAGATGCCCCCGGCGGAGACCTCGAGCTCATTGAGGCCACTGCGGTCCATCAGGGCGACCAGCTCCTCGACATGGGCCACGGTGTCCTCGGTGGTCGGGGCGGCGACCCCGGAGGTCCCAGGGGTGACCCGCTCGTAGGAGCCGCCGCAGGCGGCAAGGGCGAGGAGGGCGAGCGGGGTGAGGGCCCGGGGGCCGCGTCGCGTGGCGCTGGTCATGGTCTGGGGGGCACCGGTCGACGGCGCCAGGGAGCAGTATCCACCCATCCCGGGGCTGGCTACAAGGCGCAGACACACCGATCGAGCGCTCCAACCCACGCAAATCAGCCGACTTGCGGCGTCTGCGCGGTGGCCCGTACAGTCCTCTGCGTCCCATGGCTGCCCTCTCCCCCGAATCGGTCCGCCAGGGCCTCGCCGTCGGCCTCCTCGGGCTGGTCCTCGCGGGAGCGGTGCGCCTGGCGAGCGGAGCCCGCCTCGAGCCCGCGGACCTGGTCTTCAACAACGGCACCGAGGTCCAGACCCTGGACCCGGCCTCCGTCACGGGCGTCCCCGAGGGCCGGGTGGTGCGCGCCCTCTTCGAGGGGCTGGTGGTCAAGCACCCCCGCACCCTCGAGCCGCTCCCGGGCATGGCCGAGCGCTGGGAGCTCTCCGAGGACGGTCGAACCTGGACCTTCTGGATCCGGGAGGGAGCGGAGTGGACCAACGGGGATCCGGTCAGGGCGGAGGACTTCGTCTACTCCTTCCGGCGCTTCCTGCACCCCTCCACCGCGGCCTACTACGCCTACCAGCTGTGGTACGTCCGGGGTGCCAGGGCCTACACCCGGCTCCCCGACGACCTGCACTACGCCAAGGGAGCAAACGCGTGCTGGATCTCCCGCACAGAGAGCGGGACTCTTCGGATTGGAGCCCAGGAATACGCCCTGGCCGCACTCGCGGACGACGCCATCCTGGAGCTCGACGCGGAGACGGGCGTGCTGCGCGCAGGAGAGGGCGAGCTCGCCCTCCCCGGGGGGTCCCGTCTCGGCGCCCTCCGCCCGGGCCCGGCCTCCGGCCGCCGCGCCGATGCCCTGCGAGGAGCCCCCTACGACGCCTCCGGCGCAGAGGGACAGGGCAGCTGGCTCGCGGAGACCGAGGCGCCGGTGAACGAGGAGGCCTGGCAGGAGCTGCTGGACTCGGGAGCCCTCCTGGACGGTCCCGCGTTCCGCACCCAGGTCGTGGAGCCCGAGCTGCTGGGCATCCGCTCGCCCGCTCCGGGCGTGCTGGAGATCGAGCTCAACGCCCCCACCCCGTTCTTCATCGACCTCATGGGGTTCTACCCCACCTTCCCTGTGAACCGCCGCTGCCTGGAGGAGGCCCAGGCGCGCTGGCCGGATCGCTGGGAGATCGAGTGGGTGCGGCCGGAGAACATCGTCACCAACGGCCCCTTCCGCATCGCCGAGCGCCGCGTGAACGACCGCATCCGCCTCGTGAAGAACGAGACCTACTGGGACGCGGACAGCGTGGCCCTGGGCTCGATCGATGTCCTCGCCATCGAGCAGGACTCGACGATGCTCAACATGTACCTGACCGGCGGGTGTGACGTGATCGACCGCGTGAACACCAATGTCGTGCAAGAGCTCATGGGCCGCGAGGACTTCCAGCCCACGGCCTACCTGGGGACCTACTTCTACCGGGTCAATGTCACCAAGGCCCCCTATGACGACCCGCGCGTCCGGCGCGCCCTGGCCCTGGTGATCCCCCGGCGCGAGATCTGCGAGCAGGTCATGAAGATGGGCCAGCAGCCCTGCTTCAGCCTCTCGCCCCCCGGGATCGGAGCGTATGTCCCCCCCACCATGCGGGAGGGAGACCTCGAGGAGGCGCGGCGCCTCCTGACCGAGGCGGGCTTCCCCGGCGGCGAGGGCTTCCCGCCGATCGAGATCCACTACAACACCTCGGAGGCGCACGCCTCCATCGCGCAGGTCATCGCCCTCGCCTGGCAGGACGCCCTCGGCATCCGCACCAAGCTGCGCAACGAGGAGTGGAAGGTCTACCTCGACACCCAGTTCAACCTGCGCTACGACGTCTCGCGCTCCGCGTGGATCGGTGACTACGGCGACCCCAACACCTTCGTGGACCTGATGGTCACCGGCGGCGAGAACAACAAGACCGGCTGGGGCGACCCCGAGTACGACCGGCTCGTGGCGGCCGCCGCGCTGGAGCTGGACGCCGAGGTGCGCCTCGGCCTGCTGCGCCAGGCGGAGGCCCTGCTCATGGAGGAGCTCCCGATCCTGCCGATCTACTCGTATGTGACCCAGAACGTGGTCGCGCCGCGCCTGGGGGGCTTCGAGCCCAATGTGCTCGACGAGCACTTCCCCAAGTTCTGGTACTGGATGGACGACGCGGAGCTTGCCGAGCGGCGCGCCGCGCAGCCGGCAAGCTGGCGTCAGGTGGCGCCCCACGGACCGGCGGAGGGCCTCTACAGCCCAGCCCAGCAGCGCGCCCGCGCGGAGGCGCGCTGAGTGGCACGGTTCCTCCTGCGACGGCTGATGTGGTTCGCCATCACCCTGACGGTGGTGATGGGCGTGTCGTTCTTCCTGATGAAGAACGTGAAGGGCGGCCCGTTCGACAGCGAGCGTGCCCTGGAGCCCGCCATCGAGGCCAACCTCAACGCGCGCTACCACCTGGACTGGCCGCTGTGGCGGCAGTTCCTGCACTACACCGGCCCCTTGAACCTCGATGAGAAGGGCTGGTTCGGCGAGGGGGAGCTGGCGGGCAGCCAGCCCCTCGGCGGCGTGCTCACCGGAGACTTCGGCCCGTCGTTCCGCTACCGCGACTTCACGGTCAACGACATCATCGGCCAGTCCCTCCCCATCAGCGCCCTGCTCGGGACCGTCGCGATGATGTGGGCCCTGGCCCTGGGCGTCTCGACGGGCATCGCCTCGGCCCTGCGCCGCGGCTCCGGGGTGGACCTCGCCCTGCGGCTCGCGGCCACCGGCGGCATCGCCCTGCCGAACTTCGTCATCGCGGGCTTCCTGATCATCGCGTTCGTGTTCCTCGTGCCGCTGCTCCCCGTCGCGGGCTGGGGCTCCCTACGCGAGATGCTGCTGCCGGGGTTCTGCCTGGGCCTCGTGTATGCCGCCTACATCTCGCGGCTGACGCGCACGGGCATGCTCGAGGTCCTCTCCCAGGACCACATCCGCACGGCCTATGCAAAGGGGCTCGCCCCCCGCACGGTGGTCCTGCGCCACGCCCTCAAGGGCGGCCTGCTGCCCGTGGTGAGCTACCTGGGCCCGGCGACCGCCGGCATCCTCACGGGCAGCCTCGTCATCGAGCGCCTGTTCTTCATCCCGGGCCTCGGCCTCCACTTCGTGAACAGCGCGAGCAACCGGGACTACACGCTCGCGATGGGCGTGACGATCCTCTACACGGTTTTGGTCTACACGCTGAACACCGTGGTGGACCTCGCCTACACCCTGCTCGATCCCCGGATCGACCTGGCGGAGGAGGCCTGAGATGGGCGCCGGCCGCTTCGACCTGGACCCGGGGGCGATGGAGCGCCTCCTGGAGGAGGCCCGCGAGCACCGCGGCGAGAGCCTCTGGCAGGACGCGCGCCGCAGGCTGCGCCGCAACCGCCCCGCCTGGTACGCCCTGCTCTTCCTCAGCGTCTTCGCCCTGACCAGCTTCCTCGCCCCGCTCCTGCCGCTGCGGTCGCCGGTGCTCTCGGACCTCGACCACGCGCTCGAGGGCCCAAGCCTCGACGGCGGAGACTCGACCTGGCTGGCGCACCTGGGCGAGGCGCCCGAGGAGAAGGACATCGAGCGCGCCTACTGGCAGCTCTCGGGCCTGGACCACGCGCTCCTCCGGGCGCGGAGGGGCCTCTTCGGGACCTGGCAGACGGGCACCTGGCTCGGCACGGATCACCTCGGCCGCGACCTGCTCTCGCGCATCGTGTGGGGCTCGCGAACCTCGATCCTTGTGGCCCTGGCGGCGACCCTGTGCTCGCTGATCATCGGCGTGTTCTACGGGAGCCTGTCCGCGCTCCTTGGCGGGCGCCTGGACAACCTGATGATGCGGATCGTGGACATCCTCTACTCGGTCCCGTTCATCTTCGTCGTGATCTTCCTGATCACGCTGATCGGCGACCACCGCGAGACCCTCGAGCAGGAGTACGGCCTCGACCGGGAGAAGGTCTTCTACCTCGTGATCGGCGCCGTCTACTGGCTGACCATGGCCCGCGTGGTGCGAGGCCAGGTGCTCAGCCTGAAGCGCTCGGAGTTCGTCGAGGCCGCGCGCGTGATGGGCGCTGGCACCCTGCACATCCTGGTGCGGCACATCGTTCCCAACGTGCTGAGCGTGGTGATCGTCTACCTGACCCTGACCATCCCCGCCGTGATGCTCTTCGAGGCCTTCCTGTCCTTCCTCGGCCTCGGCGTTGAGCCTCCCAAGGTCTCCTGGGGCCTGATCGCCGTGGACGGGACGAGCGCGATCAACCCGCTTGCGATCCACTGGTGGGTCGTTCTGTTCCCGGCCCTGGCGATGGGCTCGACCCTGCTCGCCCTCAACGTGCTGGGCGACGGGATGCGGGACGCCCTGGACCCGAAGATGCGGGGGAAGGACTGATGGCGCTCCTCGAGGTGCGGGACCTGCGGGTCCGGTTCGAGACCCACCACGGCACCGTGCGCGCCGTGGACGGCGTGGACCTGACCCTGGAGCCGGGCGAGACCCTCGGGCTCGTCGGCGAGTCGGGCTCGGGCAAGAGCGTCACGAACCTGGCCCTGCTGGGGCTGATCCCCTCTCCCCCGGGCGTGGTCGAGGGCTCGGTGCGCTTCGAGGGCGAGGAGCTGTTGGGGCGCTCGGACGAGGAGCTGCGCCGCATCCGGGGCAACCGGATGGCGATGATCTTCCAGGACCCGATGACCTCCCTGAATCCCCTGCTGACCGTTGGTCGTCAGCTGACGGAGGTCCTCGAGCTGCACAAGGGCCTCGGCCGGCGCGCCGCGCGCGCCCGCTGCGCGGCCGCCCTCGGCGAGGTCGGGATCCCCTCCCCCGAGGAGCGCCTCGACCAGTACCCCCACGAGCTCTCGGGCGGCATGCGTCAGCGCGTGATGATCGCCATGGGGCTGCTGTGTGAGCCGGCGCTGCTCCTGGCGGACGAGCCCACGACCGCGCTGGACGTGACCATCCAGGCGCAGATCCTCGAGCTCATGCAGGAGGTCCAGCGCCGCCACGGCACGGCCATCGTCCTCGTCACACACGACCTCGGCGTCGTGGCCGGCATGGCCGACCGCGTGGCGGTGATGTACGCCGGCCGCCTGGTGGAGAAGGGGCCGACGGGCCCCTTCTTCGCCGCGCCCGGACACCCCTACACCCGCGGGCTGCTCGACAGCGTCCCGCGCCTCGAGGGCGCCGCCGGTGAGGCCCTGACCTCGATCCCCGGCTCGCCCCCCGACCTCGCGGCCCTGCCCCCGGGCTGCGCCTTCGCCCCGCGGTGCAGCGAGGCCCTCGACTCCTGCCGAGCCGAGCGGCC
>JBDQFW010000062.1:0-15547 GCA_040265735.1 Planctomycetota bacterium | reverse complement strand
AGCCTGGTGGATGCGCGCGCGAGCCTCGGTCCGCTGGGCCTCGAGGTCCCAGCCCCCGAGCCGCGCGTGCTCGGCCAGCCAGCTCGCCCCCACCGGCGCCGAGCAGGCCCAGGCTCCGCCAGCCGTAACGAGTTCGGTGCTCCCGCCGCCCGTGTCGATCACGAGGCCAGAGGGGCTGCCGCCACAGGCCCCCGCATGGGCGAGGCGAGCCTCCTCCTCGCCGGAGATCACGCGCAGCGGCACGCCCAGGCGCCGCGCCAGCTCCGACGCCGCCTGCTCGCCGTTCTCCGCGCGCCGAAACACCGCGGTCCCCACGACCTCCGCCAAGGGACAGCCCGCCGCCTCGGCCAGGACGCTAAGCTCGGACAGGGCCAGTGCCGCTCGCTCGAGCGGCACCACCCCGAGCCCCCCAGTCGCAGCAAGCCCCTCTCCCAGCCGCGGAAGCCGCGCGTCCTGCACCAGCACCTCGAGCCCGCCGCTCGCGCTGAGGCGCCCCCCAAGCAGCACCGCGGACTGAGTGCCGAGATCGATCACGGCGCGGGCCTCGGAAGGGCGACTCATGATCCCTGCGGCTCCAGGCGCACGACGCGCTCCTGACGCCGCCCCGCGGGCACCAGGCGCTCCTGGTGCCGCTTGAATCCCGGCGCATCCACGACGAGGCGCCACGCGCAGCGGGGCACCTCTCCCTGGTAGGCGCCGCGCTCCTCACGGGACCGATCGAGCCGCAGGCCCTGGCCCCAGGTCGAGCCGCCCTCCTCCGGCGGAACGGGCTGCAGGCGCACGCTGGCGCGCACGCCGTCGGGAACGCCCTCCACGCGCACGGTGAGGGTCGTTGTGCGCCGCAGCTCGAAGCGGCCCAGGTCCAGCGCCCCGTTGGAGGGCAGGTCCACGGGCTCCAGCCGCACGAACTCGACCCCGTCCCCGCGCAGAGCCAGCTGCAGATTGCCCGGCACGACCTCGCGGACCTCGAAGAAGCTGCCGTCGGTGTGGAGCACGCCGCCCCGGGCGCCGAGGACCTCGAGCCCCGGCACGGGGGCCCCCGAGCCGAGCAGCACGACCTGACCCCGCAGGGTGCCGGGCTCCGGAGGGAGCTCGCGCGCGACGCGCAGGATCACCGGTCCCGCGCCCGGCGCCACCTCGGCCTCCTCGACGGAGCGCCAGCCGCGCTCGCGCACCGCGACCGTCAGGGGCTCGAGCTCGCCCCCCCGGGAGCCCGGGTGGGTGAAGGAGAAGCGCCCGTCCGCGTCGGTCGAGGCGCCACCCCGGGGCCCTCTGCGTCGATCGTCCTGACCGGGGCGCTCGGCGTGGACATACACGCCGGGAACGGCGGCGCCGAAGGGATCAAGCACCAGCCCCTCGATGCGCGGCTCCGGCTCGAGCACCAGCACCAAGGCGTCCTCCTCCATCTCGAGGCGCGCGAAGTCGCTGTCGTAGCCGCGCAGCTCGGCCCAGACCCACTGGTGCACGCGCTCGAGCGAGCGGAGCGCTGCAATCCCATCGGGGCCGGTCCTCGCGGCCGCGCCCTCGAGGCGCGTGCGCTGGCCCCGGCCCGTGCGAGGAAGGCGCCCCCCCAGCCGCACCAGGGCTCCCTCCAGGGGCAGCCCCTCGGGGTCGGTCACGGTCACGCGCAATGCGCGCTCGGCCGTGAGGCGCACCTCTAGGTCATCGCGCCTCTGCCCCTCGGCGACCTGGGTGGTCTCGGTGGCCATGATCTCTCCGTCCCTGCGCACCAGCACCGCGAGCGGCCGGTTCGCGGCCACGGCGCCGAGATCGAAGCGCCCCACGGCGTCGGTGGTCGCGCGCTGCACGAGACCGGGCCAGCCCTCGCGCTCCTCCCGCGCATCGAGCCCCGCGCCCTCGAAGTGGTCCGCGGACACGACGGCAACCTCCAGGCCGGGGACCCCGGCGCCCTCCGCATCGACGACCACGCCGCCAAGGCTCGCGGGGGGCGCGACGATGATGAGCTGCTCGCCGTCAGCGCCGGGCTCGAGGGTCGCCTCGAGCTGATAGGGCTGCCCCCAGGGCGTCGCCACCTCGACGCGGTAGGCCCCGCGGGCGAGGCCGGCAACGACCACCCGGCCGTCGGCTCCCGAAACGCCGCGGCGTGCGGCCAGGGCCTCGAGGCTCCGGCGCACCGAGTCGTGGGCAGGAATGACCGTGGCCTCGACGCCCTCCACGGGCTGGCGCGTCCGCTTCAGGACCGTGCGTCCGCGCCAGGTCGCCCGCTCGGGCAGCAGCACCTCGGCCACCGCCTGGCCCCCGGGATCGAGGCGCAGCTCGGGCACGACCACGAAGGGCGCATCCTCGGACAGGAGCGCGAGGGACCAGACCCCGGGCTCCAGCACGAGGTCCACGGGCTCGAGCGGGCCGTCCCCCAGCTCCTCGAGTCGATCCGGCGCCCCGGAAGCGCGCTCAGAGCGTCCCTCCCACAGGGCGAGGGCAGCGCCTCGCACGGGCAGGGAGCTGCCAGGGCCCAGGAACACCACGCGCAGGGTCGCAGTCGGCTCGAGGACCAGCTGCAGGGGCTGCTCGAGCAGGGCCGGCTCGGGGTAGTGCCCCGTGGCAAAGCCCTCCGCGGCGGCGGCCAGGGTGTAGTCCCCGTCCGCGGGCACCTCGATCCGGAACGCGCCGGCCGCGCCGGCCGTCGCCCCCTCGAGGCCCAGCTCCTCCGGCAGGACCCGGATACGCGCGCCGGGGAGGCCGGTCCTCAGGCGGCCGTCGAGCACGACGCCCTCGAGCGTGCTGAGCGCACCCGCGTAGGGCGGGACTGCGCCGCCTGCGAGCGCCGCGTCCCCAGCGTCGAGGCGCGCGCCGGTGGCAGGCGCCTCAGACTCGGGCGCCTCCAGAGACCGGCTGAGCTCGGTCGCAGGAAGGTCTCCGTCCTCCGCGCCCGCGCCCAGCCCAAGCGGCGCGCGGCTCCCGTCCGCAGGATCCTCCCCCAGCACGAGGAGCCCGGCGAGAGCCAGGCAGGCGGCAAGGGCGAACCAGAGGCGGCGCATGGGGCTCGAGGGGTGCGGGGTCCTCCGTCGGGACCCAACGCAGCCTACGCGCTACCCGCCTCGCCGCGTGCAAACGCTCCGTAGCAGGTGCCCTCGAGGTTGAACACCTGCACGCGGCGACCATCCCGGTCCAGCAGGACCACGCGGGTGTGCCGATCGTCCTCGCCGGGGACGCACACGAGCCCGGTCGGGTACGCGACGCTGCCCTCGTCTTCGCCGAACGCCGCGAGGCAGCCCTCGATGGCCCCCTCTCGATCGAGGGCCAGGACCGCACCGCGCTCCCCCTCCCAGGCCACGACCGGCCGGCCGCCAGGTGCAAGGGCGAAGGCGGAGGGACGGGCGTCGCCCAGCTCGGGCAGGGGCACGGCGTAGTGGAAGTCCGCGCCGCGGAAGACTTGGAGGCGGCTGCGGCCGGCTTCGAGCACCCAGACCTCGTCCTCGACGAGCTCCACGCCGACCACATCCTCGAAGCGGCCCTCCGGATCGCCGAGGGGGCGCAGCGAGAGCGAGCGTCCGGTCGCCGGGCTGAGGAGCTGGACCGCGTGGCGGCGGCGCCCCGCAGAGGCGACGGCGACCACGAGCTCGTCGTCGGTTCCGCGCACGGCGACGCCGCTGGGGCGCCCGAGGCATCCGCGCGCGTCGGCCTGTCCGCCCGGGACCTGGGCGACCTGCTGGCCGAAGACGCTGAAGGTCCGCAGGCAGCGGCCTTCCCCATCGGCGACCCAGAGGCGCCGGTCGGCGTCGACCGCGAGTCCACTCACGCTAGAGCGGCCGCGGTCCTCGTCGCGGAACGCGAGGGAGTCGTCGAGGGGGCGGCCATCGAGGTCGAACACCAGCACGCGCGCGGTCCGCGCGTGGGATCCGACGAACAGCACGCCGCTACGCTCCGCGAGAGCTCCACTCACGCGAGCGAGTCTAGGGGGCCGGGGGGGGCTCCCCCCCCGGCACGAGATCGAGCAGGACCACCTCCGCGGGCACACGGCAGCGAAGCGGCACACCCACCACGCCGAGCCCGCGGCTCACCACGAGGCGGGTCGTCCCCAGCTGCACGCGCGTCCCCGGGTGGCGCGGGCCCAGGTCTCGTAGCAGAGGAAGGTCGATCTGGCGCCCGTGCGTATGGCCCGAGAGGATCGCCGCACAGCCTGGGTGCGCAAGGGCCGGCCCCGCGGAGGGGTTGTGGCAAAGGCAGACCTCGACCTCCCCCTCGGGGATCGGCGCACGGGCGGCCTCGATGTCCACGAGGCGCCCCTCCTCCGGATCCTCCACCCCGCTCAGCCACAGGGGCAAGTCTCCGAGGCGCGCCGCGTCGTTGCGAAGGAAGGTCCAGCCCTCGCAGGACAAGGCCTGCACGAGCGCCTGCTCGCGGCGGCCGCGGTAGTCGTGGTTCCCGAACACCGCGTAGGCCCCCAGGGGCGCGGCCCGCGCGAGGCGCGCGAGGGGCTCTCGCAGGGCCACCCCGGCCTCGACCTCGTGCGCGATGAAGTCTCCGGTCAGGGCCACAGCGTCCACGCTCGCCTCGAGAAGGCGGTCCACCACGGGCTCGAGGCTGCGGGCAGTGAAGAGCCTCCCCGCATGCAGGTCCGAGAGCTGGGCGATGCGCACGCGCGAGCGAGAGCCCAGGGCTCGCTCGACTGGAACGACCTCGCGGCGCAGCACCAATCGCTTCGCCGAGAGCCAGCGACGCGCGTACCAGGCGCGGCCGCCGAGCAGGGCCGCCGTGCCCTCGACCGCGTCGAACAGGGCCAGTCGCCCCCGCGAGTGGCGGCGGACCGGCTGGCGCACGGGTCGAGCGGGAGGCATGGGGACAGCTTGGCACGGGAGCGCCGCATGCGGCACCCGAGGCCTCAGAGCTCGAGCAGGAGCTGCTCGCCGGCCGCGAGGGTGCGCTGGAGGACGGCGCTCTGCACGCGCGGCGCGCCCTCGAGGGCCTCCACCGCGAGGCCGCCCTCCACGAGGGCCAGCCGCGCACGATCCCCGGGCCCCAGGACCACGAGGCCGGCGTCGGCCCGCACCCGGGCGGGGCCGCGCACCTCGAGGCTCCCCTCCTTCAGGGTGAGCGAGAGCTCGGGGCCTGCGTGGTGCACGAGGGCCAGGGGGTGCTCGCCCTCCGCCCGCGCCGCACCCCGCTCCAGGACCAGTCGAGCACCCGCCTCCGCACGCACGGAGGCCTCATCCGGCAGGCGCCACTCGGTGCCAGGCTCGACAAGCCCCTTCGAGGTGACCGCCGCGCCGCCCTCCACGAGGAGCCGTGCTGCCGGCCGCGTCGAGTCCTCGAGCGCGATGCGCAGGATGGCGAGCAGCCCCAGGGGCACCAGGATCCGCGCCAGGACGCCGGGGCGCAGCCAGGGTCGTGGGTCGGCCTTCCCCTGAAGCGCGCGCCGCCGCCGCACCGCGGTGCGCAGGGCGTCGTGCTCCGCGGCCTCCGCGCGCCGCGCGCGGGCGCCGGCGGCCGCGGCGCCCACCGTGGACTCCAGGGCCTCGCGGCAGGACGCACACCCGCCGAGGTGCTCGCTCAGCTGCTCGCGCTCCCGACCGGACAGCTCGCCGAGGGCACGACGGGCCAGCAGCGGCGCCGCGGCCGCGCAGTCGAGTTCGGGCTCACCCACTCCTCCCTCATCGTCCGGAGGGGGGCGTCCCTGGACCCGCGGACAGGCTCAGTCCGCCGCAAGAACCCCGGCCGCCGCGCCCGTCACCCGCGCGAGGGCCTCCTCGCGGCCGAGGAGCGCGATGATCTCGAACAGGTCGGGTCCGCCGGGCTGCCCGGTGAGCGCGCAGCGCAGGGGCTGGAACAGGGCGCCAATCTTGATGCCCTCGTCGGCCAGCCAGGCCTTGGCCGCGGCGGCCTGGTCGGGTGCGGACTCCTCGACGGGGCGCCCCTCGAGCCAGGACGCGAACGCCGTGAGGTGCGCAACGCGGTCCCCGTTCTTGCGCGCGCCCTTGAGGGCCTTCTCGTCGAACTCGAGGTCTGCTGCCCCCACGAAGTAGGGGCGCATCCACGATGGCGCGTCCGCGTAGAGGCTGAGCCGCTCCTGCACCGCCGCGCAGGCGCGCACGAACCAGTCCCAGCGCGCCCGCAGGTCCTGCTCGCTCGCGAGGCCCGCCTCGGTGACGAAGGGGAGGCAGTTCTCCGCGAGGACCGCGGGGCTCTCCTGCCGCAGATACTCCCCCGCCAGCCACAGGAACTTGTCAGGGTCAAAGACGGCGCCGGCCTTGGAGACTGCGCCGGGCTCGAAGGCGCCGACGAGCTGCTCGAGGCTGAAGACCTCCGTCTCGCCGTCGAGGGCCCAGCCCTGGAGGGCCAGGAAGTTCTGGATCGCCGCGCGGGGGAAGCCCTTGGCCCGGTAGTCCCCAAGGCTGGTGTCCCCGCTGCGCTTGCTGAGCTTGCGGCGGTCCTTGCCCAGCAGGAGCGGGAGGTGCCCGAAGGCGGGCGCCTCCGCGCCGAGGGCCGCGTAGAGCAGCAGCTGCTTGGGGGTGTTGACCAGGTGCTCCTCGCCGCGGAACACATGGGTGATGCCCATGGCGAGGTCGTCGCAGACGACCGTGAAGTTGTAGGTGGGCATGCCGCCCCCCCGCCGAACGAGGACCCAGTCGTCCACCTCGTCGTGCGGGATGGAGACCTCGCCGCGGATCAGGTCCGTGAACTCCGTCGACCCGTCCGGGATGCGGAAGCGCACCGCGAAGGACTCCCCTGCCGCGGCCCTGCGCGCGGACTCCGCGGGGTCGAGCTCGCGGTCGTCGCCGCGGTACGCGACGCGCTGCTTGCGCGCCTCCTGCTCGGCGCGCCAGGCCTCCTGCTGCTCGGGGGTGGAGAAGTCGCGGTACACGAGCCCCTGCTCGAACAGGCGCTCGAGGACCTCGTCGTAGGACGCGCGGCGCTGGCTCTGGAAGTAGGGCTCGTGGGGACCGCCCACATCGGGGCCCTCGTCCCAGTCGAGGCCCAGCCACTTCAGGCCCTCAAGGATCGCGTCGAGGGACTCCTGGGTGTTGCGCTCGGTGTCGGTGTCCTCGATCCGCAGGAGGAACTGGCCCTCGCGCCCGCGTGCGAAGGCCCAGTTGAAGAGGGCCGTGCGGCACAGGCCGCGGTGGACGGAGCCGGTCGGGCTCGGGGGGCTGCGGACTCGGACTGACACGGGAGGCGCGGGGCTGGAGGGCGGGCGAGGGCCGGCGCGGCTGGAGCCGGCGCGGCCGGAAGGGGGACGAGGATAGGGACCGGGATCCCCCGCGCGGGTCCCCGCCCCGGGCTCTAAAGTCGCAGGCATGCCCATTGGACCCCTCGATCCGGAGCTCGTCCGCCGCCTGCCCAAGGTGTCGCTCCACGACCACCTCGACGGAAGCGTGCGGCCGGGCACCCTGATCGAGCTGGCCGCGGCCTCGGGCTACCGAGAGCTTCCGACCACCGACGCACCGGCCCTGGCCGAGTGGTTCCGACGCGGCGCCGACCGCGGCAGCCTGCCCCTCTACCTGGAGGGCTTCCGTCACACCATCGCCCTGCTCCAGGACGCCGCCGCCCTGGAGCGGGTCGCCTTCGAGTACGCGGAGGACCTCGCCCGCGACGGCGTCGTGTACTCCGAGGTGCGCTTCGCGCCGCACTTCCACACCGCGGGCGGCCTGGGCCTCGACGCGGTCCTCGACGCGGTCCTGCGCGGCCTGCGCAGGGGCGAGGCCGAGCACGGGCTGACCGTACGCGTGCTGGTGTGTGCCCTGCGCAACGAGCCCGCCGAGCAGTCGCACCGGCTCTCCGAGCTGACCACCGCCTGGATGGATCGCGGCGTGTGCGGGTTCGACCTCGCAGGAGAGGAGTCCGGGCACCCGGCGAAGCACCACCTGCAGGCCTTCCACCGGGTCCAGCGCGCGAACGGCTCGATCACCATCCACGCGGGCGAGGGATTCGGCCCGGAGAGCATCTGGCAGGCGCTGCAGTTCTGCGGCGCCCACCGCATCGGGCACGGCACGCGCCTCGCCGAGGACATGACGATCCACGAGGGGCGCGTGCTCAAGCTGGGGAGCCTCGCGCGCTATGTGCTGGACCACCGCATCCCCCTGGAGATGTGCCTGTCCTCGAACGTCCACACCGGGACCGTGGCGAGCCTCGAGGACCACCCCTTCCCTCACTTCCTGCGCGCGGGCTTCCGGGTCACCCTGAACACCGACAACCGCCTGATGAGCGGCGTCACGCTCACGGACGAGTACCTCCTGGCGCATCGCACCTTCGGCCTCACCCTGACCGAGCTGGAGCGCGTCACCGCCAACGCCATCAACGCCGCCTTCCATCCCTACTGGGAGCGGCGCCGCATCCTTCACGCGCGCATCGAGCCGGGCTTCGCGGCGGCGCGGGCGGAGGCCCTGGCGGCAGGCCTCGACCCGGGACCGCCCCTCGGCGGCGAGGACGCCTGATCCCGGGGACGGCCCTCGGGGCGGTGGCTCAGGCGCCTATCCTGGGGCCCATGACCGCCGCCCGCCTCCACGACCCCGGCGCGTTCCAGGGCTCGCTCGCCATCCGCGTGCTCGAGTCGGAGCTCCTGGCCCGCAACCCGCTCGGAGATCCCACTGCCCGCGAGGTCTCCGTCTGGAGCCCGCCGGGTGCGAGCGCCGGCCTCCCGGCCCTGCTGGTCCTCGCCGGCTTCACCGGGCGGGGCCAGAAGTACCTGGACACGCACCCCTGGCACCCGGGCCTCGCCCTGCGCATCGATCGCGCCTTCGCGGAGGGCCGCTTCCCCGCCTGCCACGTGGTGTTCCCCGACTGCTTCACCGCCCTCGGCGGCAGCCAGTACCTGGACTCGTCTGCGGTCGGCCCCTACCAGAGCCACCTCCTCGATGAGCTGCTGCCCTTCGTGAAGGAACACTGGGGCGTGAGCGCATTCGGGGTGGTGGGCAAGAGCTCGGGCGGCTTCGGCGCCCTGCGCCTCGCCATGGCACGCCCGGGGGCATTCCGGGTGGCAGGCTCCCTCTCCGGGGACCTCGGCTTCGACCTCGCCTACGGAGGCGAGCTGATGGCGGCCTGCCGGGGCCTCGTGCCCCACGGAGGAGACGCCGCGCGCTTCCTGGAGGAGTTCCGACGCGAGCCCAGCCTCAGCGGCGACGGCCACGCCGTCATCGATGTCCTGGCGATGAGCGCCTGCTACGCCCCTGACCCGAGCCAGTCGCTGGGCTTCGAGCTCCCCATGGACCCCCACACGGGCGAGCGCACCCGCGGGTGGGAGCGGTGGCTGGAGAACGACCCCCTGCGCCGCCTCGAGGCCGAGGGCGGGGGCCTTCGCAGCCTGGAGCTCCTGGACCTCCGCGCGGGCACCCGGGACGAGTTCCACCTGCAGTTCGGCCTCCGACGCTTCGTGCACAGACTGGCCGAGTTGGGGATCCCCCACAGCCACGCGGAGTTCGAGGGGGGGCACTTCGGGACCGACGGAGAGCTGCTGGACCAGGCTCGAACCCTGGCCGAGCGGCTCTGCGGGGGGGCCGCAGGCGAGCCTTGCGACGGGGCGTGAAGATCCCGCCGCCCCGCGCGTACACTCACCGAGGACACCCATGGACATCTTCCAGGACTGGACCATCGCCAGCACCTATGTGCTGTGCTCCGCCGTCGGGGGCGTGATCCTCACCCTCCAGCTCGTTCTGATGATGTTCGGCGGGGATGCGGACTTCGACGGTGACCTCGAGATCGACGACGGGATGGGCCTTCTGAGCGTGCGCTCGGTGGCGTCCTTCCTCACCTTCTTCGGTCTCGTCGGTCTCTGGGGCCACCAGAACGACTGGACCCCGGCCATGAGCGCAGGCGCAGGCCTCGTGGCCGGCATGGCGATGATGGTCCTCGTGGCCTGGGTGATGCTGCAGTACCGCAAGCTCGACTCCTCGGGCACTGTGGATCCGAGCGGCGCCATCGGCGGAACTGCCGTGGTCTACCTCACCATCCCGGCGGAGGGCTCCGGCCGCGGGAAGATCACGGTGAGCCTCCAGGGCCGCACCCACGAATTCCAGGCCACGACCACGGGTCCCACCCTCCCTACCGGCGCGGAGGTCCGCGTCCTGCGCCGCGTCAGCTCCGACACCTTCGAGGTCAGCGCCCTCGACTCCTGAGACCCACCGAGGGAGTGCGGCACACGAGCCGGCCCCTCCGCCCCACGCACACCATGCACTGGACTCCCATCCTCGCCCTCGCACCGCAGGGCCCCATCGACAGCGTTCCCGTGGAGGTGATCATCGGCATTGCGCTGGTCGTCATCTTCGCGGGGTTCCTGATGATCCTCAGCCGGCGCTACAAGCGCTGTCCCTCGAACAAGGTGCTGGTCGTCTACGGCCGCACGAGCGAGGGTCAGTCCGCCAAGCCGGTGCACGGAGGCGGCGTCTTCGTGTGGCCCCTGATCCAGGACTACGCCTTCCTCCCCCTGGATCCGATGCAGATCGAGATCCCGCTGCAGGGCGCCCTGTCGCGGGAGAACATCCGCGTGAGCGTCCCCAGCGTGTTCACCGTCGCCATCGGCACCCAGCGCGAGATCATGAGCAACGCGGCGGTGCGCCTGCTCAACCTCGCCCGGACGGAGATCATCAAGCAGGCCGAGGACATCATCTACGGCCAGCTGCGCCAGGTGATCGCCTCCATGCCGATCGAGGAGATCAACCGCAACCGCGAGGTCTTCCTGGCCAATGTCCAGTCCAGCCTGGAGCCCGAGCTGGCGAAGATCGGCCTCGTCCTGATCAACGTCAACATCAAGGACATCACCGACGACTCGGGCTACATCGAGGCGATCGGCCGCAAGGCGGCCTCCGAGGCCATCAACCAGGCCGAGATCGACGTCGCCCAGCAGCAGAAGCGCGGTGCCATCGGGGTCGCGGAGGCCGAGAAGGAGCGCGCGGTGCAGGTCGCCGAGGCCGAGAAGGTGCGCGACATCGGCACCAAGACCGCCGAGCGCGACCGCTCGATCAACATTGCGGACCTCGAGAAGGCCCGCGTGATCGGCGAGCAGCGCGCCAGCTTCGAGCAGGAGGCCCAGGTCCGCGACGCCGAGCGCGAGATGCGCATCCGGGTGGCCGAGGCCAACGCGACGGCCGTGACGGGTGAGAACGAGGCCAGGGCCCGCATCGCCAACACGAACGCCGACCTCCAGGTGCAGGAGGCGGACGCCTTCCAGCGCTCGGAGACCCGACGGCGCGAGGCCGAGGCCCTCGTCAAGGAGGCCCAGTTCATCGCCGAGGCCCGGGCAGCCGAGGCCGAGGCCAAGAAGATCGAGGCCGAGAAGCGCGCCGAGCTCGAGGCCTCCGCCAAGGCCATGAAGGCCCAGACCATCGTGGACGCCGAGGCCGAGGCCGAGAAGACCCGCATCCGCGCCCAGGGCGAGGCGGCGGCGATCTTCGCCCGGCTCGAGGCCGAGGCGAAGGGCCAGTACGAGATCCTCGCCAAGAAGGGTCAGGGCCTGCGCGAGATCGTCGACAACTGCGGCGGCGCGGACGCGGCCTTCCGCATGCTCATGCTCGAGCACATCGACCACCTGTCGGAGGTCGCGGCCCAGGCCATCTCCAACATCAAGTTCGACAAGGTCGTGGTCTGGGACGGCCAGGGCGGCGGCGACGGCAAGACGGCCACCTCGAACTTCCTGCGCGGCCTCGCGAGCTCCCTCCCGCCCGCGCTGACCATGATGCGCGACATCGGCGGCGTGGAGATGCCGGAGTTCTTCGGGCGCCTGCTCGAGGACGCCTCCGGCGGAGACGCGCCGAAGAACGCCTCGGCCGAGTCCGAGGAGGCCAGCGACACGGAGGAGAGCGAGGCCTGAGCCAAAGCTCCCCCATGACGCAGCGGGGCCGCGCCGGGGTGATCCAGCCGCGGCCCCGCTCGCGTCACGCGGAGAGGCGCAAGACCTGCCCCGCCGCGGATCGAGCCTGAGCTCGGGAGGGGCTTATCGCCACAGCCCGGATGGGCTCATCGCTCCAGCCCGGATGGGCTCATCGCTGCAGCCCCGAGCGAACCCGACTCAGGGGTAGCTCGCCTCCACCACCGTGTGGATCCCGCCGCGGACCATGAAATCGCCCTCGACGACCATGCTCTGCGGGCTGGTGGCGGCGACCAGGTCGTCGAGGATCTGCTTCGTCACGACCTCGTGGAACGCCCCCAACTCCCGGTAGGACCACAGGTAGAGCTTGAGGCTCTTCAGCTCGACGCAGGTCTGGTCCGGCACATAGCGGATCCGGATCGTCGCGAAGTCCGGCTGACCGGTCTTCGGGCAGACGCAGGTGAACTCGGGGCAGTCGAAGCGCACCTCGAACGCGCGCCCGGGGCGCGGGTTCGGGAAGGTGTCGAGATCGCGGGAGGGCTGGGTCGACATGGGGCGGCAGACTAGCGCGCGCCCTGGGCCCCGGCCACCGCCACGCCGTCCACCTCGAACTCGAGCGACCACCGCGCGGCGCCGCTGCGATCGCTCACGAGGAGGGGCTCGTCGCCCTCGGCCTGGAGCTCCTCCTCGGCGAGGGTCGAGCCTGCTGCGTCCGTCCAGCGCAGGCGCCAGACGGCTGCGGCGTCCTCACCCACGCCCAGAGGCGCATCGAAGGCCGCCAGGTCCAGGCTCCACCCTGCGTCGCTGCGCCGCGGCGTGGCCTCCGGCGGGAAGGGCCACGGCCGCGCGCTCACCTCGAGGCTGCGGCCCGCGAGAGGTCCAACGAGCCGTAGCTCCGCGAGGCTTCCGGCCAGCACCCAGGCGAGCTCGCCGCGCAGATCGAAGCACGCAAAGGTCCCCTCGCGCGTCCGCACCCAGGCCCCCGTGGCGCTGCCGCTCCAGCCCGCGCCCGCGCTCCACTCGACGCGCGGCGCATCCTCCCCCGGGAGCGAGGGAGGCACGGCCACGCGCAGGTGCGCGGTCCTCGCGGGCACGACCTGGGTGAGTGCGTCCGCGGAGGCCCCGATCCACCGCGCCGGGAGCAGGTCCTGGCTGGGCTCCGGCCGCAGGAGCAGCCGGCCGGTGCCGGCTGCGCCAAGCAGATCGCGGGGCACCAGCAGCCCAAGACCCTCGCTGCGCCAGCGCACCCCAAGATCACCGCAGAGCGCTCGCCCGAGGTCGCCGGGCTGGAGCAGGCGCACGCGTGGGGCCTCGGGGCCTCCGAGCTCTGGGCCGCCCTCCGCAAGGCGACGGCTGAGCAGCAGCGAGGGATCCCGCGGGACGAGGAGTCGCTCAGCCGGGTCCTCGACCAGGATCCAGGTCGGCTCGAAGCCCGCCTCCTCCGCGGCAGCCTCGAGGTCTAGGCGCGCGGCGTCCACGGCGCGCCCCGCCTCGCCGATGGGCACGGCCACGCCGTGGGCGAGCCAGGCGAAGATCGGCACCACCAGCGCAGGCAGCAGACGCCGGCGCAGGTCGGGGACCGCAGTGACCATGACGCCCAGTCCTGCGCAGAGCACGACCGAGGCGAGCAGGAGGTTCTCCGCGCCATCGAGGCTGAAGCTGGCCGCCCGGGTGTCTGCATCGAGCAGCAGCGCCAGCAGGACGGCGGCCCCCCACCCGAGGGTCGCACGCCCCCAGAACCGGGGCGCCGTGCGCCCGGCAACGAAGGCGGGGTGCAGCAGGAGCGCGAGCGAGAGCAGCGCGGCGAGGATCGACAGGGGACCCAGGCTGTTCAGGGGCGCGGGCATCAGGAGCACGCCGACCTTCTCCGCCGTCAGCGGGATCGCGAGCAGGTGGGCGGAGAGCTCCTGGAAGGTGCGCGCGTCCTCGGGCGCCAGGCGCGCGCGCAGGACGTACTCCAAGGAGACGCAGGCCGCGCAGAGCAGCGCGGTCACGAGCGCCGTCCGCGTGCGCTGGCTCGAGCTGCGGAAGCGCCGCCCCGAGGCGGCCTCCAGGATCCCGTACAGCGGGGGCAGGTAGAGGGCCCAGCGCCCGCAGAGCCCCGCGAGCGTCGCCAGGAGAAAGGCGCGGCCCAGACGTCCCGCGGCCGGGTGGTCGCGATCCTGACGAGCCCGCAGGAGCGCCGCCGCGCCGAACAGGCCGAACGCCAGGGCCAGCAGCTCGCCGCGCAGATGGAGCTGCGGAACGGCAGCCACGGGGAGGGGATGCACGAGGAGCAGGACGGCCGCCGCGAGCCCGCCCGCGCGCGCGCTGTCCTCCCCCACCCAGGGCGCCAGGGCCCTGCGCACCACGAGCCGCAGGCCAAGGGCCACGACGAGCAGGACCGCCAGGTTCTCGAGGCGCAGCCAGGTCGCGGCCTGGGGCGTCCAGACCTTCTCGGCCGTCCAGATCGAGCGCGAGAGGAACAGGGACAGGGCCGCCAGGGGCCGGCCGTCGAGATGCGGAACGCGGTAGAGCGAGGCCGGCCCCTTGCCGCTCAGCCCCGCCAGCAGCTCGAGGTCGTCGCCGAAGGGGCCCGCCGTCAGGGCCGGTGCATGGGCCCAGGCCACCAGCAGCCCGAGAGCCACGAGCCACGGCAGGGCTAGCCGGCGGGGGGCGTCCTCCATGGCCGTCACATTAGCCCAGGGACGCCGCTACCGTGTCGGGATGCTCTCCACCTTCGAACCCCTGTGGCGCGCCGCCGAGGGCGTGGACCTCAGCGACCCCGCCGCCGCCGTCGCGACCCTGAACCAGCGCCTCGACCCCTCGAGCGCAGAGGGCCAGGCCCTCAGCTCCGCCCTGTGCGACCTCCTGGAGAGCGGCGCCGTGGCCGACCGCGGCGCCCCTCCGGTGCGCTGGAGCCGCGTGGCCAAGGCCGGCCCGGAGACCGGAGCCTTCTCGATCGATGTGGTGCACATGAACGGAGCCGGCCCGCGCCACACGCACCACGAGGGCGAGGTGAACTGGTGCATCGCGCTCAGCGGCGAGCCGCGCTTCGACGGGCACGGCCCCGGCTGGGTCGCCTTCCCCCCCGGCTCGACCCACGTCCCAACGGTCGAGGGCGGTGAGATGCTGATCGTGTACCTGCTGCCCAACGGGGCGGTCGAGTTCCACGCCTGAGGCGTAAGCGGGACCGCGCGCGAAGAGGCGCCCCTCCCGCCGCGTCCCGGAGGTGTCCAAACCAAGGCCGCGGGCGCCCGCAGGGTCTTGGCGGCGTGACCTGGCGGGCCCAGGAGGGTTGGGTGGCGGCCACTCGCCCGAGCCATGCCCCATGCTGCGCACCCTCCTGCCCCTGACCCTGGCCCTCCTCGTTCCCGACCCGGCGCCCCTCCGCGGGGGCATCCCCTGGGAGGCGGACTGGGCCGCGGCGCGCGAGCGTGCCCGCACCGAGAACCGCGTGGTGTTCCTCGCGGTGAACATGGACGGCGAGCGGGCGAACGATCGCCTGGCCAAGGAGGTCTACCGTGAAAAGGCCGTGGTCGCCCTGGCCGAGAGGACGGTCCCCCTGGTCGCCAGCGCCTTTGCCCACGGCAGCGGCGTCTGCCCGCGCTTCGGCGGGCTGCGCTGCGCCGAGCACCAGCAGGTGGATATCCGCGCGCGGGACGAGGTCCTGCAGCCCGACGCGGACGGGTTTGTCGTCGCCCCCCAGCACGTGTTCCTGGCCCCCGATGGAGCCGTTCTGCTCTCGGTCCCCTACGAGGTCACCGCGGACGAGCTCGAGTGGTGCCTCGCCGAGGCCCTGCGCAAGCA
>JBDQFW010000061.1:0-15626 GCA_040265735.1 Planctomycetota bacterium | reverse complement strand
CCGGTAGGGCATCACTGCGCGGTGCTGCTTGCCAGCTCTGCCAAGGCGTCACTGCGCGGTGCTGCTTGCCAGCTCCGCTAGGGCATCACTGCGCGGTGCTGCTTGCCAGTACCGCCACAGTGCTACTGCGCGGTGGCCTTCCGGACCATGTGCATGGAGGCCTCGGCCTCGATGCCGCCGTCCATGGCCTGGCCGCCGGCGTCGACATCGCCGCGGGCGTCAATGACCATGACGAAGTCCATCTCCATGTCCATGGAGACGAAGTGGCCGGCCTTGCCGTCCCAGAGCATCTCGCCGGTGGCCTCGGCGGCCATCTCGATCACGACGGAGAGGTCGACGCTGGCCTCGGGCGGCATCTCGGCGGAGATCGCCTCGAGGATCATGTCGGACAGGTCGAGGTTCTGCTCGAAGTCGCCACCGATCTCGATGACCATCAGGCTGCGGCCGTCGACCTCGCGGGTGCCCGCGTAGGTGAGCTCGAGGAGCATGCCCTCGGCGACCGAGTCCATGAACTCCTCGACCTCGATCGGAACATCACCGCTCGAGGCCTCCTCGTTCATCTTGTTGATGGCCTTGTCTACATCGAGGCCGGGGACGAGCAGGCCCATCATGTTGCGCCCGCCGACGGTCCAGGTGTCACCCTCGGAGACGCTGCCCTTGGGGAGCATCGCCCGCAGGTCCAGGTCCTCGGACATGAACTCGTACTCCTCGGCGTCGATCGGGTCCTCCGAGTCGACCTTGATGGCGTAGCCGCCCTCCTCCTCGTCCCAGGAGAAGACGAGGGTCTCACCCTCGATCAGGGCGCTCTCGCTGCCCGAGTCGCCCATCCCGGACGAGTACTCGCCCATCATCGTCTCGACCGTGCGGCGCAGCATGGCGGGCTTGCCGTCGGCGATCTTCTCGTACTCGTCCACGACGGAGAGCACATAGCCCAGGCTGCCGTTGGCGTCGGCCAGGTCGAAGTCCGCGCCCATGGCGGCGGGGTCGAGCTCTTGGCCGTTGAAGCTGATGATGAGGTCGTCGAGGCTCATCTCGACCGTCGTCTCGAAGGACTTGGTCAGGGTGGTGCCCTCGGCGACGGTGAAGCGGACCTCATCCTTGGGTCCAACGAAGGCCACGAGGCCGGCTGCGGCCGCGAGGCCCAGGAAAGCGAATCGGGTGTTCATGGTGGGGGAGCCCTCCGTGGGGCATGGGGCGCGTATACGCCAGCCCATCACGATATTCGATCGTCGGCCTGGGAATCGGCAGAACGCCGGGTCACTCGTCCCAGAAGCGCCGGAGGCCCTCCAGGGCCACATCCGGGTCGCCTGGTCCGCCCCGCAGGCTCCTGCACAGGGCCCTGGCCGCCCCGGCCTCATCCACCCTGGGCAGCTCCACCGCCTCCAGGGCCCTGCGGGCCTCCTCGTGGGCCTGCCTGAGGCCGGCCGCGTCCGCGGCTAGAGCCGGTCCCGAGGCCAGGAGGTTCACGGCCAGGGAGGCCCGTACCTCCGGGTCGATCTCCAGCTCGAGGGCGGCCAGCAGGGCGGCCCCCGTCTCTGGACTCGCCAGCTTCCAGGCGCCCCGCAGGGCCGCCAGGCGTACGGGCTGGGAGGGGCTTGCCAGGCGCGCGCGCAGCCACCCGGCGGGCACGGCGGGGCTCAGGACCCGGTCCAGTCGGCGCTGGGCATCCACCAGGGGGTGCTCCCAGTCGAAGGCCTCGAACCAGTCCTGCCAGGAGTCGCTGCGGGTCTCGCGCCAGAGATCGAAGACCAGGGCCCAGCCCACGAGGTGGGCGAGGACGTTCTCGCGCACGCCCATGGGCTCGTTCGAGGACCGCGCCAGCACGCGCTCCAGCTCCAAGGGCCTCGGGCGGCTCGCGCGCAGCTCCACCCACGGCCAGGCGGAGAACCCATCCCGGACCCAGCGCCCCTCCACCACCAGCCCGTCGGCCAGCAGGCAGGCCACGCCCTCCTCGAACCAGAGGGGCAGGTCCGGCTCCAGCTCTGCCAGCCGTGCGTGCACCAGCTCGTGGACCAGGGTCCCGCTGTCCGCCTCCTGCACGAACACCCCCGAGTCGGAGGCGCTGGTCGAGCGCGTGTGGTAGCCCTTGATCGTGGCGGTCCCCATGCCTGGGACGGGCTGCGAAGCCTCCGCCGCGTGGACCACGCTGCGCCCGTCCTCGCTGAGGTGCACGGGCGCCTCGAGCGCGTGGACGCGGACGGCCTCCTCGAAGGGGCCGAGCCAGTCCACCACGGCCTGCCGCGCAGGCTCCACCTCGCTAGCCCACAGGCCCGCGTCCAGCGAGGGACGGTTGCGCTCGTGCAGGGACCAGCCCTCGTAGACCGCCACCGTCCGCCAGCTCGCTGCGCAGCCCAGGGTTACGAGCAGCAAGAGGGCGGGGGAGCGGACCTTCATGGGCGCCTCCGAGCATAGGGATCGGGCGAACATCCGAGCCCGGGGCAGGACCCCGGACCCCACCCTGGGACACCTCCACGCCCCGGGCCGCCCCTGGGGCGGTACCCTCTCCCTTCACCCGGACCCCCACTGGATCCCGCCATGGCCTCCTGGAACGCCGAACTCGATCAAGCCAGCAACATCGTCCTCGTCGTCGTCACGGAGGACGACGGGAGCGACCACGACTACCAGTTCGACTTCGACCCCACGACGGGGCGCTGGGAGTTCGCGGAGCGGGACCTGCTCGAGCGTGACTTCGGCGAGGAGTGGGTCGACGAGCTCGAGACCGAGATCGAGCGCCTGATCCAGGTCGGCGTCAGCGGGGGAGAGTGACCGCTTGAGCGACCCCGGCCGGCGCGTGTTCCTGCTGGTCCTCGACTCGCTGGGGGTCGGTGCCCTGCCGGACGCCGAGCGCTTCGGTGATGCGGGAGCGCACACCCTCGATCACCTCGTTCAGGCCGCGGGAGGCCTGGACGCCCCGCACCTGTTGTCCCTGGGCCTGGGCCGGATTCGTGGCGTGACCTCCCTTCCAGGGACCGAGGCCACCCGCGGAGCCTTCGGACGCATGACCGAGGTTAGCGCCGGCAAGGACACGCCGACGGGCCACTGGGAGATGATGGGCTGTCCCCTGGACTGGGCCTTCCCCACCTTCCCGGAAGGCTTCGACGCGGACCTTCTCGAGCGCATCGCTCGCGAGGCCGAGATCCCTGGGTGGCTCGCCAACCACACGGCATCGGGGACCGTGGTGATCGACCAGTACGCGGAGGAGCACCGCGCCACCGGGAAGCCGATCGTCTACACCAGCGCCGACAGCGTGTTCCAGGTCGCGGCGCACACCGAGTGGTTCGGCCTCGACCGGCTGTATCGCGTGTGCGAGACGGCGCGCCGCATCCTGGACGAGGTCAAGATCGGGCGCGTCATTGCGCGCCCGTTCGAGGGAGAGACGGGCAGCTTCCGCCGGACCTATGACCGTAAGGACTGGTCAGTGCCGCCTCCGCGCGAGACGACCCTCGACCGGCTCGAGGCCGCCGGGCGCGAGGTCGTGGGGGTCGGCAAGATCGAGGACCTGTTCTGCGGGAGAGGGCTGACGCGCGCCATCCACACCGAAGGCAACGCGGACGGGATGCGGGTGACCCTCGACCTCGCCGAGCAGCTCGACTCCGGCCTCGTGTTCGTGAACCTGGTGGACTTCGACTCCCTCTTCGGCCATCGCCGGGATCCGGTGGGCTACCGCGGCGCGCTGGAGGCGTTCGACCGTGAGCTGGGCGAGCTGCTGGGGCGGCTGCGCCCGGACGACCTCGTTCTGCTGACGGCGGACCACGGCAACGACCCCACCTTCACCGCCACCACCGACCACACGCGGGAGTTCGTGCCCGTGCTCGCGGCCGGGCCTGGAGTGCGTCCGGGCGTGGACCTGGGGACGCGCGCGTCCTTCGGGGACCTGGGCGCGACCGTCGAGGAGGCGCTGGGGCTTCCGGCCGTGGCAGGGACCTCGTTCCTTGGAGAGCTGCTGGCATGAGCTACGCCTCTGACCTCATTCGCTTGAAGCGCGACGGCGGGCGGCTGAACGCCGATCAGGTGCGCGGCTTCGTCATGGGCTGTACGGACGGGAGCATCGGCGAGGGTCCGGCTGCAGCCATGCTCATGGCGGTCCTCTTCCAGGGCCTCGACGATGAGGAGCTTGGCGTCTGGACCGAGGCCATGATCGACAGCGGCGAGCGCCTGCAGTTCGCGGAGGGGCCGCCCCTCGTGGACAAGCACTCGACTGGAGGCGTGGGGGACAAGCTCTCCCTGCCCCTCGCCCCCGCGCTCGCCGCCTGCGGCGCCCGCGTTCCCATGATCAGCGGGCGCGCCCTGGGCCACACGGGCGGGACCCTCTGCAAGCTGGAGGCGATCCCGGGCTTCACCGTCGAGCATCCCGTCGAGGCCCTCAACGGCCTGCTCGAGGCCGCGGGCTTCTTCATCATCGCCCAGGGTCCGACGCTCGTCCCCGGCGACCGCCTCTTCTACGGCCTGCGCAACGCCACGGCGACGGTGGAGTCCGTTCCCCTCATCGCCTCCTCGATCCTCTCGAAGAAGCATGCCGAGGGGCTCGACGCGCTGGTGCTCGATGTGAAGGTCGGCTCCGGCTCCTCCTTCCAGGAGGAGGCCGCCTCCCTCGCCCTCGCCCAGCGGCTCGTGTCCCTCGGCCGGCAGCTTGGGATGCAAACGCGCGGGGTTCGTACCGCCATGGATCAGCCCCTCGGCGTGGCCGTCGGCAACGCCCTCGAGGTGCGTGAGGCACTTGCCTGCCTCGAGGGCGGCGGCCCTCCCGACCTCCGGCAGCTCACCGCTCACCTGGGCGGCGTCCTTCTGCACGAGGCCGGCCTCGCAGAGGACGCCGCTGCGGGCGAGGGGTCCATCCTCGCGGCGCTCGACTCGGGCGCGGCCCGCGAGCGATTCGAGCGTGGGGTCGTCGCTCAGGGAGGGGACCTCTCGGGCGTCCCCACGGACGCTTCGGTCGAGGAGTGGCGGGCCCCCGGCTCGGGCGTCGCGGGCGTGCGTGACTGCCGGCTCGTCTCCCATGCGGCTGCCGCCCTGGGCGGTCTCCGAGACGGTCACGGCAATCCCCCGGACGCCGCCGTCGGGGTGGACTGGCTGGTGCGCATCGGCGAGGAGGTCCAGGCTGGGCAGGTGGTGGCGCGCCTCCATCACCGCCACGGCCGCGGGCTGGAGCGTGCGCGCGCGTTCCTGGAGGAGGCCCTCATGCTCGACTCTGGACAGCAGGCCCTGCCCCTGGTGGTGGGGGAGGTCCAGGAGTGATCGCGGTCGCGCTTCTTGCGGCCGCGGCCCTCGGCGGAGGCGCCCAGGGGGTCCTTGCCCTCGGCACGCCTGCGCCGGTCTTCGCGGGCGTGGAGTTCGCCGCGCGCGAGCCCACCGAGCTCGAGGTGCAGCTGGCCTCCATGGGCTGGCTGCCCGCGGCGCGTTGGGAGGCCAGCCTCGACGCCTCCTCGGGCCACGCAACCCTGGTGCATGGGCTCGGGGACGGAGCCGAGCCCGCGCGCAGCACAGACCTCGCGCGCGCCGCGGGCTGGACAGAGCTCGACCGCGGCCTGCGCGTGCTCGGGCTGGCGGCCGAGGGAGCCGACCTTGGCGCCGTCGCCGCGCGCGACCGCTTCGTGCATCCCCTCGCGATCGCTCCGGAGGACCACCCCTGGGCCGACGCCACCGAGGCGGGCCGGCTCACGCTCGTCTCCCGAACGGGCCTGGTCGTGTGGAGCGGCCTCGACGCCGAGGAGGCCACCCTCAAGGCGTTGATCGCGCTGCGCTGGCCGCCGGCACCGCGCGTGCAGCGACCGCCTGCGCCGCTGCTCGATGAGGCCTGGGCCCGCTACCACGACGGCCAGTGGTCCGACTCCCGGCGGCTTGCGGCTGCCCTTGGCGCGACCGCCGATCCGACCGTGACGGGGGGTGACCAGCTGGCGGCGCTGATCGACGCGCACGAGCAGGAGCTCCTGCGCCAAGTCGAGTCCCTTCCCGCGACTCCTCAGCTGCACGAGCTCGCCCGCGCCCTGCGCCTGCGCGAGGCCCTGACCCGCGGCTTCCCTGGGGGACCAGCGACCCGCGCCCTCCTGGCCTGGACCTCCGAGCTGCGTCGCCGGGAGGGCATGTCCGAGGCCATGCGCACGGCAGCGGACTGGGTTGCACTCGAGCCCCGCCGCCCTCTTGGCTGGCCGCTCCTGGGAGGGGTGACTCCCGTGGACGCTGCCGTGGGCGCCGTGATCGAGCGAGCGGGGGACGAGCCCCTTGGAGCCTACGCGCGCGCCCTGCTGGCGCTGCGCTGAGCTCCCGCTCGCTCGACGGCAGCCTCCGCCCTCCCTAGGCTGCGCCCATGTCCGTCCTGCGCGCCCTGCTGGGCATCTCCTTCTTCCTGGCCGTGGCCTGGGCCCTGTCCGACAACCGCAAGCGGTTCCCCGTGCGCGTGGTCGTGGGCGGACTCGTCCTCCAGTTCGCCCTCGCGCTCTTCTGCATCAAGACCAGCGTCGGCGTCGCCTTCTTCCAGAGCATCGCGGGCTTCGTTCAGAAGCTCATTCAGATGGCGCAGCCCGGCGTCAGCATGGTGTTCGGCAACCTCTCGGAGGGCAACTTCGCAGAGGGGGGCTGGGGCTTCCCCTTCGCCTTCGCGGCCAGCGGCCTGCCGGTGATCATGTTCTTCAGCGCGCTGATGGCGATCCTGTACCACCTCGGCGTGATGCAGCTCGTGATCTACGGCCTCGCGCAGGTCATGACCAAGCTGATGGGCGTGAGCGGCGCCGAGTCCATGTCGATGGCGGCGAATGTGTTCGTGGGCCAGACCGAGGCGCCGCTGGTGGTCAAGCCGTACATCCCAGGGATGACGCGCTCGGAGCTCAACGCGATGATGACGGGCGGCTTCGCCACCATCGCCGGCTCGGTCCTCGCGGTGTACCTGGGTCTGCTTGGCGAGGAGTACGGTCCTCACCTCATCACCGCCTCGGTGATGAGTGCCCCTGCCGCGTTTCTGATCGCCAAGGTCATGGTGCCGGAGACGGAGATTCCTGCGACCGGGAGCAACATCGAGCTGCGCGTGGAGCGCAGCGCCAGCAATGTGGTTGAGGCTGCGGCCAACGGCACGAGCGACGGGCTCAAGCTCTGGCTGAATGTGATCGCGATGCTGATCGCGTTCATGGGCCTGGTGGCCATGCTGGACTGGTTCCTTGGGGCGATCCGCGAGGGTCTGACGCTGAACACCGTCCTCAGCTACCTCTTCGCCCCGGTGGCCTGGGTCATGGGCGTCGAGGGGTGGCACGACTGCCAGCTCATGGGGTCGCTGCTTGGCACCAAGGTGGCCGTGAACGAGTTCCTGGCCTTCGACGGGCTGCTGAAGATCAACCAGGCGACCGGCGAGGCCGCCTTCGCCAGCCAGCGCACCGCGATCATGGCGAGCTATGCCCTCTGTGGCTTCGCGAACTTCGCCTCGGTGGGCATCCAGATCGGCGGCATCACGCCGCTCGCTCCGGAGAAGCGCTCCACCATCGCGGGCCTCGCCGTGCGGGCCATGCTGGGCGGGGCCTTCGCCTCTTGGATGACCGCGACGGTCGCGGGCATGTTCCTGTGAGCGCGTCACCCCACGAGGAGCTGGCCCGCGAGCTGGAGGGCGCCGGCCTGGGTGGGGCGCGCGTGCTCCTCGTCCTCGGTTCCGGCCTCGGCTCGTTCGGGGAGCGCGTGGAAGGCGCGCGGGTCGTGCCTTTCGAGGACCTGCCCAGCGTTCCCTCCTCGAGCGTTCCAGGCCATGCCGGGCGCTTCCTGCGCGGGACCGTCGGCGGGTGTGAGGTCCTCTGCCAGCAGGGGCGCGTGCACCTGTACGAGGGACACGAGCCGGAGGTCGTCACCCGCGTCGTCCGCGCGGCGGCCCTGACGGGCACCGAGGCCGTCCTGCTTACGAACGCGGCGGGGGGGCTCGAGCGTGCGTGGAAGCTCCCCGCACTCATGCGCGTCGAGGACCACCTCGACCTGACGGGCCGCGAGCCCGTCTGCGCACCTCAGGCGCCGATCTACGACCAGGAACTGGCGCAGCAGCTGACCGAGGCCGCTTCCGCCGCCGAGGTGCAGCTGTGGAGCGGGCGCTACGCGGGGCTCGTGGGGCCGGGCTATGAGACGGCCGCCGAGATTCGCTGGCTAGCCCGTCTGGGCGCCAGCGCCGTGGGGATGAGCACCGTGCACGAGGCCGTGGCTGCGCGCGGTGCCGGCCTGCGGGTGGCCGCCGTGTCCTGCATCACGAACCCGGCCGCTGGAATCGCAGCCGGTCCGCTGCACCACGAGGAGGTGGTGGCTGCGGGGCTCCAGGCTTCTGCCGACTTCGGTGCCCTGGTCGAGGCATTCGTCTCCCGCCTCGCCTGAGGCTCCCCAGGGCTGGGGACGGAGTGAGCGGACGGGCGGCGTCATGTTCCTTGAAGCGGCTCTTTGCAGGCCGTAAACCTGCGGGATCGCGCGGCGGCTCACGCCGGCCCTCTCCTCTCCCCCGCATGTTCCCCGAAACCTGGCGCAGGCGCTGGGGCCTCCAGGAGGCGCCCTTCCTGCACGACGACGCCGACCGGGACCCGCTCCTCGAGCGCGTCGATCGGTGGGCCGTGCACGCGGCGTTCGAGCGGCTGCACCGCGGTGCGGGTCTAGGCCCTAGCGCCCTGGTGTTCGGCCTGCGGGGCAGCGGCAAGTCGGCCCTGCGCCGGCGGCTTGGCGAGGCGATGCGCGGACCTCACGGGCCTCTCGTGGTGGAGCTGACCGAGCTCGACCCCTGGCTCGAGCAGCTCGAGCGCACGCAGCGCCCCGACTCCCGCGGGCCGGGCGAGGTGGAGGGCCTCGACCTGCTGCTCTCCGCGACGGCCCGCGTCCTCACCGAGCAGCTGGCGGCCGCGCCCGCGCGTCTGCGCAGCCTGCCGAGGCGGACCCGCGTGCAGCTCCTTGGCCTGCTCGCGCTCTACACCCCGGACTTCGAGGGCCAGCGCGCGCGCCAGCTCGAGAGGCTCCTGCACCCGCGCCGCGAAAGGATCGCGCGAGCCGGCGCGGCGAGCCTCGCGGGGATTGCCGCTCTCAGCCCCCTTGCGGCCCTGCAGGGACTCGTGCCCTCCTCGGCGCTCCTGCCCGCGCTCTCCGCGATGGGGGGCAGCGTGCTCACAGGCCTTGCGCTCCTCCCGCCCCTGCTGCGGCGGGCCCTGCGCGGCCGCGCGCGCCGTCTGGCGTCCGAGGTCGGCGTGGTGTCGGCGGATGTCTCGCGCCTGGCCGTCGCCCTCGCGCGCCTGCTGCCGTCGCGGCGCTTCGATCGCGCGGCCGATCCCCTCGAGCGCAGGCTCGAGCGGGTGCGCCTCGTGATCGCGGCGCTCAGGGGCCTCGGCTGGTCCGGGCTGCAGGTGCTCGTGGATCGCGTGGACGAGAGCCGCGCCCTCGACGGGGATCCGCTCCGCATGCGAGCCCTCCTTGAGCCGCTGGTGACCGGCCGGCTCTCCGAGCAGGAGGGCATCAGCGTCCAGGCCTTCTTGCCCCTCGAGCTGCGGCCCATGGCGCGCCCTCGAGCAGGGCGCGGCTTGCTGCACTCCTCCTTCGAGAAGCGCGGCTGCGTGGAGGAGCTGCGCTGGAGCGGCCAGCAGCTGCTCGAGCTGGCGGATCGGCGCCTGTCGGCTGCCGCGCGCGGTCCCGCGCCGAAGGCCACCGATCTCTTGGGTCCCGCGATCCACCCCGCCGAGCTGCGTGACACCCTGGATGTGCTCGGCACCCCTCGCCTTGCCTTCGGCTTCCTGGGCGAGCTGTTCGAGGTGCACCTGCGTGAGCTCCCCACCGAGCTCGAGACCTCCAGCCCGCGCTGGGGGGTGCCGCGCTCCACCTTCGAGACCTGCCGGGCCGCGTGGTCCGATCGGGCCGCAAGCCTGCGCCGCGGGCGGGTGCTCGAGCGCACCCCCTCCTGACGCGGCGGGCGCGGGCGCACCGTCACCGGGCTCCCCCTGCCGCCGCGGGGTGCCTCCGGGCATCATGCGGCCGTGAGCAGGTGGACGGACCTCCTCGAGGAGCACGCAGAGCTCCTCGCCTTGCTGGGCCTTGCGAGCGCTCTGCTGCTCGCGGCCTCGGTCCTCGCGCTGCCCTGGGTGCTCAGCGCCCTGCCCGCGGACTGGTTCGTGCGCCCGGCCGAGGCCCGTCGCCATGGCCGCCATCCGCTGCTCCGGCTTGCGCTGGGAGCGGCGCGCAACCTCCTGGGCCTGCTCCTCGTGCTGGCGGGCCTTGCGATGCTGGTGCTGCCCGGCCAGGGACTGCTCACCCTGGGCCTCGGGCTGCTCCTGCTCGACCTGCCTGGTAAGCGGAAGGTCGAGCTGCGCCTCCTGAGGCGGCCCGCCGTGCGCCGCCTCGTCGACGGCATCCGCCGCAGGCGCGGGGCGCCGCCGTTCGAGCTGGGCGCGCCCTCTCCCGCGGATCCGCGCCCTCCCCAATGAGACCGGCCGCCTCGCTGGGTCGCGAGGCGGCCGGTCGCGGGGCCGGATCGGCCCGCCCGCTCTCGAGCGTCAGTCCGCCGGCTGCTCCTCGAGCTCCGGGGCCGCCTCGGTCTGGACGGGCACCGGCGTTTCCACCTCTGCGAGGGGCTCGCTTCCCAGCGGTCCCGCGGCCGGGATGGTGGGCACCACGCCCTCGGGAGCGGGGACGGGCTGAATGAGCTTCTCGGGCTCGGTCGCGCCGTACTCCTCGCTGAGGGCCTCGATGGACCCTGTGGCCTGGCGGGCCCGCTCGGCCACGGCGCCGATGTGCAGCAGCACGTCCCGGCAGACGGTGACCCGCGCCCGCGCACCCTCGAGGTCCTTCGCGAGCTCGGCCTCGCGCTTGGCGAGGGCGTCCATCAGGGCCTCCTTCGCGCGCGTTCCGTAGGCCTGAACGATGTTGAGCTCGAAGCGCTTCATGCAGTCGCGCACGAAGCGGCTGCGGTACTCACTCGCGAGGCGCAGCATCGACGCGCGGGCCTCCTGCCCGAGACGCCGCTGCTTGACCTCCGGAGCGATGCGGAACGAGGGCGCGCCCGGGTGGCCGAAGAGGTGCTGGCGCATGCGGTCGGCGGTCCGCAGGAAGAGCCAGTCCGTGAGGCTGCGCTTGACCGGCAGCTGGCTGGCCAGGAAGGGGAACTCGCCCGGCCGCGCGGTCACCGGGGTGGGCATGCCGTCCAGGACCTCGCGGCCGATGGCGTTGACATCCACGCCGGCCGCGGCGAGGTCCGAGGCCAGGTCTGTGTCGAGCAGGACGCCGGCCGCGCCGTCCAGGACCTCCTGGCGGAGGAGCTGGGTCACCTGCCCAGCGAGGTCCTTCTGGAACTGGTCGAAGGCCGGGATCAGCTCGTCCTGGATCAGGCCCTGGAGGCTCGTGGTGGAGCGGAACCAGCCCTCGATGAGCTGCTGGACCTGCGCGTCGATGGCACCGGCGCTGCCCTGCAGGCGCTCCTCGAGCAGCGGCATGATGCGCGCGGCCAGGTCGCCGAAGGGCTGGGACCAGTCAACGCCCTGCAGGCGCTGGGCAGCGGTCAGGCGCTTGCCCGCCTCGGCGCGCAGCTCTTCGAGCTGGGCCGTGGTCGCCTCGATCTCGGCGACCTGCGCGTGCTGGGCGAGCTCCTGAGCCTCTCCCAGCAGGCAGGTTGCGCGGCGCAGGCTGTCCCCGAGGAACGCCACCAGGTACTCGGTCGAGTTGAGATAGTCCGTGAGGTCCTGCTGGAAGGCCTCGAAGTCCACACGGCCCTGCTGGGCCTCGGGGGCGTCGTCGCCTGCGAGGCGCGCGCTGGCGGCCCGCAGCAGGTCGACGGGGTAGAGCTGCAGACGGCCCTCCTCCGCGGCCTTCTTGAGGGGCGCGCTCATGGCGAGGCTCTCGAAGGCGTCGATGATGCGCAGGGGGTCCTCCTGCTCGAGACTCGGAACCAGCCGCCCGTCCGGGGCGAGGTCGCGCTTGGTGGAGTCGAGGTTGACCACCAGGAAGATGCGGCTGAAGAGGTCGAGCAGGTCCTCGAACTCCTCGAACACCTGCTCGAGGAACAGGTTGTCCGACTTCACGACGAAGATCGCGCAGCTCGCGGCGTCGCGGAAGTCGCGGGTCATCTGGCTGTAGCCGAAGCGCATGCGTGCATACAGGCCCGGGGTGTCCACGAGGACCGCGCCCGACTCGGCCAGCTCGGCGGCAGGCAGGCGCACATCCACGCGGCGGATGGCCTCGGGGTAGTGGAGCGCCGGGTCGAAGACCTCGCCCTGCTCCTCTGCCGCGCGGATGCGGTCGGCCAGCTCGGCGTGGGCGCGGTTGATGAACAGGTGCAGCGCGGTCGGGTCGGTGAAGCGCTCGCTGCGACCCGAGTAGCGGGTCACATCGAAGCAGCGCGTGGCGCCGTGCGAGACAAAGACCATGCAGGGGTAGGCCGGCAGGCTGGACACCTCGCTCACATACTCGTGGGCGATGGCGTTCATCAGGGTCGACTTGCCGCTCTTGAGGGGTCCGAAGAGCAGGACATAGGCCTGCTGCTCGCTGACCTTGTGGACCAGGGCCTCGAACTGGTGACGCAGGTCGAGCAAGTCGGCCCTCACCTCCCTGCCCGGGAGCTGGCCGTCGGCCTGGAGGAGCGCCTCGGCGCTCTGTTGCAGAGGATCCAGGAGGGGCCGAACGACCTCCTCGAAGGACTCGCAGAACTGACTCAGGAGGGTGCGCATGGTGGGGTGCGGTGGCGCCCCCAGGCCGGCCCTCCCTGGGTGCGGACCAGGGCAGTGCGGGCGAGATGAGCGCTGGCCCTAGTGCATCCGTTGCGAGCGGCTGCTTCAAGGCCCGACGCCCAGGATCCGCACGGCTCCGATCCTGTCAAGTGGGCGCAGGCTTGGGGCGCCCTGAGCGGGCTCCGCACCGCCCCTGGCGGGGACCGCTAGACTCAGCCGCCTAAGGCGTGCTGCGCGCGCTCTGCGAACCCTCGTCCGTGCCCCATGAGCGTTGACCCCGCCACCCTCCGCGCCGCCGCGCGTCGCGCGGCCTCGCGCGTGGCAGCGGACCAGGGGCGCGCGCCTGCCCCGCCTGCGCACTTGACGGTGCTCGAGGCAGCGCGGCCCGCGGCCGACGCGGCTCCTGCGCGTCCGCGCATCGAGCCACCGCTCGTGACCGAGTCATGTCTGCGCGACACTCCTGACGGAGGATCCTTCGCCATCGCACCGCGGGCCCGCGTCACTGACGCGGCGCTCGAGGCGGCGCATCGTCGCGGTATCCGACTCGTCGAGAGCGTCCCCAGCGCTGCAGGCGGCCTGCGTCCACTCCTGGGGACCGCGCGCGTAGCCGTGGCCAGCGATCACGGGGGCTTCAAGCTCAAGGGGCCCCTCCTCCAGTCGCTGCGCGAGCTGGGGCATGTGGGCCTCGACCTCGGGCCGGCGGACGAGCGGCCGTGCGACTGGCCCGAGCGCGCGCACGAGGTGGCCCTTGCCGTGGCCGAGGGCCGGGCCGACCTCGGCGTCGTCATCGACACGGTGGGCGTGGGCTCTGCGATGGCGGCGAACAAGGTCCCCGGCGTGCGCGCCGCGAACTGCTGGGACGAGGCCGTGGCGCGCAATGCCCGCGAGCACAACCACGCGAATGTCCTCGTCCTCGGCTCGCGTCACCTGACCGCACTCGAGGCCCACGGCATCCTCCAGGCCTTCCTGGCCACTCCTCTCGGGGGAGACCGCCACGCCCGGCGGGCAGGGATGCTGGACACGATCGAAGCGCGGCACGGAGCGCGCAGGAGGTCCCATGACTGAAGCCAGCCGACTCGAGGAGCTGCTGATCGAAGTGGGGCGCAGGCTGGTGGCAGCCGGCGTCACCTCTCTCGATGACCTGGACGGTGGGCGCTGCGTCGACCTTGCCCTGCGCATCTGCCCTGAGGACCTGCAGGCCGCCGTCCAGGCGGGGGCCTGCCGCCTTGGGATGTGCGGCACCGACCCCGCACGCCTGGGCGACCTCGCCAGCCACATCGACCACACCCTGCTCAAGCCGGACGCCACCGCGGCGGACATCGACCAGATCTGCGGCGAGGCCCTCGAGAACCGCTTTGCCTCGGTCTGTGTGAACAGCTCATGGGTGCGGCGCTGCGCCGAGATCCTCTCGGGCTCCGGCGTGCTCGTGTGCACGGTGGTGGGCTTCCCCCTGGGAGCCTGCTCGTCCGAGACCAAGGCCTACGAGGCACGGCGCGCCATCGAGGACGGCGCCTGCGAGGTGGACATGGTGCTTGCGGTGGGCGCTCTGAAGTCGGGAGACGACGGGTATGTGCGCCGCGATGTGCGCAGCGTGGCGGAGACCTGCCACCGCCTCGGCGCGCGCCTCAAGGTCATCCTCGAGACCTGCCTGCTCACGCCCGACGAGATCGTGCGGGCGTCGCGCCTCTGCCGCGAGGCGGGCGCGGACTTCGTGAAGACCTCGACGGGATTCTCGTCGGGCGGGGCGACCGTCGAGGATGTCGCGCTCATGCGGCAGACCGTTGGGGCCGTCATGGGCGTCAAGGCCTCCGGCGGGGTGCGCGACCGTGAGACCGCCGAGGCCATGATCGCGGCGGGCGCCACCCGGATCGGAGCCTCGGCCTCGGTCGCCATCGTCCGCGGCGGGCGCGGCTCGGGCGGGTACTAGGCGCGCGGCGACGCCGCGGCGCCACCGCTCAGGCCTCGGGCTCGCCGATCACATGCACCACGACCACGCGCGTGTGGTTGAGCTCGCGGTGTTCCAGCAGGTGCAGGCCCTGCCAGGTGCCGAGCATGAGCTCACCGTCCTGGATCGGGATGGTCTCGCTGGTCCGCGTGATGGCGGAGCGCAGGTGAGAGGGCATGTCGTCGGGGCCCTCGGCGGTGTGTGTGTAGTGGCGGCTGCCCTCGGGAGCGACCCGTCCGAACCACGCGATCAGGTCCTCGAGAACCGCCGGGTCGGCGTTCTCCTGGATCACGAGCGAGGCGCTGGTGTGCTGGATGAACACCGTCACCAGCCCGAGCGCGATCCCCGAGCGCCGCACGACCTCGCGTACGAGGCCGGTGATCTCGATGGGCTCGTGCCCGCGGGTGGCGATCCTGAGCTCTTCCTGGTGCTGCTCCACGGGGAGCGAGCTTCCCAAGCGCTCAGCAGAACTTCCAGTCCGACAGCCGCTGCGCGATGCGGAGCTCGTCGCGGAGGCTCCCCTCCGCCGGCATGACGCGGGAGCCGTCGAGGCCAGGCGTGCTGCGGGCAACCCGGAACGTGGAGACCATGTCGAGCACCCGATCCTCGAGGCGGCGCCCGGCGACCTCCTGGACCAGGATCTCCGCGATGCCCTCGAGCGCGGCGCGAGGGTCCAGCTCCGGGGGCTCGGCGGGACCGCAGCAGCGGATCCGGGCGGGCACGGGCTCGGGCGCACCCGAGGGGCGCGCCAGGAGGGCGAAGAGGTGGTCCCCGTCGTGGGTGCGCAGGTGGAACTCCGACACGGTCCGCTCGGCCGTGGAGAGGTCGGGCCGCGGGGTGAGTTCGATGGTGGACGCGGCCTGGCCCAGACCCTGGATGCGATCCTCCCACCAGCTGCGCTGGAAGAGAGGGTCCTGGGAGGGGATGGGCGCCTGCACGATTCCTCCAGCGGAGCCGAACCCCCCAGCGAACGGAGGACGATGTTGGATTCCGCCGAGGGTCCCCAAGTGGGACGGGTGGCGCGCGCTGTGTAAGGC
>JBDQFW010000060.1:0-16091 GCA_040265735.1 Planctomycetota bacterium | reverse complement strand
GGCGGGCGTCTCGTGGGCGTGGAGCCGCTCCACCGCGGGCACATCCACGACACCTTCATCTCCTCCTGGGAGCTCGATGGAGAGCGTCGGCGCCTCCTGCACCAGCGCATGAACGACGCGGTGTTCCAGGACATCCCTGGCCTGATGCACAACATCCGCAGGGTGACGCGCGAGCTCCGCAGGGGCAGCTGGCGGGCAGGGGACCGGGAGCTCGAGGTGCTGCGCCTCGTGCCTACGACCGAGGGGGAGAGCTGGGCCGAGCTGAACACCGGCGCCTGGCGGACCTTCGCATTCGTCGAGGACACCGTCTCCTACGACCGCTGCCTCGGGCCTGATCAGGCCTTCGACGCTGCGGCCGCCTTCGGCAACTTCCAGGCGCGGCTGTTCGACCTCGATGCCCGCGGCCTCGTCGAGACGATCCCCGAGTTCTTCTCGCCGCTGCACCGCTTCCGTCAGTTCATGACCGCCCTGCGCGAGGACCGCTGCGGGCGCGCGGACTCGGTGGCGAAGGAGGTCCGCTTCGTGCTGGACCACCGCCACCTGATGCAGGTGATCGAGACTGGGATCCAGCAGGGCCGCATCCCCGTCCGCGTGATCCACGGGGACACCAAGCTCAACAACGTGCTGTTCGACAGTGGGTCTGGTCAGGCGCGCTGCATCGTCGATCTCGACACCTGCATGCCGGGCTGGCCGCTGTACGACTTTGGCGATCTCGTGCGGTTCACCGCGGCGACCAGTGACGAGGACGAGCAGGACCTCTCCCAGGCTGGCGTCGATCAGGAGCTCTACGGGGCTCTGTCCGCCGGCTGGATGGAGACCACCAGCCGCTTCATGAACGCGGACGAGCTCGAGCTCATGCCCCTGGCCGCTCAGATCGTGACCCTGACCGTAGGCGTCCGCTTCCTGACGGACCACCTCGCGGGGGACACCTACTTCAAGATCAGCCGCGAGGGGCACAACCTCGACCGCGCGCGCGTGCAGCTGCACATGGTCGAGCAGATGGAGACCATGGACCTGCGGCCCAGCGAGGCCCCGCAGGTTGCTCTGGCCTGATTCCGACCTCCCGGACCCCTGGGCCGCTCGTCAGTCCAGGTGCGCGCGGGCCGAGTCGCCCATCTCCACGCCGCCGTCGGGGAAGTACTCCGACCAGCGACGGTCCACGGTGGCGGCCGTGTCCGGGTCGCAGAAGAGCTCCTCGGGATAGGACGGCTTCATGCGCGCGTCGATGACCAAGGGGAACTCGTAGGCCGCGTGGGTGCCGACCAGCTCGATCCGCCGGGGGACGATGTCCTGACCGGGATCGAAGCGGGTGAAGGTGGTCCACAGGAAGTTCGCGTCGCTGCGCACGGCCCGCTCGGGCTCGTCGGAGAGCACGACCAGGGGCCAGTCAGCGAGGCCCGGCTCCTGCGCGATGCGCTGGGCCGCGTCGGGATCCTCCTCGTAGGAGCCCACCTGGACGACCGCGGCCCCCGGGGCAAAGACCCGTGCGTCGACGATGCCCGAGCCGAGCTGGCCGGGCAGCGTCTCGGGGAGATTGCGCTTCGCCTCACCCAGGCCCACCAGCACGCCCTTCGACCCGCGGTGCATCTTCGGTCCCGAGTAGTCCAGGGAGTCCATGGACAGGTTGGCCAGGATGAACAGGTCCGTGCGCGTGTCCGTCCGCTCGAGGACATGCACCAGGGTCGAGCGGAAGTCCCGCAGATCAACCGCACCGTCCGTGAGCAGCAGGAACTTCGTCAGGGCGAGCTGGCCCTCGCCAAGGATCCGGAAGGCCGACACCAGCGCCTCGCGCTCGTAGCGCTCGCGCACGATCGCCGAGGACAGGGCGTGGTACCCCGTCTCGCCGTAGCTCCACAGGTCCACGACCGCGGGCATCACGAGGGGGAACAGGGGGCTCAGCAGCTCGGTCAGGTAGTCGCCCAGGAAGAAGTCCTCCTGGCGCGGCTTGCCGACCACCGTTGCGGGCCAGATGGCGTCCTTGCGGCGGTGCAGGGTCTCGACCTTCATCCACGGGTAGTCGTGGACCTCCGAGTAGTAGCCGTAGTGGTCGCCGAACGGCCCCTCGGGGCGGCGCGCGCCGGGCTGGATGGAGCCAGACAGGACAAACTCCGCGCCCGCTGCGATCGAGCGGCCTTGCCGCGACTTCGCGAGGGGCAGGCGCTGGCCCATGGCGAGGGAGGCGAGCAGAAGCTCGGGGACGTTCTCGGGCAGCGGCGCGATCGCGGCCAGGATCAGGGCGGGCGGCCCGCCCACGTGGATGTCCACCGGCAGGGGGCGGCCGAGCTGCTCGGCGCGGTGGAGGTGGAAGCCTCCGCCCTTGCCGATCTGGAAGTGCACGCCCACGGACTCCTCGTCGAACACCTGCACGCGGTACATCCCGAGGTTGGGGACATCGGTCTCCGGGTCCCGCGTCAGGACCAGGGGCAGGGTCACGAAGGGCCCGCCGTCCCTGGCCCAGGTCTTGAGGGCGGGCAGCCGGTCCAGGCGGGGAGGCTCGTCCGCGACCTCGCAGATCGGTCCGCGGGCGCGCTGCTTGAGCCCGACCTTGGCCAGGCTTCCGAACAGGTCGCGCTGGCCCCAGAGCTTGCCCAGGCTGGGTGGCATCAGCTCCTCGGGGAGCTTCGCCACGCGCGAGACCACCTCCTCGGGCTTGCTGCCGAAGGCGAGGTTCACGCGCTTCGCCGTCCCGAACAGGTTGGTGACCAGGGGGAAGCTGGCCCCCTTCACATTCTTGAACAGGAGCGCGGGCCCGCCGGCCGCGATCACCCGGCGGTGGACCTCCGCGGCCTCCAGGTTCCAGTCCACGGGGGCGTCGACCTCGACCAGCTCCCCCTCGCTGCGGAGGATGGACAGAAAGGCGCGGAGGTCTGCAGGGGCCTGGTGGTTCGGCACGGTGGAGGGCGCGCCGGGGGGGCCAGCCGGCGCGCGCCATTATGGGTCACCCTCCCCGAGGACTCAGCCCGTAACCTCGCCTGGGCGGCCGGGTTGTTCCGCTCTGGCACGCTCCCGCCCCAGCCCTTGGCAGCCTGTCGCACCCATGCAAGTCCTCCTCCTCACCGTCCTGGCCCTGGCCCCGCTCCAGGGCGACGACGCTGCGACCTCCCCCTGGAGCTCCCGCAAGGCCGAGCACCTCCTGAACCGTGCCGGCTTCGGCGCCAGCACCGCCGAGGTGCAGCGCTGGGCCGAGGCGGGCCAGACCGCGCTCGTCGAGCAGCTGCTCGCCTCCGCGGGTCCCGCACCGGCGTGGGAGTACCAGGCCCGCATCCCTGACTTCGACTCGGTCCGCGCCATGGAGCAGGAGAAGCGCGTGCGCCTGATCCAGCAGGTGCGCCAGCAGATGACCCGCGAGGCGATCGACTTCGTCGCGGAGTGGCTGGAGGGCATGGTCCGTGGCGAGGACCCCCTCCGCGACCGCATGCGCCTGTTCTGGCACGGCCTGTTCACCAGCGCCCAGACCACCGTCAAGCGCGGCGACTACATGATCCGCCAGGCGGAGCTCATCGACCGCCACGCGCTCGGCAACTACGGAGCCCTGCTGCGCGAGATGCTCGAGGACCCGGCGATGTTGGTCTACCTCGACAACATCTCGAACCGCCGGCGCAAGCCCAACGAGAACCTCGCGCGCGAGGTGATGGAGCTCTTCAGCCTGGGCGAGGGCCACTACACCGAGGAGGATGTTCGCGAGGCGGCTCGGGCCCTGACCGGGTATGGCGTGGGGCGCAGCCAGGAGCCTGGCGGCGCCTTCCAGTTCCTCCCCAAGGATCACGACTTCGGTCGCAAGACCATCCTCGGCCAGAGCGGGCGCTTCGATGCGGATGACCTGGTGGAGGTCCTGCTCGCCCAGGAAGCCTGCGCCGAGTGGATCGCCGGCCGCCTCCTCGAGTGGTTCGAGGGATCCGAGCCGGCCGCCGAGCGGCGGGCGGCCTACGCCGCTCTGCTGCGGCGCTCGAACTACGAGGTGCTTCCCGTGCTGCGCGCCCTCTTCATGGACCCAGCCTTCTACTCCGACGACCTGATTGGGGCGCGCATCCAGTCCCCGGTCGACTTCATGGTCGGCAGCGCCCGACGCCTGGGGATCACGCCCGTGGGGGAGTTCCTCGGGGTGTCCGCCAGCGTCCTCGGTGAGCGCATCTTCGATCCGCCCAACGTGAAGGGCTGGGAGGGAGGCATGGCCTGGATCAACACCAGCTCCCTGATGATGCGCGGCAACCTGACCGGCGTCGTCCTGGGCCTCGTGGACCTCGGGGACCTCGGAGCGGACGAGGAGCTGGACGCGATGATGGCGGACGAGGGTATGGACGCCTCCATGGAGGGCATGCAGTCCATGGAGGGCGAGGGGCGCAGGCGCGCCCAGATCGCTCCGGACCTGGTGCGCGCCATGCGCGCCCTGCGCAGCGGCATGGGAGGACGCCGGCGCTTCACCCCGCCCGCGACCCAGCTGCGCCGTACCCTGGCCCTGCGCCGCCCGGCGGGCGACGAGGAGCTCGTCGAGCAGGCCCTCGAGGAGCTGCTGGCGATCGTGCCACCTCTCGAGACCCGCGCACCGCTGGTCGCGTTCCTGCGCCAGGCCCGCGAGGCCGAGGGCCTCCCCGAGGAGGCCTTCCTCGTCCGCGGAGGTCAGCGGGCCGAGGCCATCCTGCGCCAGCTCGCCCACCTGATCCTGTCCCTGCCCGAGGCTCAGCTCGGCTGAGGCGTCCCCATGTTCGATCGTCGCTCCTTCCTCTCCGCGAGCGCCGCCCTGGCGGCCTCCCCCTGGGCCCGAGCGGTCCGCCTCGCCGATCCCGAGACCGACGGGACGCTGGTCGTCCTGCAGCTCTCCGGCGGCAACGACGGCCTCTCCACGGTCATCCCCTTCACGGATCCCGCCTACCAGCGGGCCCGCGGGACGCTGCGCTTCGGTCCCCAGGAGGTCCTCCGCCTCGACGGCCGGCGCGGTCTGCACCCGGCGCTGCAGGGGCTGCGCCGCATCTGGGACGCCGGGCACCTGGCCATCGTCGAGGGCTGCGGCTATCCGGAGCCGGTGCGGTCGCACTTCAAGGCCCTCGAGGTCTGGCACACGGCTTCGCCGCGCGGACGCGCGGCGGGAGACGGCTGGCTCGGCGGCACGAACCGTGCGCTCCAGGGCGAGGCGCCGCGTCCCGAGTTCCTCGTCCATGTGGGCGGCAACGCGCCCTACTCGATCCACTCCGCGACGCACCCGGCCTCCTCGGTGCAGTCCCCGACCGCCTACCGCTGGTTCGGCGAGACCGGCGGTGCTCAAGGGCTGGCGCAGTGCGAGCACGAGATGGGGGACGAGGACCAGCGCCACCGGGGCCGTGACCGGGCCCTCGCACAGCTGCGCCAGGTGCTGGCCGACGCGGAGGAGTCCTCCCTGCGCATCCGGGCCGCCGCCGCGCGCCACCCCGAGCGCGTGGAGTACCCGCGCACCGCGATCGGCGCGCAGCTCCACGACGCCGCCGCCATCCTCTGCGGAGGCGTTGGCACCCGCATCGTGAGCACGGTGATGGGCGGGTTCGACACCCACGCGAACCAGCGCAACACGCACGACCGGCTGATGCGCGACCTCGACGCGGCGCTGGCTGCCTTCTACGAGGACCTGTCCGCGTCGGAAGCGGGGCGCAAGGTGACCCTGGTCGTCTTCAGCGAGTTCGGCCGGCGCGTCCAGCAGAACGGCTCCGCGGGGACCGACCACGGCAAGGCCGGCCCGATGCTGGTGCTCGGTCACGGGGTCCGCGGCGGGTTCCACGGCAGGACGCCGGACCTCTCCAGCCTGGACGAGGGCGATGTGCCCTTCACCACCGACTTCCGGTCGGTCTACGCGACCCTCCTGGAGAAGAGCCTCGGCGCGCCTTCGGAGGCCGTGCTCGGGCAGGCCTGGCCGCGACTCGGGTTCTTGGGCTGAGGGCGTCGGCTGCAGGGAGCCCTCCCTGGGGGCGAGCCCAGGCGCCCGCGCTCGAGGGCACTCCCTAGGCGGCGCTGATCAGGGCGTGCAGCCGCATCATGGCCGTGCGGTCCGCCTGCATCTCGAGGGACTCGAAGGCCTCGGCGAATCCTGCCCAGCGGGCCTGGGCCCAGTGGCTCTGCAGCACGGCCGGGTCTGGATCCGCGTCGTACTTGAAGCCGTAGCACCACTCGATCACCAGCTCGTCGGGGAGCTGGAAGCGTGAGGCCCACTGCAGGTCCACAAGGGAGCCGGGCGTCAAGCCGCCGACCTCCTCGACCATGGTCCTGCGCGCGGCGTCCTCCATCTGGTCGCCGAAGCCCAGGGTGCTCTGGGCCGGGCCCCACAGGGCCTCGATGCCCTGGTCCGGCTTGAGGAGCAGGTAGGCCGGCTGGGGACCCGACAGCCGGAAGGGGAAGACCTTGATGCGGTGGACGGCGGGCTGCATGGCTTGGGCGCGCGGGGGTGCGCGGGGGATCCTCCACCTCAAGAGATCGGCAGCGGACCCCTGCACCGAAGCGTCAGAATCCCGCCGTCCCACCATGAGACCTCCCGAGCCGCCGTCCCCGGCCCTGGCCCGCGCCCAGGCCCTCCTCGACGCCCGCATCGACTGGGAGCGCCGCGATCGCGGTGGGATGCGCGTGGACGTGGCGCCAAGTCTCGACCTCTGCTCCCGCCTGGGCGACCCGCAGCGCGCCCTGCGGACCGTCCATGTGGGCGGGACCAAGGGCAAGGGCTCGGTGGCGTCGCTCATCGCCGCCGGGCTGCAGGCCGCGGGCTGGAGGGTGGGGCTCTACTCGTCCCCCCACGTGGAGCGCATCACCGAGCGGGTGCGTCTGCAGGGGCGCGAGGTCGAGGATGACCTCCTTGCGTCCGGCATCGACGCGGCCCTTGCCGCGCGCGAGGCGGCTGAGCGCGAGGGCACCCCCGCGGCCGGCGCCAGCTGGTTCGACCTCTTCACCGCGGGGGCGTTCCACGCCCTGCGTGCGGGAGGCGCGGAGTGGGCCGTGATCGAGGTGGGTCTTGGCGGTCGGCTGGACTCCACCAATGTGCTCGAGGCCGCGCTGGCCGTGCTCACGAGCATCGATCTCGAGCACACGGCGGTGCTGGGCAGCACGCGCGAGGCGATCGCACGAGAGAAGGCGGGGATCTTGAAGGCCGGGCTCCCGCTCGTGTGTGGCGTGCCTGCCCACGGGGGTGAGGACGACCCTGGCCGCGTGATCGCCGAGCGTGCCCAGGAGCTGGGGTGTCCCATGCGGCTCGTCCCGCGCGGGGCCACGATCGCGGCGACCAACCTAGCGCTGGCGCGGACTGCCCTCGAGGCCCTCGGGCGCTGCGGCCACGGCGCGCCAGACGGGACCCCCCTCGCAGGCGATCTGCTGACCGAGGACCTCGCGGCCGCGGCCCAGCTGCCCGGGCGCCTGGAGCGCAGGCAGGGCCCTTCGGGCGTGCCCGTGGTGCTCGACGGGGCCCACGTGGGCAGCAGCATCGAGCGGGTCCTCGACGACCTCGAGGGGGCCCAGGGCCTGCAGGGGCGCCCCCAGGTGGTCCTTGCGCTGGCCCGAGACAAGGACCACGCGGGCATCCTCAAGGCGCTCCGCGGGCGGGTCGATAGGGTCCACAGCACGACCGTGCCGAGCGGGATCCACCTGGAGGCCGCCTCCCTGGCCCAGCGGGTCCAGGAGGGGGGGCTCGATGGGGAGGAGGTCGCAGACGCGCGGGACGCGCTGCACCGGGCCTGCGCCCGGGCCGCGGCCAGCGGTGGGTGGGTCCTCGGGATCGGCTCGCTGTACCTGGCGGGGGCTCTGCGCGGGGACACCGGTCCCTTCGTCGACCCTGACCGCGCCAGCGACCCATGCTCACCCTGACGACCGACCTGTTCCTGACGGACTGCTTCCTGATCAAGGGCACCGTCGAGAACAAGTACACGCGCCTCTCGCGCATGTTGGACGGTCATCGGCAGAGCTTCCTCAAGCTGCGCGACGCGACCCTGATCGATCTCGCCTCTCGCGAGCGCATCCAGACGCCCCTGCTCCAGATGAACCTGGAGGAGATCCTCGTTGCGCACGAGTTCCTCGACGAGGCCGGTGACGGGACCGCCGCGGCGCTCGCCCGCGAGCACGAGGCTGACCTGCAGCGCGTGCGGCTCTTCTATACGGGCAACCTGAATGTCGAGCTGGCCGGCAAGATCCGCCCGCGCGCCTACGAGATCGACGACAAGGCCACCCGGCGCTTCTTCGTCATGCGCGAGCCCCAGCTGCGGGGCTTCCAGCACGGGGACGACAAGGAGCTCAAGCAGATGCTCGAGCTGCCCTATGTGATCCTCAACAAGTCGCGGCTGTCGTACGTGTACGACTTCAACGGCTGAACCGCCGCGCGCCCCTCAGGGCGCCTCTTCGTCGCTGCTCCGCCGCGGATCCGCGCGCAGCTCGTCGAGCATCTCGAGGTAGCTCGACCACCGCGTGGGGGCGATGAGCCCCTCGTCCAGGGCGCGGTCCAGGGCGCACCCCGGCTCGTGGTCGTGGCTGCAGTCGTCGAACTGGCAGTGCTGCGAGAGGCGGTGGATGTCGGGGAACAGGTCGCGCAGCTCGCGCGCGCTCACGTCGAACAGCCGGAAGACGCGGATGCCTGGCGTGTCCACGACAGCGCCGCCCATGGAGAGCGGGTGCAGGCGCGAGAAGGTGGTCGTGTGCCGGCCCTGCTTCCAGTAGCTGCTGATGCGCCCCTCCTTCAGGTTGAGCCCGGGCTCCAGCTGGTTGATCAGGGTGGACTTGCCCGCGCCGGAGGGGCCGTAGAGCACGCTCACCCGGTCCCGCAGGAGCTCGCCCAGCTCCTCGACGCCCTCGCCGGTCTTGGCGCTCGTGCGCAGGACCCGCACGGGCACCGAGGCGTAGGTCTCTTCGAGGGCCGCGGCCTCATCGCGCTTGGCGAGGTCGATCTTGTTGAGGACCACGACGGTGGGGACCTCGTGCCACTCGCAGGCCGCGAGGATGCGGTCCGTGCGGTTCGAGGAGAACCCAGGCTGGCGCACGGAGCCGATCACCAGCAGCTGGTCCACATTGGCGACCAGGACCTGTTCGCGCGGGTCGTGCCCAGAGGCCACGCGGCTCAGGTGGTTGCGGCGCGGCAGGACCTCAGCCACCGCGGGGCCCTCGGCGTCCTTGTCGAGGCGCACCCGATCGCCCACGGCGACCGGGTTCTTGGTCGTGCCCAGGTCCTCGAACAGGGTGCCGCGCAGCGCGGCGGGCACGACCTCTCCTGCGAGGTCCACCAGCACCTGCTTGGCGTCCACTTGGACGACGGTCCCTTCGCTCACGCCCATGCTGAAGGAGAGTGCTGGCTGTGCCTCACGGCTAGGATGGTAGCCCAAGGGCCCGGAGGCCCCCCTCCTTGACCGCCAACTCCGAGACCATTCGCTCGCGTCAGAACGCCCTCCTGAAGCGCGTGCGCGCGGTGGCCTCCGGCAAGGAGCGGGGCGTCCTGCTGCTCGAGGGCGAGCGCCTGGTCCTCGACGCGGTGGCCGCCGGCGCGACGCTGGAGGCGGTCCTCGCCGAGGAGGGCCAGGCCCTCCATGCGGCCCTCGAGGCAGCGCCCGTGCGGCGCGTCCAGGCCGGCCTGCTGCAGGGGCTGGGAACCCTGCACACCGAGCCCTCGATCGTGGCCCTTGCGCAGCCGCCCGCGGCGGTCGCCCTCGAGGACCTCGCTGTCGAGCCGGGTGCTCTCGTGCTGGTCGTGGCCGGCGTCGCGGACCCGGGCAACCTCGGAGCACTGGCGCGCTCGGCGGAGGCTGCAGGAGCAACTGCCATGGTCAGCCTGCTGGGCGGGGTCAGCCCCTGGCATCCGCGGGCCCTGCGCGGCTCGATGGGCAGCCTGCTGCGGCTCCCGGTCGTACGCGGCCTCGGCGCGGAGGAGGCCATGAGCCTCCTGACCGAGCGCGGCTGGCGCTCGGTGGGCGCCGCCACTCGCGGTGGCCGCACCTGGCGCGATGCCGACTGGAGCGGCCCCGTCGCGCTGTGGGTCAGCGGCGAGACGGGCGAGGAGTCGGAGGCCCTCGCGGGCCTCGAGCGCGTCACGATCCCGATGGCGGGTGGCGTGGAGTCGCTGAATGTGACCGTGGCGGCGTCTCTGCTCCTGTTCGCGGCCGGGAGGACCGGGGCGTGAGCGGGCTGTTCGAGGAGGAGCTCGAGGGGGCCGATCCGCTCGAGCCCGCGCCCGCGGATGCGCCTCTGGCCGACCGCATGCGCCCCGTGCGGCTCGAGGACTACCAGGGTCAGGCCCACCTCGTGGGCGAGGGGCGCATCCTGAGCCGCGCCCTGGCCGGTGAGCTCTCGCAGAGCCTGATCCTGTGGGGGCCCCCGGGGGTTGGCAAGACGACCCTGGCGCGGCTCCTGGCCCAGGCCTCGGGCCTCGCCTTCGTGCCCTACTCGGCGGTGCTGTCGGGCATCAAGGAGATCCGCGAGCTCATGGGCCGGGCGGCGGCCGATCGCCAGCGCACAGGGCGCCGCACCCTGGTCTTCGTGGACGAGATCCACCGCTTCAACAAGGCCCAGCAGGACGCGTTCCTGCCCCATGTGGAGCGCGGTGACATCGTGCTCGTGGGGGCGACCACCGAGAACCCCTCCTTCGAGGTCAATGGCGCCCTCCTGTCACGCTGCAGGACCCTGCTGCTGGAGCCCCTCGAAGCTCCGCAGGTGGTCACCCTCCTCAGGCGCGCGCTCGAGGCTCCGGAGGGTCTCGCGGGGCGCTGGCAGGTGGAGGACGGCGCGCTCGAGCGCATCGTCGGCGCCACGGACGGGGACGCGCGCCGCGCCCTGACCGCCCTCGAGACGGCGGCGGCCCTCGCCGGGGACTCGGGGCGGGTCAGGCTCGAGGATGTGGAGGAGGCGCTTCAGCGCAAGGTCACCCTCTACGACAAGAGCGGCGAGGAGCACTACAACGTGATCAGCGCCCTGCACAAGTCGATCCGCAACAGCGATGCCGACGCGACCCTCTACTGGGTCACGCGGATGATGATCGCCGGGGAGGATGGCAACTTCATCGCGCGGCGGCTGATCCGCGCAGCAACCGAGGACGTGGGCCTCGCGGACCCCTTCGCCCTGCGGATCGCGCTCGACGCGGGCGACGCCTTCCATCGCCTGGGATATCCGGAGGGCAAGCTGGCCCTCGCCCAGGCCGCGGTCTACCTCGCGCGGGCGCGTAAGAGCGACGCGGTCTACCGGGCCGTGGCCGAGGCGGAGCAGGATGTCCAGCGGACCGCTGCCGAGCCGGTGCCCAAGCACCTGCGCAACGCCGCGACGCGCGTGATGCGTGAGGCCGGCTACGGAGAGGGCTACCGCAATGCCCACCAGGACCCCGGCGCGCGCGACGAGATGAGCTGTCTGCCGCCTGGGCTTGAGGGACGGAGCTACTTCCGGACCTGACCCGGAAGCGGTGCGTGCCTGCTTTTTGGCTTGCCCCGCCTCGTCCGCAGGCCTAGAACGGGCGCCGTTCGGCCGTCAGGCACCCGTTCGCGGGAGTTCGGCGGCATCCACGAACCAACCGTAACGCGCCCCGGGGTCGTGTGGTGAGAGCCGCGCGGCCCCGGGATTCCATCCGGGGCGTGAGCGCCTCGCGGCCGCGCCGATGGCTCCGCCGTCAGGCGTTGGCGTCAGGCGTCGGCGCGGGCGAGCCGAAGCCGCTCGCTCAGCATGCTCATGCGTAGCGCCTGGTCCGCCGTCTCGACCGCCCACCGCAGCGCCGTCTCCGAGCCCACCAGGACCACCAGGCGTTTGGCGCGCGTGATTGCGGTATAGAGCAGGTTGCGCTGCAGCATCACCCGATGCGGCGTCGTGAGGGGGATCACGACGCAGGGGAACTCGCCGCCCTGGCTGCGGTGCACCGTGATTGCGAAGGCCGGGCGCAGGTCCGACAGCTCGCCGCCCGTGTAGACCACCTTCTGCTCGGGGTACTGCACCGTCACGACCCCGTCCGGCGAGACCGCGGAGATCCGGCCCATGTCGCCGTTGAAGACCTCCTTGTCGTAGTCGTTGCGCGTCTGGATCACCCGATCTCCGATCCGCCAGCGCTGGCCCCCGCGCTCGACCTCGCGCCCGCCGTAGCCCGCGGCCTCACGCAGCCGGTCATTGAGGGCATCCACCCCGCAGTCGCCCTTGTACATGGGCGAGATCACCTGCACCTCTTCGGTCCAGTCCATGCCGAAGCGCTTGGGGATGCGCTCGGTCACCACCTCCACGAGGCGGTCGGCCGCGCGTGCCGGGTCATCGACGGGGAAGAGGAAGAAGTCTCCGCCAGTCTCGCTGCGCTCGGGCTGGCGCGGGAGGTCCCCGGCAAGCACGCGGTGCGCGTTCTCGACGATCAGGCTCTCGCGGTCCTGCCGAAACACGCGCGTCAGGCGCCAGGTCGGGATCTCGCCGCTGCTGAGCAGGTCGCTCAGCACGCTCCCCGCGCCGACCGACGGCAGCTGGTCGGGGTCCCCGACCAGGATCAGCCGCGTCGGCGCCGCCACGGCCTTCACGAGGTGGTGCGCCAGCGCGACATCCAGCATCGAGATCTCGTCCACGAGGACGAGTCCGCCCTCGAGCGGGTTGGTGTCGGTGTGCTGGAACCCGTCCGGCGGCTGGAACTTCAGCAGGCGGTGGATGGTCGACGCGGGCCTTCCTGTGGCTTCGCTCAGGCGCTTGGCCGCGCGCCCCGTTGGGCTTGCCAGGAGCACCTCGTAGCCCGCGGCCTGGGCGAGGTCGGCGATGAGGCGCACGATCGTGGTCTTGCCGACGCCCGGGCCGCCGGTGAGGAGGGCGACCGGACTCGAGAGGAGGCCCAGGACCGCGGCGCGCTGGTCCTCGTGGAGCGCGATCCCGGAGGCCTCGGCCGCGCGCTGGAGGCGGGCCTCATCCGCGAGGGCCTCCACCTGGCCCACGGCGAGGAGCCGGGCGAGGTTGCGCGCCAGCCCGCGCTCCGAGGCCAGCAGCCACGGCAGGTAGACCGGGTGCTCCTCGTGGTCGGCGTCTGCGTCCGGGAGCAGGCTGCGGTCCACCACCGCGCGATCCTCGCGCTCGAGCCGGCCCAGAGCGGCGCGTAGCGCCTCACGGTCGGCGGCACCCTCGAGGAGGTCGAGCGCGGCCTGCAGCAGGTCACCCTGCCGGACCAGGCTGTGCCCCTCATCGGACGCCTTGGCGAGGCAGTGCTCGAGCGCGGCGACGAGGCGCCGCTCGTCGTTGGCCTCGAGGCCCATGGCCTGGGCCACGCGGTCGGCCGTGCGGAACCCCATCCCGCGCACGCGCGTGAGCGTGTAGGGATCGGCCTCGAGCAGGGCCTCGGTCTCGGGGCCGAGGCTGGCCAGGACGGTCTGGGCCTGGTTCGGACCGAGGCCGAGGCCCATCAGGAACGAGGCGCTGCGGTGCTGGGCGTGCCGGCTGCGGACGCTCTCGACGAGGCGCTCCTTCACCTCGGGCCGCAGGCCCGTGACCTGGTCGAGGGCCTCGGGGTGGTCGCGGATCACCTCGAGGGCGCCGACGCCCAGGCGCTCCACGATGCGCTGGGCGAGGGTCTCGCCGACCCCGTCGAAGGCCTTGCTGGCGAGGTAGCGGACCAGGCCCGCCTCGTCGCCGGGGTCCAGCAGCTGCACCTGCTCGAACTCGTACTGATCCCCGTGCGTGGCGTGACGCGTCCAGCGTCCGAGCAGCCGCACCCGCTGGCCCTCCACGGGCTCCACCATCCGGCCGACCGCGGTGACGCGGGTCGGGGCGAACAGGCTCCCGGTGGCCCCCCTGGGGGTGAAGCCGGCCTCGGGGAGGATCCGCAGGACCGTGTAGAGGGAGTCCTCCCGGTGGTAGGTGACCCGCTCCACGAGCCCCTGGAGGGCCTCCTGGGCGCTCCCAGCGTCCCCTTGGGGCGGCTCCGAGGAGGGGGTGGACACGGCCGGAGGATGGCAGGCCCCGGGCCCCTTTTCCAGGGCCACCTTGGACGGATGGGCCCCCCGCCGCTATCTTGTTCGGCCGCTCTAGCCGGGCATTCTTCCCGGCCTGGAGCGCCCCAACCTCCATACCCCACCCCTGCACCGTCCATCGTGATCAAGGTCACCGTCCGCTCCAACGAGTCCCTCGAGGCCGCGCTGCGTCGCTTCAAGCGCCAGTGCAACTTCGGCGGCATCTTCAAGCTCGCCAAGGCCAACGCCTACCACGAGAAGCGCTCCGACCAGCGTCGGCGTGAGCGCCGCGAGCGTCTGCGTACGATCCAGAAGGCCACCCGCAAGAACGACCCCAACCGCCGCGTGCGCCGCCGCCGGGCCTGACGATCCCCGGGGTATGGAGTGCAGGAGCCGCGCCGCCGAGAGGCCGCGCGGCTCCTGCCGTTCTGGGCCACTCGTTCTCGCGCCTCTCGCCGCGCGCCGCGCGCAAGAGGATAGGCTCCTCGGCGTGGGACTCTTCGGCAAGGAGCGCGACCTGAATCGGCCGCCGGAGGAGGTGCTCCTTGAGGTGGACGGCAGCTTCTTCCAGACCCGTAAGGAAGAGCTCGAGATTCGCCTCGACCACTTCCTCGGCGCGCACCTGACCTGGCGCTCGCGCTCCTCCATCCAGCGCCTCATCAAGGACCGCTTCGTCTACCTCGACCCGTCAGCGCCCGAGGCCCCGAGCGGCCGCGGCGCCTGGCAGCTCGAGACGCGGCCGGGTCGCCGCCTGCTGCACGGCACGAAGGTCAGGGTCGTGATTCCGCCTGACCTGCGCCTCCCCGTGCCCGAGGGGCCCGCCGGACCGGTGGAGGTCCTGCTGGAGGACGACGACCTGCTGGTGGTGGACAAGCCGCCGCTGGTGCCCGTGCACCCAAGCGGCCGCCATGTGAACGACACGCTGATCCAGCGCATCCACGCCCGCGAGGCGGAGCGTATGGCCGAGCGCGGCGAGGCGCCACGACTCGCCCACCGTCTGGACCGTGAGACCAGCGGCCTGGTCCTCGTGGGGCGGCACCCCCGGGCACACACCGATCTGCGGCGCCAGTTCGAGGCGGGGACCAACGACAAGCACTACCTGGCTCTGTGCCGCGTGGAGGCGTCAGCCTCGGAAGGGGAGCGCGACGAGGGCAGCGTGCGCCTCCCCATCCGCTCCGCCGCGGCGAGCCGGGTGCGCGTGAAGATGGCGGTCGGCGAGGACGGCCTGCCCGCGCGCACGGATTGGCGCGTGCTCGAGCGCGTCGGTCCCTATGCCCTGGTGGCGTGCGAGCTGTTCACCGGGCGCCAGCACCAGATTCGCGTGCACCTCGCCGCCGTGGGTCTGCCCATCGTCGGCGACAAGCTGTACGGCCCGGACGAGGAGCTGTTCCTACGCGCGTCCGACGGGGTGCTCACGGAGGAGGACGAGGCCCTGCTGGAGCTCCCGCGCCAGGCCCTGCACCACCACCGCATCGCCTTCGACCACCCCTCCACGGGCGCACGCACCACGGTCGAGAGTCCGCTGGCTCCAGACCTCGTCGCCTTCCTCGCGGCACAGCGCGAGCGCTACGCCTGAGCCGCGGACCGTCGGCCCGCTTGGACCAGCGCCCCGAGCGTGACCGCGGCGATGCCCAGCGCGGCCGGGATGCCAGGCGCGAAGCGCCAGGTCGTGAGCGCCACGCCGCCGGCCAGCAGCGCGTTCAGCAGCAGCCCCCCGCTGCCGCCCTCGAAGGCTCCGCCGAGCTCGGTCGCCTCGCGCGAGAGGGGTGGTCCCTCCACGGTGCCGCTCCACGCCATGGCGAGGACGACCCCCGAGAGGGCGAGGCTCACCAGCGTCCAGGTCAGCACCTGCTCCGAGGGCACCGCCGCCAGCAGGAGCCCGCTGATCGCGAGCTGGAGAGGGACCACCACGCGTACGAACACGGCCCAGCGCGCGCCGATCGCCTCGTCTCGTGTGCGCAGGGGCGCGGCATCCAGCACCCATCGGGCGGCTGGGGTCGCGGTCGTTGGCACGAAGGTCATGAAGACGGGCAGGTACGCGGCCGGCGCGAAGCACGCTAGGGCATAGAGCCCGCGCCCGTGCTCGGTCGCGGGGTCTGCGCCCGCGGCGAGCAGGGCCAGGGGGGCGAAGCCCAGCGGCCAGGCGCGCACGGCGAAGTCCCTCTCGGCGGGCAGGGCCGCCTCGACGAAGCGGAACGGGGCGCGCTGGGTGGGGGCGAGCAGGCG
>JBDQFW010000059.1:0-16662 GCA_040265735.1 Planctomycetota bacterium | reverse complement strand
AGCTGGGGGCGCGCGCCAGCGCGACCCGCGTGCACTCCAACGGGGTCGACCTGGACACCTTCGCGCCCCTCGCCGAGCGCGCACGCGCACGCGCCGAGCTCGGGCTCGCGGAGGGTGACCTGGCCCTGGTCTTCCACGGTCGCCTGCGCCCCTGGCACGACCTGCCGCTGCTGGCACGGGCCGTGGCGCGTGCGCGCGCGCAGGGCGCGCCGCTGGTGCTCGTGTGCGTGGGCAAGGGAGACTTCGAGGAGGCCTGCGCGGCGTTGCCGGCCGTGGCGGTCCGCTTCACGGGCTGGTGCGAGCCGGAGCGCGTCGCGTGGCGCGTGGGGGCCTGCGATGTGATCGCCCTGGCCCACTCCAGCCGCGAGGCTGCCTGGTTCTCGCCGCTCAAGCTGCGCGAGGCCATGGCCATGGGCCTTGTCCCCGTGGTCCCGGACCTGGGGGACCTGCCGCTCGCGGTCCTCGGCGGTCGCGCGGGCGAGATCTATCCGCCCGGTGACGAGGCCGCCCTGGCGGAGCGCCTGCTCGGGCTGGCGCGTGATCCTGCGCGCCGGGACGAGCTGTCGGCGGCGGCCTTGACCGAGGCCAAGCGCCACGGCTGGGACTGGATCGCCCGGGATGTCCTCCTGCGCCTGGGAGGCGGAGGATGAAGGCCCTGGCGCGGACCCTGGAGGCCTGGCGCGTCGGAAGTCGGCTCGGCTTCGTCCTGACGCCGCATCGCGCGGCCCTCGCTGCAGCCGTCGGGCTGCAGCTGCTCGTGGTGGGGCTGTCGGTGCTGCAGCCCTGGCCGATGCAGGTGGCCTTCGACCGCGTGCTCTCTCCGGCGCTCGGAGGCGCCGTGGTGGAGGACGAGGGCACGCGGCTGCTGCTCCTCTGCGCGGCCGTCCTGCTCGGAGTCGTCCTTGCACGCGTCGTGGCGGAGTACGCCGCCAACCTGCTGATCGCCCGCGTCGGGCATCGGGTCACGCGCGCCCTGCGGATGCTCCTGTTCCGCCGGCTGCTCGAGCTGCCCCCCGCCTTCCACGGTGAGCAGCGCAGCGGCGACCTGCTGATGCGCCTCATGGGGGACGCTCCGATGGTCAAGACCATGCTGGTCGAGGCCTCGACGAACCTCCTCGCCCGCAGCCTGCACGCGCTGGTCGTCCTGGCGGTGATGGTGCGCGTGGACGCCGGCCTGACCCTGACCCTGATGGCGCTGGTTCCCGCCCTCGGCATCGTCGTGCGCGTGCTCTCGCGGCGACTGTCGGTGGCGATTCGCAAGCAGCGTCGCAAGGAGGGTGCCCTGGCCGACTTCCTTGGCGAGGCCGTTGGGGCGGTGACCCTGGTCCAGTCCCTCGGGCGCGAGGAGGAGATCGCACACCGCTTTGCGCGCGACAACCGGCGCAGCGCGCGGGCGGAGCTCAAGGCGGCGCGGGCGGCGGCGCGCCTGTCGGCCTCGGTGGAGTCGCTCCTGACCCTGGGCGTGGCCCTGACCCTGGCCCTGGGTGGCCAGCGCGTCCTCGACGGCGCGCTCAGCCCCGGCGAGCTGCTGGTGTTCATGTCGTATGTGCGCGGCCTCCTCAAGCCGGCGCGCGCCGCGGCCAAGCATCAGGCCCGCGTGGCAAAGGGCGTGGCCTGCGCCGAGCGCCTGCTGGAGGTGATGGCCGAACGCTCTCCCGTGCGCGAGAACCAGGGCACCCGCGAGCCGGCGGATCATCCCGAGCAGGTGGAGCTCCAGGGCGTGCACTACGCCTACCCCGACGGTCGCGTAGCCCTTCAGGGGGTGGATGCGTGCTTCCGGCGCGGGGAGCTGACGGCCCTCATCGGAGCGAGCGGCGCAGGCAAGAGCACCCTGATCGCTCTCCTGCTGCGGCTCATGGACCCGACCGAGGGGCGCGTGCTCCTGGATGGGGAGCCCCTGCCTTCGTACCGGCTCGATGCCCTCCGGGAAGGCCTCGCCGCGGCGCTCCAGGATGCGGTCCTGTTCGGGACCAGCGTGCGGGAGAACCTGCTGCTCGCCGCGCCCGAGGCGGACGACGCGGCCCTGGAACGGGCCCTCGAGGACGCCTACGCGCGCAGCGTGGTGGATGCCATGCCCGACGGGCTCGACACGGTGCTGGGCTCCTCGGGCCTCGGACTCTCCGGAGGCCAGCGCAGGCGCCTGTGTCTCGCGCGGGCGTTCCTGCGCGAGGCGGGGGTCCTCGTGGTCGACGAGCCCTTCGCCGGCCTCGACGCCGCGGCGGCACGGCATGTCTTCAACGCCCTCAAGGCCCGCGCGGAGCGCGCGATCGTGATCGTCGTCACTCACGACCAGGAGCACCTCGACGGGTTCGACCAGGTCGTGTGGGTGCGTGAGGGCGCGCCGGTCCTGTCCGGCTCGCACCAGGAGCTTGCGCGCGGCAGCGCGGAGTACCGCGAGGACTTCGGGGACGGCGCCGCCGTACGGGCTTCATGACCGGGCTGCGCGCGCGCGATCGGGATCGGCACCTGCCGGCCCGCATGGGGGATGGGGAGCTGGTCCCCCCGACCGAGCTGGAGATCCTGCGGCTCGTGTCCGAGCTGATGCTCGCTCCGGAGGCCGAGCCCCCGGTCGAGATCACCCAGGTCCACGCGCGCTGGAAGCTCGGGGTCGCGGCGGCCACCTGCTACGCGGTGCGCTGGGCCGACGGACACGAGCGCTGGGTGACCTGGAAGAAGCACCTCTCGGGCAAGGCGCGCCGGCACGAGGCGAGCCTGGCGGCGCGCCCCTGGCGGGCGGCTCTCGAGCATCGCCTGCGCCCGGCCGTGCTGCTCGCAGACGGCGCTCAGCTCGTCGCCTTCCCCCGGGATCGGGTCCTGCGCGGCCTCGAGCGAGCTCTCGATGACAAGCGGACGATCCGCTGGATCAAGGAGCTGGACCTCTTCGCGCCGGATGATGTCCGGCGGCGTCGCTCGCACTTCGAGCCCCTGCGCTACAAGCCCGAGCGTCGGGCCGTGATGGTTGCGCACCTCTCGCTCAAGGGACCCGAGGGGCAGCGCTCCACGCGTCGCATCGGCGTTCGGGTCCTGGAGCCGGAGGAGGCCCGCAAGGTGGTCGAGGCCCGGGCGCTGCTCGGGGATGCGGAGGGTCCGCGCACCCCGCGCCTGCTCGGCGTGGACGACGAGGCGGGGATCCTGCTCGAGGAGTGGGTCGAGGGTCGGCCCCTGGCGGGCGACGCCCTCGAGGCGGCGCCGCGGGTCGGGCGTGCCCTGGCCCTGCTGCACCGCCGCGGCTGCGGCGAGCTGGAGGCCTCCGCTCCGAGCCCCGACCTCAGCCTGCTTGCTCGGCTCGATCCCGACCTGCACGAGGAGGCGGTGCGCCTCTTGACGAGCGTCCCACCGTCGCGCGCCCTCTGCCTGATCCACGGCGACCAGCACGCGGGCCAGTGGCTCGAGACGCCCGAGGGCGAGCTGGTGCTGCTCGACCTCGACGCCCTGCGCGGAGGGGAGGCCGAGGAGGATGTGGCCGACTGGCTCATGGACCTGCACCTGGAGGGAGGCCCCACCTCCCGGGCGCGCGACCTGCTCCTCGAGGCCTACGCCGAGGCCGGCGGCAAGCCTCTCAGCTCTCGGCGCATCGACCAGCTGCTGCTCCGCGCCTGCATCGTGCGCGCCGCCAACACCCTGCGCAGGATGGAGGAGGGTGCCGAGGCCTGCGCCCGCGCGCTGCTCGACGACGCGCGCCGTCTGGAGCACCTCGCGCGGCTGACCCCGGTGGGGAGCCTGGGCATCCCAATCCCCGAGGGCGTGGATGGACAGGCGGTGATCCGTGCCGAGGCCCAGAAGAGCGGACGGCTCGTCCTGGAGGTCGAGGCCCCCAGCGGCCGCACCTTCCACGGTCGCCCTCTGGACGGTGAGTGGGAGCCGCTGCGTTTCGAGGATGATGAGGCCCTGCCCGGGCGAACCGCGCTCGGAGAGGGCGAGCTGCTGGCGTGGCGCCCCGGGCGTCGGGCGGCCTGGCGCAGCGCCGACCGCTCGCGGGCGGTGAAGGCCGTGCGCCCCAAGAAGCTCGACGTGCTGCTGGACCGCTTCGCGCGCTGCGCGGCGGCGGCGGAGCAGGCCGCGACTCTGCGGGTGCCCGAGGTTCTGGGTGCCGATCGCCGCGAGGGCCTGGTGGAGTTCGCTTGGAGCACGGGGAGCGCCCTCGAGCTTGGCCACACAGCTGCGTGGCGCGCCGTGGGGAAGGCCACCGCGGAGCTGCAGCGGCTCGTGCCGCACCACGACCTGCCTCGGCACGGGCCCGAGGACGAGCTGCAGGTCATCGAGACCCTCGGCATGCGCCAGGCCCTCGCTGGTCTCGACCTGCCCCTCGGGATCGAGCGCGTGCACGTGGACCTGACCGACATGCTGCCTGCCGTCCCGGTGTGGACCGCGGCACATCGCGATCTGCACGACGGTCAGCTCCTGCAGACCGCCGACGGCTCCATCCTGCTCCTCGACCTCGACCTGCTGAGCGCAGGCGCCCCCGAGCTCGACCTCGGCAACCTTGGCATCCACCTGGTCCTGCGGGCGTGGCAGGGGCGGGGCTCCGTCGAGGAGGCCTGGAGCGCGCGCGCCGCCCTCCTCGAGGGGCACGAGGCCGCGGGCGGCCGCCTTGACCCCGTCGCGCTCGAGTTCTACGAGCGCTCGACGGCCCTGCGGCTCGCGCTCGTCTACCGGATGAGGCCGCGCTGGGTGGGGCTGGTCCCGGGGCTCATGGACCTGGCGCGAGGGGGCCTGCGCAAGGAGGTCTGCCTTGCTTAGGTCCCTGCTCGCGCTGCTGCCGCTCTTGGCCGCCGTTGCTCCCGCCCAGGAAGAGGTGCCCCTGGGCGTCCTGCGCGAGGGGCACTGGGTCGTCCTGTCGGGCGAGCTCTCGGGCCTCGACGCGTTCCTGGTGGAGGAGGTCGAGCTCACCCAGCCGGATGACGAGGAGTCCCTGGTGGGCGTCATCGAGGACCTGCGCGAGGTGAAGGCGGGCTACGAGTTCCTCGTCCTGGGGCAGCCGGTCACGACCGATGCGCGCACGGACCTCCCCGACGGACCGCCGGTCGAAGGCCAGCTCGTGCGGGTCGAGGGCCACTACGAGGGTCCTCAGGACTTCCAGGCCCGCCAGCTGCGCTTCCGCAAGGGCGGGCGCGCGCGGATCGAGGGCCGCATCGACTCCCTGCGGGCGCAGGACGATGGTCTCTCCCTGCGGGTCCAGCGCTTTCGCGTGTTCATCCCGTCCAAGGAGGGAGTCGAGCTGGAGGAGGAGCTCGACGCCATTCGTCTCGCTCCTCGCTCGCGTCACAAAGCCCAGCCCATCCGCATGCGCGATGAGGACCGCATTCCGGGCCGGGAGGTCGCACCGGACCTGTTTCTGGGCCTGCGTGCTGAGACCAACTTTCGGCGCGAGGACGACTTCAACCTCTCCGAGAGCGACGACGAGGACCGTGAGGACTTCGACGCCTCGCTGCGCGCGGAGGTGACCTGGGCACCCCCGGGGCGCTTCACCGCCGTGGCGAGCGGACGCCTGTTCTGGCGTGACCGCATGGACGAGCAGGACGGCGACTCGATCCAGCGCGACGCCCGCCTGGTCGAGGCCTTTGGCTACTGGGACCGCCTGCCCTGGGGGACCACCCTCCAGGTGGGCCGGCAGGACTTCGAGGAGCCGCGCGAGTGGCTCTGGGACCAGGAGCTGGACGCGGCGCGCCTCGGCTGGAGCGAGGGGCCCCACAGCCTCCAGTTGGCCGCCATGACGACCTGGTCCAACGGCAACGCCGTGGACCGCAACAGCGCCAACCTGATGGCGTCCTACACCTGGACGGACAGCGACCGGAGCCTGGGCGCCTACATCCTCGACCGGCGCATCGACCTCGGCTACGAGGACCTGGGCTCGAGCGGCAAGGGCTTTCGCGGGTTCGACTACCCGCTCTTCATGGGCGTGCGCGCGCTGGGGGAGTGGCTCCCGGACACGGACTGCTGGCTCGAGCTGGCCCATGTCACCGGGTACACCGACGGCGCTGATGTGGACCTCCAGGCGGACGGGGGCCCGACGGAGGTGCGCCGCGCGGAGAACCTGCGTGCCTGGGGGCTGGACCTGGGAACCGTATGGGAGCCGAAGGCGCTGGAGCCCTTCCACTTCGCAATCGGGCTGGCCTATGGCGCGGGGGACGACCAGCCGGGGGACGGGGTCAACCGGACCTTCCGGCAGACCGGCTACCACGACAACAACGACGACCTCGGCGGCGCGACCAGCGTGAAGTACTACGGCGAGCTGCTCGAGCCCGACCTCTCGAACCTCGCGATCCGCACCCTGAGCGTGGGGGCGACCCTCTCCAAGCGCACCTCGATCGACCTCATCTACCACGACTATCGCCAGCCGGTTCCCGACGCCGTGCGCGTGGGCGAGCTCTCGGAGCGCGCCGACGGAGTCTCGGACGACCTCGGCTGGGAGCTCGACCTCGTCTACGGCAACCGCGCCAACCCCGCGCTGGACATCGAGGTGGCGTTCTGCCACTTCGAGCCCGGCGAGGCGTTCCGCGGCGCCGATCCCGCCCAGCTCCTGCGCGTGCAGCTGCGCATCAAGTTCTGATCCTCCTCGAACCATGCTCCTCCCCCTCCTGCTCACGGCGGCTCTCGCACCCCAGGCGACCTCGGAGGCGGCCGCGGCCGCCCCGCGCAACCTGATCCTCATCTGCTGGGACACGGTGCGCGCGGATCACCTCGGGCCCTACGGCCACGATCGAGAGGGCTGCACGCCGCACCTCGACCGCTGGGCCGCCGGGGCGACGGTCTTCGAGGATGTGACGGCCTGCGCCTGCTGGACCAAGCCGAGCGTGCCGTCGTACATGACCGGTACGCTGCCCCTGCAGCACGGGGTCTACCGGGGCTCCTCGAAGGACGCCGCGGGCGTCGTGAGCGATGTGCTCCCGGAGGCCTCGGTGACCCTGGCCGAGGTGCTCCAGGGTGCCGGCTTCCAGACCGCCGCGGTCATCCGCAACGCGCAGCTGCGTCGCGGCCAGGGCATCGAGCAGGGCTTCGACTCCTATGACGATCAGGGCGGGGACGCGCGGGAGATCCGCTGGAAGGCCATGGACTTCCTGCTCGAGCGCGACCCCGAGCGTCCGTTCCTGCTGTACCTGCACATGCTCGATGCGCACTGGCCCTACCCGGTGCCGGATGAGTTCGCCACGCGCTACGCCAGCGCCGCGGCGGTCGAGCGCTTCCGCGGCAAGGATTGGAAGGCCCTCCGGGACGAGGTGAACCACGGCGAGCGGCCCTTCGTCGGGGCCGAGCGGGATGAGATGGTCGCTCTCTACGACGGTGCCATCTCCTATCTCGACCACGAGCTGGGGCGCCTGCTCGCGTTCCTTGAGCGTGAGGGGCTCATGGAGGACACCGCCGTGGCCCTGATCAGCGACCACGGCGAGGAGTTCGGCGAGCACGGCCGCATCGGGCACGGCCACGGGCTGTACCAGGGGCTCCTGCACGTCCCGTGGATCCTCTCGATCCCCGGGCAGGCGGGGCGCCGGGTCAAGCACGCCGCGAGCCTCCTGGACCTCATGCCGACCCTCTTGGGAGTCATGGGCGTCGAGGCGCCGGACACCGAGGGGATCGACCAGCTCGCGCCCGGCGCGGCCGCCCGCCCCGCCTTCGCGGAGCACCTCGAGCCCGGGCGCTACGAGCGCTCGCTCACCGTGGCGCGCAAGAAGTTCATCGAGCGCTTCCGCCCGCGCCCCGGCGAGCTCGCCGACGGCGCCCTGCCGGCCCGCGGCCTGCGCCTCGAGGTGGAGCTCGAGCGCAGCGGACGCGCCCTGGTGGCCACCGAGATCGACGAGGACGATGAGGAGGACGAAACGCGCACCGAGCTCAAGGGGCCCCTCGAGGTCCGGGGCCGCAGGCTCTCGATCGCCGGCATCCCGCTCGAGCTCGGCGAGGGCTGGGAGCTCTACGGAGAGACCGGCGGACGGACCGCGGAGGCCCCGGCCTGGGTCGCGGGCGAGCTCGTCAAGGCGGTCGGGCGCGGCGACGCGGACGGCCTGCTCTGCCAGAAGCTCAAGCTCTACGGCAAGGCCGCGGGCGAGGGCGAGCTGGAGCTGCGCGGGGCCTTCGGGGGATCGCCCTCCGAGGGCGTCTGGACGGTGGGGGGCCAGGACCTGCGCGTGCCGCCCTCCGTGCGCGAGGACTTCGCTGACGACCGCGACCTCGACCGCGAGACGGTGGCTCGCTGGTTCTCTGGCGCAGCGCGCGAGCGTGACGAGCTGCTCGTGTTCGATCTGGAGCGCGACCCGGGCGAGCTCTCCGCCCTGCAGGGCGCCGAGGGAACCGACCTGCTCCCGCCCCTGGTGCGTGCCTTCGTGCAGCGGCGCATCTGGACCTCCGCGGACAGCACCACCCTCAGCTCGGAGGAGCTCGAGCACCTGCGCGCCATTGGCTACGGGGACTGAGGTCGGCGACCCGGCTGTGGGCTAATCTGCGCCCATGGACGCCTTTCTCCGCGAGATCGAGGACCGGGACGGGCCCGACCTGATCCGGCTCCTCGGCGGGGTCTTCGCCGAGTACCCCGGCTGCGTGCTCGATGTGGACGCCGAGGAGCCCTGGCTACGCGCGCCGGCGTCCACCCTGGAGCGCGGCTGGGTGGTGGAGCACGAGGGCCACGCGCGCGGCTGCATCGCGCTCACCACGCGGGACGATGGGGTGGTGATGCTGCGCAAGTGCTACCTCGACGCGAGGCTGCGTGGTTGCGGCTGGGGCCGGCGCCTGGTGGAGCAGGTCCTGGACAGCGCGCGCGCTGCCGGAGCCTGCCGCGTCGAGCTCTGGACGGACACGCGCTTCACCACGGCGCACCGGGTCTACGAGCGCCTGGGCTTCGTGTTCACCGGCGCGCAGCGTGCCCTCGATGACCTGAGCGACACTGACGAGCTGCACTACGCGCTCGAGCTCGTCTGAGGGGGAACGGCCCTGCGCGGGGCCTGCTCGATCCCTCAGAGCTGTTCAAGGACCGCGGACGGCAGCAGCTCGAGGGGCGCGGGACCCGCAAGGAGGATGGCGCGCAAGAAGCGCTGGGCGCGCTCGCTCGAAACCAGGGTCCATCCGAGGCCCTCGCCCAGGCCGCGCAGGGCATCCAGGTAGGCGACGGGAGCCAGCAGCAGGGCCGGCTCGTCGAGGGCCAGGTCCACCCACCACTCGGCTTCCCGTCGCGGCGCGCCCAGGCGCTCCTCGAGGAAGCCCACTGCCTCCTCCCGCGACCAGCGCTCGCGATGCAGGCCGAGGTCCATGCGCCCGCGGACCACCAGCTCGCGCTCGGCGCGAAGGGCGTTGGCCGCGCCCTCGCCATCGGCCTCCCGCCCTGCCACCTCCTGCATGAGGACTGCAACGGCCGCCTCCCAGCCGGGCCAGCTCGCTTCAAGCAGCCACGCGGGAGCGTCCTCGCGCAGGACGCGAGCGCTCTCGAGGGCGAGGACCTCGAGCACGGCCTGCTCCTGACGGAACGACCGCGAGCCGCGCGGTGCCGGCACGACCACGCGCAGCCGCGGCCAGGCGCCGCGGGTCAGCCCGAGGGAGAGCGGCTCCTCCAGCAGCTCGGCCAGGGCCGCGGGCCGTAGGACCTCTGCGAGTCCCTCAGCGAGGTTCGGGCCCGTGGGCCCAAGTGCGGCCGCGAGGGTCTCGCGGTGGGAGGGGCCGGGGGACCACGGGCCGGCGTCTGCGAGGGCCTCGTCGAGCGCTCTCAGGCGCTCCTCCCAGCGCTCTGCCAAACCGCGCAGCTCGAACGGCCGCTGCACCAGGGCAGCTGCCCGATCCCGGTGCAGCGTGAGCCCTCCGAGCTGCAGCGACAGGCCCCGGATCGACGCCGCCCCCGAGTCGATCCCTCGGGCAGCCGCGCCCTCGAGGCCAGCCTGCAGCGGTCCCTCGAGCAGCATCTCCGCCCGCCGCAGCAGGTCGCGGCGAGTGCCGCGGTCGAGGTCCGGCACGAGGCGCGTGCCCGCATCGAAGCGCTCGAGCAGGAGCTCGGTCAGGGCCTCGCTGCCAAGGCTCGCCCAGGCTCGCGCTGGGGTCGGGGTGGGGGCCGCGACCGAGAGGGCCGGGGCAGGCGCGATCTCGAGGGCAGCCACCAGCGCCTCCAGGCGCAGGACCCAGCGCGCCGAGGCCTCCGAGGTGGCCAGGCCGTGTCCGACGAGCAGGTGCAGCACCGCGCGGCGCGGGAATCCGCGGCGCGGCCCGAGCAGCGGGCGCGCGGGGGCGAGGGCCAGCTCGAGCCGGTCGCGCTCGAGCTCGGCCCGGATGCGCTCCAGCGTGCTCTGCGTCGCGGGGTCCGCGCTCTCGAGCGCGCGACCCAACAGCACGCGGCGCGCCGCGTCCACGGCGTCGGTGGGACCCACCAGCGCGGGCTCCCAGGGACGCGGTCCCCAGCCCGCGCTGGGGGCGTTTCCATGCAAGCGCTCCCCGGGCTCCGGGCGCTCGTCCCTGCGCATGGCGTGCAGTTCGGCGGCCAGTCCGCCGCGGTCTTGCGCGCGCGAGCTCCCCAGCTCGGCGCGAACGAGCGGGCTCTTCTGCAGGCCGCAGCCGCTCGCGAGCAGCGCGCAGGCAGTCACCGTGCACAGGACTGAGACGAGGTGCTTTCGAGTCTGCATCCGGAGCGCTGGTGAGCCCGCAAGCGCACCCTGGGCCCGCTATCCTACGACAGGCGCGGAGCGGACCCCTCACCCCGCGCGCTCGCAACGCTCGCCTCCCCCCAGCCATGAGCCAAGACCCCAACTCCGATACGACCACCCACGGCATCCGCGTCCGTGCGGAGGCGCAGTACCTGGAGGGCGAGTCCGATCCCGACCGCGGTCGATTCTTCTTCGTCTACCGGATCCGGATCGAGAACGACTCGGCGCGCACGGTCCAGCTGCTCTCCCGCCGCTGGGTCATCCTCGACGCCAACAACCGGCGCGAGGAGGTCGTGGGCGAGGGCGTGGTCGGCAAGCAGCCGATCCTGGCCCCTGGCGAGTCCTTCGAGTATCGGAGCTACTGCCCGCTCCGCACGGCGTGGGGCACCATGGAGGGCAGCTACGCCTTCGCGGATCCCGCCGGCGAGGGCTTCGAGGCGAGCGTGGGACGCTTCTTCCTCGTGCCGGCCGCGGAGAACTCGATCGTCAGCGAGGGCTGACGCCCCGGGCGCAAGGCGTCTTCGTCCTCTCCGCATGGGACCGGGGGCTTCGAGCCCCTAGACTGAGGTCTCGCTGGCCAAGGCCGGCGGCCGCTCATGGCGACCGCGACCGTAAGCAGCTCCTGGCTCCGAGCCTCGCGGCTCGATCTGCGCTCCGGGCTCCCCCGGAGGGCGTGCCGAGGGTGCATCCAGACCAGCTGTCCCTGCGCGCCGTGAGCGCGTGGTCCTCGCCCGACCCCATCCGAGTCGTCGACTCCTCCCTCATCCAAGGCCGGGCTCTCCAACCCAAGACGCAACCCCATGACCGGAACCCACGCTGACGCCGACCTCGACATGGACCTCTCCGCCGGAGGGGATGACTGGCGCCCGACCCCGCACGGCCGCTTCCTCGCCCAGGTGCTGGCGGAGCACCCCTTCGCCGCGGGCAAGGACGTCCTCGAGCTGGGTGCCGGCGTCGCCAACCACACCATCCTGCTCCTCCGGCAGGAGCCTCGCTCCCTCGTCGCCACCGAGATCCTCCCCGAGCTCCTCGAATCGACCCGCGCCAATGTGGAGAGGAACTGCGGCGCGGAGCAGCCCATCGAGTACCGGGTGGCCGACTGGCTCTCCACCGAGGGAACCTTCGACCTGGTCGTCACGAACCCTCCCTTCTGCAAGAGCGGCAAGCAGAACCGGCGCTACTTCATCGATTCGCTGATCCTCGATGCCCACAAGCGCCTGCGGCCTGGCGGCGAGCTCGTCTTCATCCAGTCCTCCATGGCGGATGTCGCGAAGACCCTCGCCCGGCTTGACGAGAACGGCTTCGACGCGCGGGTCGTTGCCTCCATGGACGGACCCTTCCGGGATTACTACTTCGAGGACGAGGTGTTCATGGCGGAGATCCAGCGCGTCCCCGACGGCTTCAAGGTCGTGGACGGCACCCACATGGAGACCCTGTCGGTGATCCACGCCAAGCTGCGCACCTTCACTCCTCACGAGGGCGCGCACATCCCCGCCGAGCGCAAGGACGGCTGAGCCGCCTCACCCGCTGGGTGCCGCCATCCACCGGTAGGTCAGGTTGACCCGCGGGCCCACGGCTCGGCGGGTCCGCGGCACGGCGTGCTGGTGGAGCTCTTGGAAGCCGGGCGGCATCCAGAGCAGGCTCCCGTGATCCAGGTCGACGCCGACGCTGGGGCCTCCACCCCGGCGCGCGCGCACCCGGAAGCGGCGCGTCGCGCCGAGGCTTACGCTGGCGATACCACGGTGGGGGCCCGCATCGAAGTCGTCGTCCGAGTGCCACCCCATGGCGTCGTCTCCGTCGCGATAGAGGTTCAGCAGGACGCCGTTGTAGGGCTGGCCGGTTGCGTCCTCGAGGGACTCGGCCAGGGCGCGCAGGGCCCTGGGCAGCGGCCGCGCGGGATGCACGAGGCCCGAGTAGCCGATCGCGTGCTCCCCGTACCAGGCGATGCGCCGCGGCATGGGGACCTCGCGTCCGAGGATGCGCATGGAGTGGTCACCCCAGGGCGTGCCGGAGAGCAGGTCGCCCAGCAGCGCGCGCGCCTCGGCTGCGTCCAGGAGGGGGCGGAGCCAGGCGCCGTCGATCCAGTCCTGGCGGTGGGGGAAGAGCTGGCCGGTCGTCAGGGTGCGGCCCTCCGAGTCGCGAGGCTCGCCGGCGCGCGCCGCTCGAGAGGCCATGGGCGACGGCCCTAGAACACCGTCACATGGGCCCAAGGGGAGCGCGCGATGCCCTTGCCCGCCTGGGGATCGAGGATGCGCCACTGCAGCCAGAGCTCGGTGCCCACCAGGGCCGGATCCGCGGGGAGAGGCCGGCGCCAGGTCGCGTAGCCCTGGCCGGGGCCGCTGCCCGGGAGCGTCTTCTGGGAGCCCTGCAGGAACCAGGTCCCCGTCTGCAGGCCGCCGGTCAGGGTCCCCGGAGCGCTGGCGCGGTATGCCAGGACGGCCCGTGCGCCGCCGCGCGCCTGGGTCAGGCCCAGGCGGAACTCGGCATTGCCGGCCTTGGCCGGGGTGACCGCGATCATGCGCGGGACGAGGCCTCCGCTGCCGGCCACGCCGCTGCCGGTGACCACCGTTGCCTGGGTGCCCTCGGTGAACAGCTTGGGACGATCGAAGGGGGGCAGCTCCGCCTCGACGCGCGGATCGGTGAGCGCGCCGCCGATGAACTCGGTGATGTCCGCTGCCGTCTGCGGCGACATGAAGATCGTGCTGAGCAGCGGATCCTTGTTGTCGGTGAACAGGCCTGCGCCCTGGTTGTAGAAGAACACCGACAGGAACAGGTTCGACCAGGTCGGGTCGGCGTTGTGGAAGAAGCGCGGCCGCAGGCCGGCGTTCCGCAGGGAGGGCGTCTTGAACTTGCCGCGGTCGGAGAACTCGCCCGTCACCTCCTGGCGACCCGCGTCCTCGGCGATGTCGCGCAGGCCCAGGTTGCGGTAGGAGCCGTCGGAGAACAGGGGCGGCACGTGGCAGACGGCGCAGCGCAGGGAGCCGTTCTGGAAGGCCTGCCAGCCTGCCATCTGCTGGGAGGTCATCGCGCCCGGGACGCCGAGCACCCACTGGTCCCAGGGGGTCTGGTCGGGGTTGAGCGTGCGCTGGTAGGTGGCCAGGGCATAGGCGATGCGCTCGGCCGTGATCGCCGGGTCGCCGAACGCGAGGGCGAACAGCGCGGGATAGGTCGGCGCGATCCCCAGGATCTGGACGAGGTCGGCGTTCAGGTCGCTTGCGAGGGCGAGGGGCTCGACCCGCTCGAGCTTCTCACGCACGTCATCCCAGGTGCGGCCCGGCCAGGCCATCTCCACCGACGAGACGATGGGGCCGACCGCCTGGCTCTCGAGGGCCCCGTACTGGGTGATCGAGACCTGACCTGTCTCGGGGTCGACGAAGGTCCCCTCCGCGCGCCCGTCCCAGAACAGCTCGAAGAAGTGGCCCGCGCCAATGGGGCTCGAGGCCGAGCGGCGCGTGATCTGCTGCTGGAGGCCGAACACCGGGTGCGGGCTGTAGTCACCCTCGGTGTCGGTCGCGATGACGCCGGGCGAGCCGACCTTGTCGTCCGCGGTGCCGCTGACCCCGTCGAGGCCCGGGTCGCGCCCGAAGAGATCCGCGCGCGGATCGGAGCCGCCGAAACCGGGGATGTGGCAGGTCCCGCAGGCGGTGGTGTTGTCGCTGGAGAGCTGCTCGTCCCAGAACAGCGCCTTGCCGAGCAGGCGCTTGGGCTCGGTGATCGGGTTCTCCGCCGGGATCAGCGGCGGGCCCAGCTGGGCGAGGGCCGAGGGAGCCAGCGCGAGGAGCAGCGCGGCTCTTCGCAGGACGGACATGGGGGCAGGTCCCATGCCCTAAGACTACCAGCGCCCCTCCCTCCCAGGTGCGGGGGGGAGGGGCGCGCGGTCGGTCAGCGCGACAGCTTGTCGCGCAATGGGGCACCGCGCTTGCGCGCAGGGGAACCGCGCTTGTGCGCAGGGAGCACCGCGCTTGTCCCGCAGGAGAATCCGAGCCCCGGGGAGCGTCTCAGGCCAGGCCCGTGTGGCGCAGGAGGGCCTCGGTGGAGGGCTCGCGGCCGCGGAAGTCCCTGAAGACCTCCATCGGGTGGCGGCTCCCGCCCTGGGCGAGGACCGTGTCGCGGAAGCGTGCTCCGGTCTCCGCGAGGGCCGCCTCGTCCTCGAGCCCGGCCTCCTCGAAGGCGCCGAAGGCGTCGGCGGAGAGGACCTCAGCCCACTTGTAGCTGTAGTAGCCCGCGGAGTAGCCGCCCGCGAAGATGTGAGCGAACGAGCACTCGAACTGGTCCTCGGGGAGCGGCGGCACCACCGACATGCGGTCGATCACCCGCTGCTTGGCCGTCTCGAGGCTCTCGTCCCCGCCCGGCTGGAAGCGGTGGTGCAGCTCCATGTCCAGGGCGCCGAAGTAGAGCTGGCGCAGCATGGCCGTGGCCGAGCGGTAGTTCTTGGCGGCGACGAGCTTGTCGAACAGCTCCTTCGGGAGCGGCTCGCCGCTCTCGTAGTGCGCGGCGAAGCCCATGACGGTGGCCTCGTGGTAGGTCCAGTTCTCCATGAACTGGCTGGGAAGCTCGACGGCGTCCCACTCGACGCTGCTGATCCCCGCGGCCTCCGGCACCTCGACCGTGGTCAGCATGTGCTGCAGGCCGTGACCGAACTCGTGGAAGAGGGTCTCCACCTCGCCGTGGGACATGAGCGAGGGCCGCGCGCCCGCGGGCGGGGTCTGGTTGCACACCAGCACCGCGGTGGGGGCCTGCAGTGTGCCGTCCTCGAGGATCTCGCGGCCCATGAGGTCGTTCATCCACGCCCCGCCGCGCTTGTCCTCGGGGCGCGAGTACGGATCGAGATAGAAGTTCGCGATCTCCGCGCCCTCGGCGCTCAGGATGCGGAAGAAGCGCACATCCGGGTGCCAGACCTCGACCTCGCCGTCCGCGGCCACGACCCGCACCCCGAACAGGCGCTCGGTCACGCTGAAGAGGCCGTCCAAGACCTTGGGGAACGGGAAGTAGGGGCGCAGCTCCTCGTCCGAGAGCGCGTACCGCGCCTCGCGCATGCGCTCCGACCAGAAGGCTCCGTCCCAGTGGCGCAGCTCGAGGTCCGCGTCGCCGGACTGCTCGCGGGCGAAGGCCACCAGCTCGGCGTACTCCGCCTCGGCGCGGGGGAAGGCCGCGCTGCGCAGGTCCTCGGTGAGCTGATCGACGGCCTCGACGCGCTCGGCCATCTTGGTGCTCACGGAGATCTCGGCGTGGGAGGTGAAGCCCAGCAGGCCCGCGCGCTCCTTGCGCAGGGCCAGGATCGACTGGATGCGTCCGCGGTTGTCGAGATCTCCCTCGGAGGCCACGGACACCATGGCCCGGTAGACCTTCTCACGCAGGTCCGCCTTGCGGCAGTGCTGCAGGAACGGGCCGGCCACCGGGTAGTCCAGGGTGATGCGCCACGGGCCGGCCTCCGGCGTCGCGCCCTCGTGGCCCTTGGCGGCCGCCGAGGCCGCGGTCATGTGGAGCAGCGTCGCGGGCAGTCCCTCCACATCCGCAGCGTCCGTCAGCAGGAGCGAGAACGCCTTGCGGCTGTCGAGGACCGCGTTGGAGAAGCCGGTGGCGAGCTCCGCGAGCTGCTGCTGGATCTCGTTGAAGCGCTCGCGCTCCTTGCCCGCGAGGCCGATCCCCGAGAGGCGCATGTCCATCAGCTCCTTCTCGACGAGGCGCTGGCGCGTGGCGTCCAGGGAGCCCCACCCATCTCCGTTGCGGAGGTCCTCCAGGGCGCGGTACATGCGCTCGCTCTGGCCCAGAGAGGTGAAGAACGCCACCACGGTCGGCTGCAGCTCCTCGTAGGCCGCGCGCAGCTCGTCGGAGTTGCGCACGCCCATCAGGTGCCCGGTGATGCCCCACGCGTACCCGAGGGGCTCGAGGACCCGTCGGCGACGGTCGAACAGGCTCTCCCAGGTGGGCTCCACGCTCTCCTCGAGGGCGGCGAAGCCCGCCTTGGCCTGCTCGAGCAGGGCAGGGATGGCCTCGCGCACGGCCTCGGGCGTGATGGCCTCGAAGCGGGGGTGCTCGCCGACGGTGAAGA
>JBDQFW010000058.1:0-16950 GCA_040265735.1 Planctomycetota bacterium | reverse complement strand
GGCCATGCCGACCTGGCCGGCCTTGGAGGCGCCGTAGTTGGTCTGTCCCTGGAAGCCCACGTGCCCCGCGGGGGAGGTGACGAAGATCACCCGGCCGTAGCGCTGGCCCATCATGTTCTTCACCGCGTGGCGGGTCATGAGGTAGCCGCCCGTCAGGTTGGTCGCGATGACGGCGTCCCAGGCGTCCTGCTCCATCAGGGGCAGGATGGCGTCCCGGCGGATGCCCGCGTTGTTCACCAGCACCTCGACTGGGTCCTCGCCCAGGGCCTCCCACAGGGCAGCCACCTGCTCGGCGTCCGCCACGTCGCAGCGATGGACCACGAGCCGCTCGGCAGCGTCCCCCGCGTCGGCCTTGAGGGCCTCGGCGGCGGCGTCGTTCCCGCGGTAGGTGGCGTGGACGGTGGCGCCCGCCTCGAGGAAGGCAAGGGTTGCGGCGCGGCCGAGGCCGCGGGTGCCGCCGGTGACGACGACGCGTTGGTCTTGGAAGTCCATGGGGGAGCAGCGCCTCAGGGCGCCTCGTTCAGGAGGGTCGCCAGGTGTCCGTCGACCTTGTTCGCAGTGATGGCGCCGTAGTTCGCCGCCCCGAGCCAGCCGCTCATGATGATCCCCACCGAGCCCGAGTGGTACAGGCCCTCGACCTGGTTCGGCAGCTCCATGGAGTAGCGCAGGCCCTCGAACTTCGTGCCGAAGGAGGCCCCGCGCAGGTGCTGGGTGTAGAAGCCGAAGGTCCGCGGCGTGGCGGCCTCGACATGGGTGAAGCGCTGGGTCAGGCCGGGAACGCGCCGCTCGAGGTCCTCAAGGGTCTCGGCCACGAGCCGGTCCTTGGTGGCCTCGTAGGAGGCCTCGTCGAGGCTGTTCCAGTCCTCCCAGCGTGCGTTCATCGACGCGACCACCGAGCAGCGCTCCACGCCCGGGCGCACCTTGGGGTAGTAGAAGCTGTAGGTGCGGCTCTCGCCGTGCAGGTCGCACAGGGCGTGGCTGTCGAAGGTCTCGCGCGTGCTCGTGAAGAACAGGTCCGCGATCCAGGGCAGGTCCTCGCCCTCCGGCAGGCCCATGTAGACCTGGGTGGAGGAGCAGTTGGGGCGCACGGCCCGCACGCCGTCCAGGAACTCCGCGTCCAGGGCGCCGTCGGGGAGCAGCTGCAGGGCGGTGGGGTGCAGGCCCGCGTTCGAGATCACCACCTCGGCGCCGAGCTCGCGGCCCTCGGCGAGGACGCCGCGCACGCGCCCGTCCTCCACCAGGATCTGCTCGACCTGGACGCGGTTGAAGAGGTCCACGCCGTTGCTCTGCAGGATGCGCTTCATGTCGCTGACCAAGAGGTCGGTGCCGCCAGTGAAGGTGAACACGCCCTTGGACATGAAGTTGGAGAAGACGATCCCGTAGGAGATGGCCGGATCGTCCAGGTGCGCGCCGTTCGCGTAGGAGATCGGCTCCAGCAGCAGGCGGTGGACGTCGTTCCGCCCCGGGAAGTAGGCCTCGAGGACATCGCCCGTGGTCCGCGTGTCCTGGTCGTAGTAGTTCATGGCCGCCAGGTCGGCGTAGAACGCCTCGACCTGCTTGCGGTCACAGCCCAGGACCTCCACGAGCTTGGCGGTGAAGTCGTCGCGCGTGAAGGCAGTGTCGAACGCGAACTGGGGGTTGTCGAAGCGTATGCCGTCCAGCTGAACGATGCGGCTGGCGACCTCGGCCCCCCAGTAGCGTCGCACGGTCTTGTGCATCCCCCAGGGGAAGCCGTGCAGGGAGATGTCGAACACATGCCCCCCGCGTCGCTTGAACCAGGTGGCCATCCCCCCGAAGTTGTAGTGCTGCTCGAGTACACAGACCCGGTGCCCGGCGCGGCCAAGGATGTTGGCGGCGGTCAGTCCCGCGAGACCCGAGCCGATCACCACCACGTCGTAGCGGTCGGCCGCGCCCGCCAGCGGGTCACGGGCGGTCGGTCGCTTGCCGTCACGGCTGCCGGTGAAGAAGCGGGTCTCGCGAGTCATGCCTCAGGAGCGGGTTCGAGGGCCCGGGGGGTGATGGATGCGCCGGAGAGGGTGGCAACCTGCGCTCCGCCGACCAGGGCCCCGACGATCCCGAGGTAGCCGTTGTCCGTCCCCAGGATGCCGAGCCCCGCGAGGCCCGCCGCGTCGGGCGCAATCTTCTCGGGGCAGCCGTAGACAGCCCCGTCCAGGCGTCCGGTGAAGCGCGTGATGGTGCGCGGGGTGAAGGCGTCCAGGGCGACGGCGTGGGGTCGAGCGTCGGGGGCGAAGCGTCGGACCTCCTCCCAGGCGGCGTCCACCGCCGCGGCCGTGGTGGCCGCGTACGCCTCGGGCTCGAGGTCCCGCCAGGGCGCGGCGCTCGAGAGGATCGTGGTGCGCACGACCCCCTCGGTCTCGGGCTCCTGGCCGGCGTAGTTCTCGGGGCAGCACAGCACCCCGCTGCGAGCGTCGAAGGGCTCGGAACCCGTGGAGCGGTAGAGGGCCTCGTCGGCGTGGTTCCAGAAGGTGATGGTGTCCCGGAACCCCAGCTCGGGAGCGGGTCGATCGAGGTGCATGCAGGCCTCCACAAAGGTCAGCTCGCCGGTCGGGGCGGAGCGCGCACGGTCCGCGAAGTCCGGGCCCAGCATCCGCAGCGTCTCGGGCCACCCCGCGCTCGAGAGCACCAGCTGGGCCTCCAGCTCCGCGCCACCGTCGGTGCGCACGCCGCGCACGCGCCCGCCGTCGTGCAGGATCTCGGACACCCCCGTGCGCAGCCGCAGCTCGCCCCCCTCCTCGCGCAGGCGCCCGTTCAGGAGCTCCAGCACCGGCCGCACCCCGCCGCGCGGCCGCGCGAAGCCCTCCTCGTAGATGCTCTTCCAGAGCACGACGAACAGGGGCCAGGAGACATCGCTGGGGGTGGGGGAGCCGTACCACAGCAGCGGGTGCAGGACGAGGTCCACCAGCAGCGGATCGCTGAGGCGCTCGAGCAGGTGAGCGCGGACGCTCGCGGGTCCGGCCTCGACCGCGTGCGGCAGGGCCGCCAGCTCGTCGCACAGGGCGTCGAAGGCGTCGGCCGCCGCCGGGAACCCCGCGCGCACCTCGGAGCGCAGCAGGTCGAGGTCGTTCGAGAAGCGCAGGGAGGCCTCGGGGAAGACCGTGCGCGAGCCGAGCTGCTCGCCCAGCTGGAGCGCCTCCAGCGGGATGCGGAGCTGGCGCAGGACGCGCGGCAGGGGCAGCTTCCGCGCCCTGGGGTCCGCGTGGTTCGTGAGGGCGTGCAGCCCCACGTCGTAGCGCCGCCCGCCCTTCTTGTAGAAGGAGTTGAGGCCTCCCCACAGGTAGTGGCGCTCGAGCACCACGGTGGAGAGGCCCTGCTGCGCGAGCCGGATCCCGGCGGCCAGGCCCGCGGGCCCCGCGCCGATCACGATCGCGTCACAGCGTTCGGGGGCGGCGGTGCTCAAGGGACGGTCCTGGGCAGCGCCCGGGAGGGGGAAGGGGCAGGCCCGCGGTCAGGAGACCACGAGCTCCTTGTCCGCCATGTGCGGGCCGAGGTAGTCGACGCAGCCCTGCAGGGTGGCGAGGTTCTTGTAGTCCTCCTCGGGGACATTGACGCCGTAGCGCTTGCGCAGCTCCATGACGATGTCGAGGAAGTCCATCGAGTCGAGCTCGATCTGGTCGCGCAGCGGCACCTCGAGGGTGAGGCCGTCGAGCTCCTCGTCGGGGGCGATGGTAGCGATGATGTCCTTGATGGCGAGGACGATGTCTTCGTTGCTCATGATGGGGAGGGGGGTGGGAAGGCGCGCGCGGCTCAGGCCTGGGGCCTGCGCAGGACGAGCGCCGAGTTGATGCCGAGCATGCCGAAGGAGAGGTTCATGATCGTGTCGATGCGACCGACCTCCTTCGGCTGGTTCAGGACGAGCCCGGGCAGCTCACACTCCGGGTCGAGGTCGGTGACATTGATGGTCGGGTGGACCACGCCGTCGGTGAACGAGGGCAGGTTGCCGGCCAGCTCCAGAGCGCCCGCGGCGCCCATGGTGTGGCCGATGTAGCTCTTGGTGTTGTTGATCCAGGTGCTGCGGCTCGAGCCGAACACCTCGCGCAGGGCCTGGGTCTCCTGGATGTCGCCCTGGGGCGTGCTGGTCGCGTGGGTGCTGACCAGGTGCACCTCCTCGGGCGCCAGGCCTGCCCGCTCGACCGCGCGCTGCATGCATTGGGTCTGGCGCTCGGGCAGCGGCAGCACGAAGTCGGCCGCATCGGAGTTCACGTGCCAGCCGAGCACCTCGGCGAGGATCGTGGCCCCGCGGCGCTGGGCGTCCTCGAGGCGCTCGAGGGTGTAGAGGCAGCCGCCCTCCGAGACCACGATGCCGTTGCGGGCCCGGTCGAAGGGGCGCGAGACCTGGGCCGGGTCGGCGTGCTCGCCCAGGGCGCCCTCCGCCTTGAAGGACGCGAAGATCCCGAAGGTGTGGATGCTCTCGGAGACCCCGCCGGCGAGCGCCACATCGACCTCGCCCAGCTGGAGCATCTGGGCTCCCTGGATGATGCCCAGGTTCCCGCCCGCACACGCGCCCCCCACGCAGTAGTGGGGGCCCGTGATGCCCATGTTCAGGGTCACCTCACCCGCGGGGTTGTTGGCGACGGTCTGAGGGTTGTGGTGGTGGGACCAGAAGCTGAGGTCGAAGTCGTACTGACTGACCTCGTGGATCATGTTCTCGGTCTCCACGTTGCCGTGCTCGGTGGTCCCGACATAGACGCCGACGCGGTCGCGCCCGACGGCGTCCAGGTCCAGGCCCGAGCTGGCCACGGCCTCGTTCGCGCACCAGATCGCGATGGAGCCCGCCCGGGTCCCGCGGCGCAGGGCCTTGCGGCTCTGGTACTGGGTGGCGGCATAGTCCACCTGCCCGGCCACGGTGGGGCCGAAGTGGCGGATCTCCCAGGGCCGCACCCCGCTCACGCCCGCGAGGAGGTTCGAGCGGAACTCGCTGAGGGAGTTGCCGTTCGGCGAGGTCAGCCCCACGCCGGTGATCACGATGCGCGGGAGGTCAGGCACCCTTCTTCTCCTGTTCGGGCAGGGGAGCCTCGAGGGTGGGCTCCGCGCGGCCGGGCATGCGCACCCCGCCGATCTTGAGGGCGGTTCCAATCGCCTTGGACAGCAGGCTCTGCGGGTCGCCCAGGGCGTTGTGCACCGAGCTGAAGACCAGCTGCATGACGGCGTCGGCGATGTCGCAGGTGCTGAGCACCGAGCGCAGGGTCAGGACCCGCGCGTCGCGCTTGCCGTGGTGCTTCTCGATCACCGCCAGGGCCCGCGTCGCGCCCTCGCGGAAGCGCTGGAAGGCCACCTGCTCCCGCCGGCGCAGCACCGTGGCCACGATCGACAGGGTGTTCTCGACCGGGGCGTGCAGGTTGCAGCGGCGGTGGGACTCGAACGACGACTGGATCGCGCCCCACTCCGCGAGGTCGTTGAGCGTCGTGCTGGTGGCACCCTGGCTGATCGACAGCTCGTGGCTGATCTCCTTGCTCGAGAGCGGCTGCCCTGCGAGCACCAGCAGGCCCCACACCCGCCCGTGGATGGGCTTGAACCCGAAGGCCTTGAAGAAGGCCTCGAAGGCCGGGAGCTCCGCGGCCAGCTCGGGGTCGAGCACGGGCACGAGGGCCTGCTCCGGGGGATCGGTGGAGGGGGTCGACATGGGGGAGAACCCGAGGGTCTTCACGGATTTCACAAATCCGTGAAATCCGTGAGCCGGAGTTGTAGGTGCAGCGGGGGGCCGGCGCAAGGCGCGTCCCGGGCGAATTCCGAGGCTCGGGCCGGCGCCCCCTCAGGCCCCGCGTAGCTCGAGCACCCGGCGCAGCCAGGTGCCCATGGCGTCGATCTCCTCGCGGCAGACCTGGTGCTGCATGGGGTACTCGTGCCACTCGACCGCGTAGCCCAGGTCCTCGAGCCGCTGCCGCGCGGCCTGGCCCATGGCGGGCAGCACCATCGGGTCCTGGGTGCCGTGGGCCTGGAACACGGGCACTCCGGCGTTGGCGGGGCTCCGCTCCGCATCCAGGTCGCAGTCCGCGGCCAGGTAGGTGGAGAGGGCCATGATCCCCGCCAGGGGCTCGGCGTGGCGCAGCCCCTGGTGCAGGGCGATCGCCCCGCCCTGACTGAACCCGGCGAGGACGATGCGCTCGGAGGGGATGCCGCGGTCGCGCTCGCGCTGGATCAGGTCCGCGAGCTGCGCGGCCGAGCGCCTGATCCCGGGCTCGTCCGCCCGCCGGTCGAAGTCCATGGCGAGGATGTCGTACCAGGCCGGCATCACCATGCCGAAGTTGAGGGTCACGGGCATCGGCGGCGCGTGCGGGAACACGAACCGAATCGCGTGGTCGTCGGGCAGGCCGAGCTCGGCCACGACCGGCGGGAAGTCGTGGCCGTTGGCGCCAAGGCCGTGCAGCCAGAGGACGGCGGCGTCGGCGGGGCGGCCGGGCTCGAGGACGACGGCGTCGAGGAGGTGGGGAGGCGTCATGCGGGGTTCCAGTCCAGGGCCGCCATGCGGCAGTGCAGTCCGCTCCCGATCCCGAGCAGGGCCACGCGCGAGCGGGAGTCGAGGAAGCCCTCGCGGGCGGCGAGGGCCAGGGTCGCGGGCAGGGAGGCCGAGCCCATGTTCCCCAGGGTGGTGACCGTCGGGAAGTCGAGGTCGAGGTCGAGCTCGAGGGTCTCGTACAGCAGCCTCCGGTGGGCGCTGCCGACCTGGTGGGTCACCACGGCCTGCAGGTCCTCGCGCGCCCACCCCGCGGCCTCGAGGAAGGGCCCGAAGGTGCGCGAAGCGAGGGCGTTTCCCGCCTGCAGGAGGGCCTCGCTGTCGGTCTCCATCTGCAGCCCGCCGCCCGCGGCGTGGTCACCGGAGCAGAGCTCCACTGCGTCCGTGTCGGCGCGTGCCACGCTGGTGCGCCAGCGGTGCGGCGAGGAGGCGAGGTCCTCGGCGGCGAGCAGCACGGCGGCTGCGCCCGAGCCGATGGTGAGGGAGGCGTAGGCGGTCTTCAGGGCGCGCCGCGCCGCGCGGTCGTCCTCGAGGCTCAGCAGGTCCTGGAGGGTGCGCTCGACCAGGGGCCGGCCGTCCTCCCCGGTCACGACCAGGGCCGCCTCGATCGTCCCGGCGGCGATGGCGTCGGCGGCCAGGGCCATGCCGTCGAGGACCCCGAGGCAGGCGTTCGAGAGGTCGAAGGCCTGGCAGGTGGGGGGCAGGCCCAGGGCGCGGTGGACGACCGACGCGGTGGCGGGCTCGAGGAAGTCACGGCACACCGAGCCGTGGATGAGCATCCCGATGCGCCCCCGGTCCAGGGGGCTGCGGGCCAGCGCGTCCTCGGCTGCTCGCGCGGCCACTGCGCTGGGGCGCGTGCCGGGGGGGAAGAAGCGCCGCTCGCGGATGCCGCTCATCAGCTCCAGGCGGCCCGGGGACAGCCCGAGGCGCGCGAGCAGGGGCTCGAGGCGCTCCTCCAGGGCCAGGCTGGTGACCTGCTCGTCGGGCAGGTGCAGGCCCAGGGCCTCGAGGTGGACGGGGCGGCGGTCCATGGGGGCGGGATCCTACCGGCCGGCCCGGCGGGGTGGCGGCCCCTGGGAGTCCCGGCCCCTCCCAGGGCCTTGCAGCCCCTGGGGTACGATGGAAGGTCCCCGTCCGCGGTTTGGCCGGTCACCTCCCCCCTCGACCGGACTCTCTGCGGAGAACGAGCGGCGCCCCCGGCCATGTCGTCCTCCCCCGTTCCGTCCATCCTGCATGTGGACATGGACGCCTTCTATGCGTCCGTGGAGCTGCGTGACAACCCGTCCCTGGCGGGTCTGCCGGTGTGCGTGGGAGGGCCGGCCTCGGGGCGCGGCGTGATCGCCGCCGCCAGCTACGAGGCGCGCGCCTTCGGAGTGCACTCGGCCATGCCCACCGCGGAGGCGCGGCGGCGCTGCCCCGAGCTCGTCCTACTGCCGCCGGACTTCGACAAGTACACCAGCGTTAGCCGCGAGATCATGGGCGTGTTCCAGCGCTACACGCCCATGGTGGAGCCGCTGAGCCTGGACGAGGCCTTCCTCGACGTGACGGGCTCCGAGCGCCTGTTCGGGGACGGCATCCAGGTGGGGCGCTCGATCAAGGCCGACATCCTGCGGGAGACCGGGCTCGTCGCCTCGGTCGGCGTCGCCCCGACGAAGTTCCTGGCCAAGCTCGCCAGCGACCTCGACAAGCCCGACGGGTTCCGCGTGATCCGCGAGGGGGAGGTCCGCGAGGTCCTCGACCCCCTGCCGGTCTCCAAGATCTACGGCGTGGGGCCGCGCCTCACCCAGCGGCTCGAGGCCCTGGGAGTGAGCACCGTCTCGGACCTGGCCGACCTCCCGCGCGACGAGGTGCGCCAGCGCTTCGGTGCTTCGGGGCTCTGGATCCACGACCTCGCCCACGGCATCGACCCGCGCCGGGTCACGCCGCGCCGCGAGGAGAAGTCCCACGGCATGGAGCGCACCTTCCCGGAGGACCTCGCCGACCCCGACCAGCTGCGCCAGTTCCTGCTCTCGTTCTGCGAGGAGGTGGCCTTCACCCTGCGGGACAAGGGGCTGCGCGGGCGGACCGTGACCCTCAAGGCCCGCTACGGGGACTTCAGCACCGTCACGCGCTCCAAGACCCTCGACTACCCGACCAACCTGGGCCCGCGCATCTTCAAGGTCGCGCACGAGCTCCTGGGGCGGGTCGAGCGCCGGCCGCTGCGCCTCCTGGGGGTCTCGGTGAGCAAGCTCGAGGACGTACGGCGCCCGCAGCAGGGCTCCCTCTTCAACGGCCACCCCTCCTCCCGGGACCTGTGGATCGAGTCCCAGTCGCGCCTGGCCCGGGCGACCGAGAGCCTCGACCGCCTGCGCAAGCGCCACGGGCGCGCGGTGGTCCTGCCGGCGAGCCTCCTGGGGCAGGAGCCCCCTCGGAAGGCCTCGGGCAGGCCCGAGCAGCCCGGCGGAGAAACGGACGCGCCGGATTCCGACCGCTGACCAGCCGGGCGAGCCGATAGACACAGAGCGATGGCTCGCAGCGCCCGCTCCTTCCTCGCCGTGCTCCTGGCCGGCTTCATCGTGCTCCTTGCGTCGGCCTGGGGACGGGGCGCGCTGGCTTCTGGAGTTGGCGCCCAGGACGACGAGCCCGCGCACTTCGTCACGGCGATCATGGTGCGCGACTGGCTCCTGTCCGGGGCCTACGCGGACCCGCTGGGCTACGCCCGCGCCTACTACGCCCACCTGCCGAAGGTGGCCATCGGCCAATGGCCCCCGGTGCTCTACGGCGCGCTCGGCCTCTGGATGGTGCTCTTCGGCGTGGGGACTGCGAGCGCGGTGGCGTTCATCTGCGCCGTGGGGGGAGGCCTCCTCGCCCTCGTGGCCCGCGCGGCCCGCGGCCTGGGGATCACTCCGTGGGCCCCGCTGGCCCTGCTTGTCGCGCTGCCGCTGGTGCAGCGGCTCTCCGGCATGGTCATGACCGAGCTGCCCCTGGCGCTCGGGTGCACGGCCGCGGTGTTGGCCGGGGCGCGCCTCCTGCAGCGCGGGGACCTCGGCAGCTCCCTCGCCTTCGGGCTCTGGGCCGTGGTGGCGATCCTGACCAAGGGCAACGCTCTGGCCCTCGCGGCAGTCCCCGCGCTGGGCGTGGTCTTCACCGGGCGCTACGAGCTGCTGCGCAGGCCCGCGCTCTGGGCCTCTGCCGCGCTCGTGCTGGGCCTCTGCGCGCCCTGGTACCTGCTCACCACCGGGTACCAGGCCAGCTCCTGGGACGGCGGCGCCTCGCCCCACTGGGCCTACACCGCGGCGGCGACTCCGATCTACCTGTGGGGGCTGGTGGCGGACCTGGGCGGCATCGGCGTCGCGATCCTCGCCCTCGCCGGGCTGGTGCTTCCCTCGCCCGCGACGACGGACGGAGCGGCAGAGCTCGAGGACTCTCGGCGCGCCTTTCGCGCGGCCTCGGGGGCCTTCCTGGCGGGCCTGCTGCTGCTGCTCGTCATCCTGCCCAGCAGCCCGCTCACCCGGCACCTGTGCCTCGTTGCCCCGTGCTGGGCGCTCCTCGCCGGCCTCGGCGCGGAGGCGCTCGGGCGGCGCCTCGGAGGCGGACCCCTGCCCTGGCTCGTCCTAGCCGGGGTCGCCTTCCTGGCGGGGCCCTTCGAGGTCGTGCGTAAGGACGAGGTCGGCGCGACGCCGCTCCTCGCGCCGCTCTGCGCGGAGGCGCCTGACGCCCGCGTCCTCGTGGCCTCGGACGCCATCGGCGAGGGGCTCGTGATCGGGGGGCTCGCTGCCCTGGAGGCCGGCCCGCGCCCGGGGCGCTTCGTGCTGCGCGCCTCGCGCTTCCTCATCACGGACGACTGGAACGGGCGCCAGTACACGAACCACTACCCGACCCTCCGCTTGCTGCAGGCGCGCCTGGACGAGGCGGCGGTGGCTCTGCTCGTCCTAGACGCGTCCATGCCGCCCGAGCGCTGGTTCGAGCACCACCGGCTCCTGCGGGAGCTGGTGGAGGCGGAGGACTCGGGCTGGACCCGCGTCGCGGTGGGCGACGCGGTGCGCGCGGGAGTGCGCCACGCAGAGGCCCTCGAGGTCTGGGAGCGTGACGGGTGGCGCGGCCTCCCGGCGCACCCGATCGTGTACGAGCCCGAGCGCGCCCCCGAGGACGGGCCGGCCCTGCAGGTCCGGCGGGTCCCGGGCTCCTGAGGAGAGCCTGTCCCTGCCCTGGAACGCCGCGGGGCGGAAGACTCAGTGCTCGTCCGTGAGGTAGCTCATGAAGGACATGCCGATGTCCTCGAACTGGTGCGGGCGCGGCACGTCGATGGCGTCCTTGATGCAGACCTGCTCGCACAGCTTGCAGGAGACGCAGTTCTTGTCGATCACCGCGGCGATCTGAGAGGTCTGGGGCAGGCTGTACTCGCCGGCGTCCACGAGTCCGCGCATCTCGAGGGCCTCGAACGGGCACACATCCACGCAGAACTCACACCCAGTGCAGAGCGCCTCGTCGACGCGCGCCTTCGGCACCTGCTTGGGTTTGATCTTCTGGACGGTGACCTCCATGTTGTCGTCGATCGCGTCGAAGGGGCAGTAGACCCCGCACACGCTGCAGTTGATGCACAGCGACGGATCGATGAAGTAGCGCTCGCCAGCGGAGATCGCGTTGGTCGGGCAGACGCGCTCGCAGATCGAGCAGGAGGTGCACTTCTCCGTGATGAAGTGCGACTCCCACTGGTGGGCGTCCATGGCCGCCTGGTCGGTGAAGGCCAGGATGCGCACCTGCCCGTGGGCGTCGAAGCGGTGACGCATGCCAACGATGTCGGCGTTCGGGAACTCCCACTCGGTGGTGAAGCGGCCCGGGAAGGAGCTCGAGGTGTGGGTCAGGGCCAGGATCTTGGCCTTGAGCACCTTGGCGTCCTGCTTGTCGCTGGGGGACAGGCGCGGCACCCACGCGGTCAGGGCCACCTTGGTGCCCTGCCGGTAGACGTGCACGTTGTACTCCGGCATCTCCGCCGGCGCCCCGTAGCGGAAGCGGTCGCGCACCGCCGGCACGCGGGTCGGCAGGTTGAGGGTGATCTCGATCCAGCCCTTCTCGGTCTCGACCTTGTAGTCGCGGCCGTAGCGGCGGTCGCGCTCGACCTTGTCCTCGGGCAGGCCCTTCCAGCGCGCGAACTCGGCCTCCCAGCCGGGCACCTCCTCGAGCTCGACGGTCAGCTCCGCGGGGGGGAGCTCGCCCGAGAACCCGATGGCGCTGGTCGGGCAGATGTCGACCACCGTGCGGGCGTTGTAGAGGGTCGCCTGCTGGTCATCGAGGGTGTGGGCCTTCTGGTCCCCACCCATGTAGAAGATCTCGGGGAAGTCCTGGCAGCAGGCATCACAGGCGATGCACAGCTCCGGGTCCACGTCGAACAGTCCCGCCTCTGCGGTCTTCTCGAGCTCGGTCTGGGCCATGGCGCTGGAGGCTCGCGGGGTACGGGGCCGGTTCCGGGGCCTGGTCCGGGTGGACCTGGGTGCCCTGCCCCCCACGGGCAAGGGAAGCCGTTCTATCACGCCCAGCACCCCCGGCCAAGCAGCAGGGGGCCCGAAGACCTGCCGCGGGCGTCAGGTCGGGGCACCGCGGTGGAGGGTGCGTGCGGCATCGAGCCGCAGGCTCCGCCCCCGGGCGTGGGGGCGCGTCAGTGGGCCTCGAGCCAGCTGGCCCCGTGCCCGAAGTCCACGGCTAGGGGGACCGCAAGGTCCGCGGCACCCTCCATGGCCTCCCGGACCATCTCGCGGGTGGCCTCGAGCTCGGAGACCGGCACCTCCAGCACCAGCTCGTCATGGACCTGCAGCAGGAGCTGGGCCCGCAGGGGGGAGGCCTCGAGGCGCGCCTCGAGGTCGATCATCGCCCGCTTGATGATGTCCGCGGCGCTGCCCTGCATCGGCGCGTTGATGGCGCTGCGTTCGGCGTTGATCTGGGCCATGCGATTGCTCGAGGTGAGGTCGGGCAGGGCGCGCACGCGGCCGGACAGGGTCGTCACGAACCCGTGCTCCTCGGCGTCCGCGCGCGTGCGGTCGAGCCACTCCTTCACGCGCGGCAGGGCCTCGAAGTAGCGGCCGATGAACTCCTGGGCCTCGGGCAGGGTCAGCCCCGTCTCCCGCGCCAGGCGCTGCGGGCCCATGCCGTACAGCAGCCCGAAGTTGATGGCCTTCGCCTGGGAGCGCATGGCCCGGTCGACGCTGCCCGCGTCCACGCCGAACACCGCGGCCGCGGTCGCCGAGTGGATGTCCTCCCCGCGTCCGAAGGCCTCGATCAGGAAGGGCTCCTGGGCGAGGTGCGCCATGATGCGCAGCTCCACCTGGCTGTAGTCCGCCGCCAGGAGGACCCACTCCCCGTGCTCGTCGGGCAGGCGCGGGACGAAGCACTCGCGCAGGCGCCGGCCGCGCTCGGTGCGGACGGGGATGTTCTGCAGGTTCGGGTCCGAGCAGGCCAGGCGGCCGGTCGCCGCGGAGACCTGGGAGAAGGAGCAGTGCACGCGGCCGGTGCGCGGGTTCACATAGCGCGGCAGGGCGTCCACATAGGTGCTCTTCAGCTTGGTCAGCTCGCGGTACTGCAGCAGCTCCCGGACGATCTCGACCTCGCCATAGGACTGGTTCAGGGTCGCCTGATCCGTGGCGTAGCCCGTCTTGGTCTTCTTGACCCGCTTCACGCCGGCCTCGTCCTGGATGCACAGGTCCTCGAAGAGCACCTTGCCGAGGGCCTTCGTGCTGCCGGGGTTGAGGTCGGGCACGCCGGCCAGCTCGCGGATGCGGGCGAGGCTGGCCTCGATGTCTGCCTCCAGGCCCTCTCCCATGGCCTCGACGCGCTCCACGTCCAGCCGGATCCCGCGCCGCTCCATGGCGGCCAGCACGGGGATCAGGGGCAGCTCCAGGTCGTGGAAGAGCTCGGCGTTCCCGCTCTCGTCGATCTCCGGGGCCATGGCCTCGAACAGGCGCCAGGTGACCTCGGCGTCCTCGCAGGCGTACTCGGCGACCTGCTCAACGAGCACCTCGGCCATGGTCACCTGGTTCTTGCCCTTCCCGATGATCGCGCTGGTGGGGATCTTGTGCAGGCCGAAGTAGACCAGCGCCAGGTCGTCGAGGTTGTGCCGCCGCGTGGCCCCCGCCAGCGTGAAGCTCGCGACCATGGTGTCGAAAGCGGGCGGCGGGACCTGGATCCCGTGGGCCGAGAGCACGAGGGCGTCGTACTTCCAGTTCTGGGCGATGCGCTCGAGCTCAGGATCCTCGAGCAGGGGGCGTAGGGCCTCGAGCAGCGCCTCCGTTCCCCCGGGCAGGATGGGCGGGCTGGCGTTGAAGGGGACATAGAACGCGCGCCCCGCCTGGGCGGAGAACGACAGCCCCACGATGGCCACCTCGAGGGGCTGCAGCCCCGTGGTCTCGCTGTCGAAGGAGAACCGGCCGGCCTCGCGCAGCTCGGCGATCATCGCCTCGAGCTCGCTGGCGCTGGTCACGGTCACGTAGTCCCGCACCTCCTCCTCGCGCGCGACCGCCTGGGAGACCTCCTGGGCCATGCTGCGGAAGTCCAGCGAGCGGAAGAGCTCGGCGAGGACCGCGGCGTCTGGCTCGGGTGCGGAGATGCCCGCGAAGCCCGGATCGAGGGGGACCTTCGTGTCGATGGTGACGAGGTCGAGGCTCATGAGCAGCTGATCGCGCTGCTCCTCGATGCGCTCGCGGTTCTTGCCCTTCACCTCCTCCAGACGGTCGAGGACGCCCTGCACGCTGCCGAACTCCCCGATCAGCTTCTGTGCACCCTTCTCGCCGATGCCCTTGACGCCGGGCACGTTGTCGGAGGCGTCGCCCATGATCGCAAGCACGTCGATCACGTGGTCGGGGGTCGTGCCGAACTTGTTCTTGACGGCTTCGAGCCCCTCGATGACGAGCTCCACCCCGGGCTTGAACACGTTGTAGAGACGCACGCTCTCGCTCACGAGCTGCATGAGGTCCTTGTCGCCCGTGACGATCATGACCTCGTGACCGGCGGCCTCCGCCTCACGCGAGAGGGTGCCGATCACATCGTCCGCCTCGAACCCAGGGACCTCGAACAGGGGGATGCCGTGCGCGCGCACCACCTCGCGGATGAGGTCGAGCTGGGCGATCATCTCCTCGGGCGCCTTCTCGCGCGTGGCCTTGTACTCGGCGTACTGCCTGTGCCGGAAGGTGGGGCCCTTGGGGTCGAGGGCCACGGCGATGAGGTCGGGCTTCTCCTCGCGCAGGATCCGGCGCAGGGTGCTCGTGAAGCCGAACACGGCCCCGGTGGGGAGCCCCTCGGGCGAGGTCAGGCCCGAGCGGGCCATGGCGAAGTGGGCGCGGTAGGCGAGGGCCGTACCGTCGAGGAGGAAGACGCGTGCCATGGGCTGGGGGAGTGTACGGGGCCGGCCTCGGCGGAGCGCTAGACTCCGCGTCGAGGACCCGGCCCGTGACCGCACCCCGCTCCGCCCCGACCGACCTGCGCTGCACCCTCGCGCCGGGGATCCAGGACCCGTGGGCCCTCGGAGCGGACGACGCGCGCGCGCTTCTCGAGGGCGAGCTGTGGGGCAGCGCCTCGGCGGAGGACCTGCCCGCCGGGCGGGGCTGGGACACGGTGCGCCTGCCGCTCCCGGGCACGCCCCTTCCCGGCGAGGATCGCCTCCGCGGTGCGCCACGCGGCGCGGGCACGGGCTGGCTGCGGCTGCGGCGCTTCGCGCCCTGGGGCCCGCTCACGGGGCTGCGCTGGCGGCTGCGCGCGCCGGGGGGGGCCTCGCCGGCGGAGCGCGAGTGGAACCTGCTCTGTCACCTGCGGGCGGCCGGCGTCGCCACCGTGGAGCCCCTGGCCGTAGTGGCTGACCCTCGCTCGGGGCGCTCGGCTCTGCTGACCCGCGACGCGGATCCCGGGCCGAGCCTGGAGCGCGCTCTCGAGCTCGCGGAGGGCGCTCTTCCTGGCCTGGCCGAGGCCATGGCCCACCTGGTCCGGCAGCTGGCGGGGGCCGGTGCCTGGCTCCCGCACCTCGAGCCCGCGCAGATTCGCGTGCAGGGGCTGGGCGAGGGCCAGGCCCACGCGGCTCCCGAGGGCTCCTGCGCGCTGGAGCAGGTCCTGGCCGCGCGCGGCGGTCAGCAGGTGGACTTCGGCGGCACCCTCCGGGTGCGCGAGCTGCCCAGCCTGGTCCTCCTCGAGGCGCCAGAAGGGGCCGTGCGCCGCGGCGGCGCCGCGGCTCGCTGGGAGCAGTGGGCCAGTGCCCTGCGGGGCTGACGGCCCGCCAGGGCCTCAGTCGAACGAGACCGCGAGCGCGTCGGTGAAGTTCGAGGTTGGCCCAGGATTGTTGTCCCGGTACCAGGCGGTGAAGTTCCAGGTGTCGCCGGGCGCTACCGCCACCGCGGGGGTCGTGGGCAGCGCGGTGAGGTTGACCGGGATCGAGAAGGTCCCCAGGGCTCCGCTGTTCTGGATCTGGCTGCTGAAGCGGCCGATGGTGCCGCCGAGGCAGAGTACGCCCTGCGAGCCCCCGGGGTTGATCACCACGGCCTGGGTCTCGCTCACGAGGAAGTAGCCGAACTGGCTCGAGGGCAGGCCGCTCACCACGAGGGTGAAGTCCTGGTCCGCGACGGTGTAGCTGCCGAACCAGGTGATCGCAGCGGAGCTGCCCGAGGAGTTCGGGGTGGCCGGGGTGCAGTAGTTGGTCGCGGAGCCGCCGCCGCCTCCTCCTCCGCCGCCATTACAGGACCCGTTCCAGAGACAGTCGACCCACTCGGGGTGGTCCACGAAGGGGTTGCGGTTGCCCTGCAGCTGGAACACCACGTCGTTGCGCTGGAGCTCGAAGGCGTCTACCGGGTCCTGGGCGTGCCAGGTGAGCAGGACCGACAGGAGGCCCATGTAGGCCACGTCCTCGTTCTGGCCCGTGTTCGACGCGGCGACCAGCGAGATGTTGTCCGTGAGGATCAGGTCCGGCTCATCCACGCCGGTCACGCCGTGGGTGTCGCCCTCGTAGCGCAGGTCCGCGTAGAGCAGCGAGCGCGCCACGTCCCCGCGCCGGCCGCTCCAGACCTCCCAGGTGCCGTTCGTGAACTGGCCGCTTCCCCAGTTCGAGTTCCCCGGGTAGGACCCGGAACCGCCGCCGTCGCTCGGGTACTCCGAGCAGGCGCTGCTGCACATGCGGTACGGCCGGTTGCTGCGCGCCGAGTTGTAGCCACCGTCGCACAGGTGCAGCATGTGGCAGTCCGTGAAGGGGTAGTTGTCCAGCCCGTCGTCGGGGAAGCCGTAGGACTTGGGCCAGGTGTGCTCGCGGTTGTAGTCCTGGTCACCCTTCGTGTACGCGCGGTTGCGGTACACATCGAGGATCTCGCTGGAGTCCGCCGGGTTTTCCTGGGCGAGGTTCAGGATGTCCCAGGTGTCGAGGCTCCCGCCCGTGTACGGGCGCCGCGTGTGGTCGTCGATCACCGCGTGCAGGGTCGTTCGCAAGGCGCTCGCGCTGGTCTCGTCCACCGTCGCGTAGTAGCCCGGGGGGGCCT
>JBDQFW010000057.1:0-16967 GCA_040265735.1 Planctomycetota bacterium | reverse complement strand
CCAAGGGGCCGCGCACACCACCATGCTGAGCTCCCTCCTTCTCCTGCTTCCCCTTGCGGCGACCATGGCCCAGGACCCCCAGGGCACCCCGCCCATCCCCGAGGACACCGAGATCGTCGAGCTGCCCTCGGGCCTCAAGTACTCGGTGCTGACCCCCGGCGGTGAGGGCGAGTCCCCCAACCGCGGCGACAAGGTCCTGGTCCACTACACGGGCTGGACCACCGACGGGAAGGTCTTCGACTCGAGCCGCCAGCGCGGCGTGCCGGCCGAGTTCTCGGTCGGCCAGCTCATCGAGGGCTGGAACGAGGGCCTGATGCTGATGACCCCGGGCGCCCGCTGGAAGATGACCATCCCCGCGGCCCTCGGCTACGGGGAGCGCGGCGCTCCGCCCCGCATCCCGGCCAACGCCACCCTGATCTTTGATGTCGAGCTGATCGAGGTCACCGACCGCGCGCTCCCCTACCAGCCCTGGCGCGACGGGGATCCGGTGCAGGAGCTGAAGGACGGCGTCCAGTACCAGTCCCTGCTCGAGGGCAGCGGCGACGCGGCCGCGGGCACCTTCGGCTTCGTCAAGATCGGCTGGGCCATCTACACCACCGAGGGCGAGGTGCTCTTCACGGACAGCATGCTCGGGCAGGACCTCTCGGGAGATCCCTCGCGCATCGTGCTGCCGTTCTTCCAGCAGGCGCTCGCGGTCCTCAAGCCCGGCGGCAGCTGCAACCTGCGCATCCCCAAGGCGGTGGGCGCCTCTTGGCTGCAGAAGCTGCGCATCAACGAGCCCTACGAGCACACCATCTGGCAGCTCTCCTGCAAGGACGCGCGCACCTACACCAAGCCCGAGTTCGTGCTGCCCCCCGACGAGGAGCTCACGACCACTCCGAGCGGCCTCAAGTACAAGATCGTGCGCCCCGGCGAGGGCAAGAAGCCCGCGGGCCCGATGAGCAGCGTCACGGTCCACTACTGCGGCTGGCTCGCCACCAACGGCAAGCAGTTCGACGCCAGCTACGACCGCGGCCAGCCGATCTCGTTCGGCCTCAGCCAGGTCATCGCCGGCTGGACCGAGGGCATGCAGCTCATCGGCGAGGGCGGCGCGGTGATCCTCGTGATCCCCTCGGACCTCGGCTACGGCGACCGCGGCTCGCCGCCGACCATCCCCGGCGGCTCGACCCTCGTCTTCTTCGTGGAGACCCTGGGCGTCCAGGACTGACCGCGAGCCGGGTGCTTCGCGCGCCCCGCGCCCGTCCCTCCGCAGGATGGCGCGGGGCGCGCCTGTATGATCCGCGCCCATGAGCGCCTCTCCCCCGCCTTCCGCGGACGACCGCCTCGTCTACGACGCCTATGTGGCGGGACGCCTCTCGGCCGGGCTCGCCGCGGGCGTGAGGGCGGGCCTGTTCGACGCGCTGGACGCGGCTCCGCGCACGGAGGCCGAGCTGGCCGAGGCGACGGGCACGCACCCGCGGGGCCTGCGTGCCTGGCTGACCGCCATGGGGGCTGCCGGGCTGGTCCGGCGGGACGCCGACGGGCTCTGGTCCCTCCCCGCGCCGGTCGCCGCCTCCGCGGTCCGCGGACGCGAGGGTTCCCTGGCGGGTCTGATCGACCTCGAGGTGGACGAGTTCCTCTCCCCCGCCCGCGTGCTCGAGGGCCTGCGCAGCGGCGGCCCCTGCGTGTACGACGCGGAGGACCCGTGGGAGGCCCACGCCAAGGACCCGGCCAAGGCGCGCGCCTTCACCGAGGCCATGCACGCCATCAGCGCCCGCCCGGCCGCGGCCATGGCCGCGGTGGCGCCCCTCGCCGACGCGCGCAGCCTGCTGGATCCGGGCGGCGGCTCCGGAGCCCTGTCCCTCGCCCTCGCCGCGCGCTTCCCGAACCTCTCCTGCACGATCCTGGAGATCCCTGCGGTCGTCCCCCTGGCGAACGAGTTCGCCGAGGCCGCCGGGCTGGCGGATCGCGTCCAGGCGATCGAGGGCAGCCTCTTCGCCGACGCCTGGCCGGGCCCCCACGACGCGATCCTCCTGAGTCAGATCCTGCACGACTGGAGCGACGAGGAGGCCGAGCGCCTGGTCGCACGCGCGCGTGAAGCCCTCGCCCCCGGCGGTCGCCTGCTCCTGCACGAGAAGCTCGTGGACGACGACGGCAGCGGCCCCCTCGCCAACGCCCTCGTGAACCTCGACATGCTGGTGTGGACCGAGGGCCGGCAGTGGACCCCCGGCGACCTGGAGGCGCTCCTCACCCGCGGCGGCTTCCGCGATGTCCGCGTGGAGCGCACCTTCGGCTACTGGTCCCTGGCCTCGGCGGTCCGAGCCGACTGAGGGCGCGGAGGACGGGCCGCGCTCAGCGCGCCGCGCCCTTGCGGAAGATCAGCAGGTGGTTGAAGCCCCGGAGGAAGAAGTTCTCCTCCTCGGCGGCCTTGTGGTAGCGGCCGTCGCTGAGGGTCTTCGAGCCGCGCACGACGGCGATGTGGTCCACGGGCTGGAAGCGGCGCTCGAGCATGGTGGAGAGGCGCGCAGCCACGGGCACGAAGCCGCGCTTCTTCTTGTAGGTGTCCGAGACCAAGAGACCCAGGTGCCCGCCGTCCTTCAGGACGCGGTCCACCTGGCTGAACACGCGGCCCAGGGCGTCGAAGTAGCCCGGCTCGAAGGCGCTCAGGTTGCCGAGGCAGCGCGGGTCGTCGGAGTAGTCGAGGTGCGTGCTCCAGGGCGGATCCATGAACACGAGGTCGACGCTCTCCGCGGGCAGGTCGATCGAGCGCGCGTCCCCGTCACGAATGTCCTCGCGGATGGGCCGCACATCGAACCCGATGGCCTCGCGGCCGAGGCTCCGCGCCACGTCAAGGGTCGTGCCTCCGCCGCAGAACGGATCGAGCACCGTGTCTCCGGGCTGCGTATAGCGCTGGACGAGGTTCCAGATCACATAGGTGGGCGTGCGCCCCTCGTAGCCCGGCGTTCCCATGGGGACCTCACCATGCTGCTGGCTCGGGTGATGCCAGAGGGTCGTGGTCTCGAGGCGCAGGCGCGCGCCGCGCGGGCCACGAGAGCGGGGAGAGGGGGTCATGGTGAGGTCAGCGCGGTGCGGCCGGTCGAGCGGGCGGGAGGGGAGTGTACGCTCCGCCCATGCGGCCGCCCGACCTCACCGTGCCCACGCCGGGCTGCGAGCCCGAGGAGGTGGGAGCATGGTGGGACGCCGGAAACGCAGGGGACACCGGAAACGCAGGGGACACCGGAAACGCGGGGAACGCGCGCAGGCCGGCCGTGCTCCTCGCCCACGGCGCAGGGGCCGACGGCGCCAGCGCATTCCTCGAGCATGTGGCCCGGGGCCTGGCGGAGCGCGGCCTCAGCGTCCTGCGCTTCCGCTACGGCTACGCGGAGCGCATGGCACGCGAGGGACGCCGCCGCCCGCCCGACCGCGCGCCCAAGCTCGAGGCCGGTCACGCCGCGGCCTTGGCCGCCCTGACCGAGCGCTGCCCGGGACAGCCCGTGGTCCTCATGGGCAAGTCCATGGGCGCGCGCATGGGCTCCCACCTGGCGGCCCAGGGCGCGCCCTCCACCGAGGCCTGCGTGCGCGCGCTGGTGCACCTGGGCTTCCCGCTCCACCCGCCGCGCAAGCCCTCGCGCCAGCGCGCCGAGCACTTCCGGACCCTGCCCCTCCCGGCCCTGTTCCTCTCGGGCACGCGCGACCCCCTCTGCACGCCCGAGCTCCTCGAGGAGGCCCTGGCCCACCACGGCGGCCCCCCCACCCTGCAGTGGATCAAGGACGCCGACCATGACTTCAAGGTCCCCAAGCGGACCGGACGCAGCCACGCCGAGGTCCTCGACGACCTGGTCGCCCGGGCGGACGCCTGGATCCGGGCCACGCTCGAGGGGTGAGCGGGCTGCTCAGCGCAGGCCGTCGGCCCACTCCACCAGCGCCCGGTGCTGGGCGTGGAAGTCGTGGGTCCCGCCCGTGAGCGGAGCCTTGAAGAAGCAGGCCGTCGCCGCAAGGGCGCCGCGCTCGCCCGCGCGCGCCGCCAGGTCCACCAGGCGCGCCAGGTCGAGGACCAGCGGGGCCGCGAGGGCCGAGTCGCTGCCGGTCCAGGTCATCTGGAGCGTCATGCGCGCGCCGAGGAAGCCCTCGAAGTGCACCAGGTCCATGGCGGTCTTCCAGTCGCCGAGCGAGGGCACGAAGTCGATGCCCACGCCGGTGTGCAGGTCCTCTCCATCGCCCAGGAGCTCGCGCAGGGCGCGGTCCTTGTTCTGGACCTTGGTGGCCTTGTGCGCCTCGTCGGACAGCACCGCGCCGTCGCGGTTGCCCAGCATGTTGTAGCCCTGCCAGGCGAGCACCTTCAGGGCGCGCCCGCTGAACATGGGCGCCAGCGCGGTCTTGAGCAGGGTCTCCCCCGTCTTGCCGTCGCGACCGGCATGCACGACCCCACGCTGCTCCGCCAGCTCGCAGAGCGCCGGCAGGGACGAGGAGCGGTTCGGGGTGAAGTTGACCAGCGCGCGCCCGGAGGACAGGGCCGCGTAGGCGTAGAGCACGCTGGCGGGCTGGGCCGCTCCCGCATCGAGCGCGGCCTCGAACTCCTCGAGGTGCTCCCACTCGGGCTGCGACGCGCGCTGGGCCTCGGTGCTGGTGAGGTCCACGACCACCGTGCCCTCCACGCCGGCCTCGGCCTCGAACGCGTCCCAGTCGGCCTGCAGCAGGGCGATCTGCTCCCGCGGGGGCAGGGCGCTGCGCGCGGCGCTCTCCGGGTCCAGGTCGTCGCCGCCCGCCCCGGGACCGTCCAGGAGACCGGGGCGCAGGCGCGCCTCGTACTGCGCCAGCTCGTCGTGGCATGCCTCGACGACGGTCGCAGGCAGGATTCCCGCGCGCACGAGCTCGGCCGCGCCGGTGGCGAGGTCCCGCGTGCACACCTCGTGACCACCGAGGACCAGCTGGTCCAGGCCGGCCAGCGGCAGCCCCTCGAAGGCCGCCCCCTCGGTCACGAGCCCGGTGGGCGCCAGCAGGCCGCGGCGCAGACCGTACAGGCCGGTGGAGACGCAGGTTCCGATCGCACCGCGCGCGCCGATGATCCACAGGCCAAGGGGCCGGGTACGGGAGGAAACGGTCACGGCTCGCGCGGGGGGGTCGGCTCGGGCAGGCGGGAGAGGAACTCCTGCACCAGCGCTGCGTCGCGGGGGTCGAGGGCCGCCCGGGCGGCGGCCGCGACCGCCGGGGTCTGGGAGACCTGGGCGGGCTGGGGCTGGCCCGGCATTGTGCCCTCTCCCGGGGTGCTCTGGGCGACCGAACCCCGTCCGGAGCCGCCTCGGTCGTCCTCTCGGGGTCCGCCGTCGGCGCCCCCCTCCCCGGACGCGTCGTCCGCCTCGGCCCGGCGCGTGCCACCCGCCTTCGCCGCCAGGCTCGCGGCCTCGGCCGCGGCCCGCGCGGCGTCGAGGGCCTCGGAGCGCTGCCCCTCGCGCTGGAGAGCCAGGGCGAGCTCCTCTGCCTGGTCCAGCCAGGCCTCGAGCGCCTCGGCGTCCGCCCCGTCGAGGGCCCGCGCGCCGCGGGCGACCTCCAGCACGGCGTCCGCCATGGCCTGGTCCATGTCCCCGGCGCCCACCTGTTCGAGGATGTCCTGCGCCGCGGTGGTCGCGCTGCTGGAGAGGGCCTCCAGAGCGGCGCCCATGTCCGCAGTCACGGGCGCGGTGCTCGAGTCGGCGACCCAGCTCAGGAGCAGGCCGCCCACCATCGGCACGGCCAGGAAGCGCCACATGTTGCCCTGGGCAACGGAGCGCAGGCGCGCGCGCTCGAAGCGCTCGTTGAGGCGCGCGGCCGCAAGCCCGGTCAAGGGTCCCCCACCGCCGCGCTGGAGCGTGTCGTGCACCGCCGAGAGCTCGCGCGCGCCCAGCTCGCCCGCGACCCAGGCCACCAGCGCCGCTCGCGAGCGCACGCGCGCAAGCGGCCAGGCCAGGGCGACCAGCACGCCTCCCGTCACCGCGGCGCCCACGGCCGCGGGGTCAGCGGGCGCATGGCCTTCGGCCACTGCGAGAGCGAGCAGCGCGGGGATCCCGCCCAGCGCGAGCAGCAGGCCCTCGGCGACGCGGGACCAGAGGTCCGTGCGCGCGCACCCATCGAGCCGGCGCAGGAGCTCGAGCTCGTGCTCGGCCGCCGGGCTCACCGGCCCTGGGCTCCTTCAGGGGCGGGCGCGACCTGCGGCAGCTCTCCGAGCCCCGCCAGGTCGGGGACGAGCCGCTCGCGCGCGAAGACGAGCTGCACGGTGCTGCCCACGGGCGGCAGCAGCCAGGCGTTCGCCAGCCAGGCGGACTGATCCACGCACTCCTCGAGCGCGGTGGTCAGCAGGGTGTGGCCAGCCTTGAAGAAGCTGACATTGATCAGATTTCCGTCGGTGCTGGCGGCAAAGCGCGCGGGGTCGTCCGGCGTACGCTGGGTCAGAGCCGAGCCCAGGTAGACGAATCGGTGACGCCGCAGGGTGCGGCCGCGGAAGCGGTCACGCACGAGGTCCTCGATGCGGTGCAGGTGCACCTCGTCGCCCTCTCGCCAGCCGGCGTAGAGGTAGAGCCCATCCCCCTCCGGCACGCGCACCTCGTAGGGCGAGACGCCGGCCGCGAGCTCCTCCTGGGAGGGCGCGGGCTCCTTCGGCGCCCAGTCGGCGTTGATCCCGGGAGCGACGCCGAGGGTCAGCAGGGCGGTGTTCAGGACCTCGGCGTCAACGGTCGTCACGAAGTGGGCCTCGTGGGCCGCCCCGTGGGGCATGACCAGCAGGTACTCGAGCAGGTCGTTGACCACGGCCACGTCCGCCGGAGCGGTCACGATGCCGCGCTCGGCGTCGAGGCCGATGCCCTGGGCCGCGAAGGCCGCGCGCAGGTCCGCGAAGGGATCCACCGCCGGCGGCCCCTGGTCGTCCTGGGGGCTGGCGGGCGGAGACAGGACCGCCTCGGCGCCAGGAGGGTTCCCGTCAGCCACGCCGGGGCTCGCCGGACGGAGCAGGGGCAGGCCCAGGGCGATCATCGCGCCCAGGACTGCGCCACCACGGGTGCGAAGAGAGGAACTCGACAGCATGCCTAGGAGCATACGCGCCAAGAGACAGGGTGGTTCAGCGGGAGGCGTCGCGGCTGAGCGGTCCCCACGCGCCGCGCGATCCCAAGCCGCGCCGGCCCGGGCTCAGCCCTCGCCGTGGGCGCGCCGCAGGGCGTCCAGGTCCACGCCCACGCGCTCGAGGTCGGGCCGCACGAGCTCGGCCACGGCCTCCGCGAAGCGCCGGATCTCGAACTGGGCGTCCACGGCCAGGCGCTGGTCGAGGAAGTGCAGCACGCCCTGCAGGCTCACGGTCCAGTAGGCCTGCGAGTACAGGCCCTGGGGGAGCATCATGCGGGCGATCTCCTTGGCGACCCCGCGCTCGATGCGCTCCTCGTACTGGCGGAAGGCCTCCTGGCACTCGCCCAGCATGCGCGCGCGCTCGCCCTCGTGGTCGAAGTCGGAGGACAGGTCCACCGACGCCTGCTTGTTGCCGTGAGGCGGGTTCGAGCGCATCACCGTCGGCACGTAGAACTCAGGCGTCCACTGCACGTAGCGGCCGCTGACCTCGTTCCACGAGCAGCCCTTGTCCGTGTCGAACATCACGTCGAAGACCTCGAGCGAGACGCTCTGGCCCTCCACCTCGTACTCACGCCAGCCCGAGCCGACCTGGTACTTGAACGCCTGCCGGAACACGAACAGCGGCGCCTTCCAGTGGAAGGTGTAGAAGCTGTGCCGGAAGGGCGAGGTGTGACCGTGCTTCCAGAGGAAGCCGCACAGCTTCTGGTCCTTCTCGTCGAAGGCCTCCTTGCGCTTGTCGTAGGAGATCCGCGCGCTGTTGACGACCTTGAGGGCCGGGTCCTCGGCCATGCGATCGACGAGGGCAACGAAGCCGATCCCGTCGTCCAGGGTCTCGATCGCCCCCTGGGGAATGGCGGCGCTCTGGTCCGTGGCGGAGGTCGTCATGGAGCGCAGTCTAGCGCGGGAGCCGCGCCCGCTGCAGGCGGCCGAGGCGCTGAAGGGCGGCAGACCGTCGCGCCTCGTGGACCTCGCTCGCGGCGGCGCCCCGGCCGACCTCCCACCAGCTCGCGAGCAGGGTCGGGTCCGCGTCGGCCTCGCCGCGGAGCCCCACCCGCGCAGCGGTGAGCAGCTCCCCGGCCAGGGAGTCGTCTGCGCGCGCGAGCCAGGCCAGCTCGCGCAGCAGCCTGGCGTCCAGGGCCCACCAAGAGCCGCTGGCCTCCAGGGCCGCGCGCGCCTGGCCAGTCTCCGCCAGGGCCGCGAAGGCCTCGAGCTCCGCCCTCCAGCGGGAGGCTGGACTGGGCAGGCTGCCGGCTGCGAACCGTGCCGCCAGGTCGGAGCCGGCCGCTGCCGCGGGCCGCGCCAGCGCCAAGGGCACGAGCGCGTCGGGCACGGGGCCATGGCGCGCCAGGGCCCGCAGCAGGTCCAGGACCTCGCTGCCCTCGAACTCGTCCATGCGCGCGAAGGGCTCGCTCGCAAGGCGCTGGTCGAGGGCGCGGCGCAGGATCTCCGCGCCTCCCTCGAGGCCGGCCAGCCGGTCCAGGGCCGTGAGCCGCAGCTCGAAGTCCTCGTCCTGCAGGGCGCGCGAGAGCGCCCCCACCTGGCCGTGCTCGGCGAGCACCTCGAGGGCCGCGCTGCGCACCTCGAAGGGGCCGTCCTCGCCCTGGAGCCGCTCCAGGAACGCGTCAACGCTCGGGGTGCGGTCACGCGCGAGGGCGCGCACGCCGCGCAGCTGCAGCACGCGATCGACGGAGCCGTGCAGGACGATCAGCACGTCCGCCGCCGCGGGGACGAAGCCGCACAGGTCGAGCGCAGCCTCATAGCGCGCCCGCTGGGGCGCGCGGGGAGTCAGCATGGGCTCCAGCAGCGCGCGCCCCTCCTCGTCCCCCGCCAGCGCGGCCACCGCGCGCTTCAGCAGGCGGTGCCGGGTGGGAAGCCCCGGCCGCGCGACCAGCTCGAGGGCGCGGGCCGCGGGCGCTCTGGCCGCGGAGCGCGAGACCTGCGCCAGCGCGTCGAGGCGCTCGGCCGCGCGCGCCTCCGCCTCAAGGCGCGGACCGCGCTCCTCGAGGGTCTCGAGCCGGAGGAGGACGCGGTCCAGAGCCTGCGCCAGGGCCTGCTCGACCTCCTCATCGGCACGCCAGGTGCCCAGCAGCTCGACCACGCTGGAGGTGCAGCTGGCCTCGCGCGCGCAGAAGGCCAGCAGGTCCTCCCGGAACGCGCGCGGCATGCGCTCACGGGGCAGGAAGCGCAGGCGGTGCACCCGGTCCGGCTCCGGAACGCCACGCCAGGCTGCCACGAGCGCCGCTTGCTCCTCCTCAGTGAGCGGCGCGCTCGCCAGCCAGCTGAAGCTCTCGATCTGGCGCCCCCGGTCCTCGCCGGACACCAGGGGCAAGAGGGCCTCCACCGCCTCCCGGTGATGGTCGTGCCCGAGGGAGTCCGCGAGGGCCCGCGCCGCGCGGTCGCCAAGCTCCGTCGGCAGCTCGGGCGCCAGGAGGGGCATGAGATCGCGCGGGTGCGGCCGGACCCAGCGCGCGAGGCACGCCTCCAGCAGCTGGGCCGCCTCCTCGGCATCGCGCGTCGCGAGGTCGAGCACCGCGGCGAGACCCTCGTCCGCGGGGAGGGCCGCGGCGGCGCACTCGAGCAGGAAGCGCCTGACGGTCGGATGCAGCTGGCGCTCGCGATCCCCCGCGTGCCGCGCGAGCAGCGCGCGCCCGAGGGCCACTCCACCGAGGCGCGCCACCTCCTCGCGCTCGTTGCGCACGGCCTCTCGGTCGGCGCCCACCTCGAAGCGCCACGCCAGCTCCAGGGCGGGATAGCGCTGACCCAGGCGCGCGCGCCAGCCGTGCAGGATCGCGTCGTCGACGGCTCCCTCCAGCGCGTCCGGCAGGGACGCGGCCAGACCGCCGAGGGCGAGCGGCTCGAGGAGCGGCTCCACCGGGACCCCGGCGCGCAGCACGGCGGCCTGCTCCGCCGCGGCCTCGGGCCCCCAGGCGAACAGGCGCCAGCGGGCGGCCTCCGCGACCCAGGGATCGGGGTCGAGGGCGCGCGCGGCCACGGCCTCCAGGGGACCGAAGCGCGCCCACGCAAGGCGCACGGCGGGGCTGACCTCGCCGTCGCCCTGGTCGGCGGCAACCTCTTCGGGCAGCGCAGCCCCCCAGAGCAGCGCGGCCTCGAGGGCGCACTCGCGCACCCCCTCGTGGTGGTCCAGCGCCGCCTGCCCGAGTGCTTCGAGCACCTCAGCCGAGGGGCGCCGCTCCGCGCGCGCCAGGCCGTCTGCCGCGGCGCGCCTCAGGCTCCAGTCCTCGCTTACAAGGCTCGCAAGCACCTCGGCATCCGAGGCGCGGCCGAGGGCTACGGCACGCGTCCAGGCCTCGCGCTCGAAGGCGTCCTTCGGGGGGACCGTCGCGGGCCCGCTCGCACTCTCCCCTCCTGCGTCGAGCCGCTCGCTCCGAGCGCCCATGAGCGCCTCAGCGCTCCAGGCCATTCCGGACGCGGATCCGAGAACGCCGCTGAGGGCCAGCGCGACCGCCGCGACGCTCACGCCCCGTCGAGCTCCCGCTGGATGGGCCCGAGGTGGTCGAGCAGGTCCGACGCGATCAGCGCCCGACGGCCCGTCACCTCTGCGGCGCGGTCGCCCGCGCGGCCGTGCACCTCGACCGCGGCCACGGTCGTCACGAACGGATCGAGGGCCTGGCCGCTCTCAGCCGCGATGCGCGCTGCGCGGGCCAGGTAGGCCCCGAGCAGGCCGGCCAGGACATCCCCGCTGCCCCCCGTGGCCATGCCCGGATTCCCGCAATTCGAGCGATGCGTGCGCCCGCCACCGGGCTCCACCACGATGGTGTGCTGGCCCTTCAGCACGACCACTGCGCGCGCGGCCTCCGCCAGCTCGCGAGCGGCCGCGAGGCGCGCGTCCTCCGACGAGCCCAGCTCGCGCTCCAGGAGCGCGGCTGCCTCCCCCGGGTGCGGCGTGAGCACCACGGGCGCGCTCGCGCCGGCGAGAACCTCAGGAGCGCCGCCCAGCACCGCCAGGCCATCGGCGTCCAGGACGAGCGGCGAGGGATCCTCTGCCTCGAGGGAGCGCCGGACGAGCTCGCGCGTGCGCCCCGTCCGCGAGAGCCCGGGGCCGATGACGCGGGCGTCGCGCCTCGCCTCCGCGAGCGCGCGGGGCAGGCGGCCGGCCTGGAGATCGCGCGCGCTCGCAAGATCCAGGTGCAGGGCCTCCGGCGCGCCGCCGGCCACGATGGGCAGGGTCCCAGGCCAGAGGTGGGCCACGGTCACGAGGCCGGCGCCGCCGCGCTGCGCGGCGCGCGCGGCCAGCAGGGCCGCGCCGATGGCCTGGCGGTGCTGCCTGCCACGAGCAGGACGCGGCCAGCGTCGCCCTTGTGCCCCGCTGCCGGGACCGAGGCCGGCAGCTGGGGACTCGACGGCTCGCGGTGCGGGGTCTCCATGGGCGCGGAGGGCGCGGCGTGCGCCCCTGGCGACTCTACCCGCGCCCGCCGGGCATGGGGACGCGCCAGCTGGCCACCTCGCGCCCCGCCCAGTTGCGGGTCGGCGGTCCGAAGCGCTGGGCCAGGTCTGCGAGGGCCTCTTCACCGAGCCAGCCGAGTCCTCCAAGGAGGCCGAGCACCGCGGCGTGCAGGCCGCGGCCGCCGCCGTCATCTATCTTGAGCGCGAGGGCCTCGCCGCTCCCCACGCGCGCGATGGCGTAGACCCCCTCGGCGCCGATCTTGGGGAAGAGCGCCCCGCCCGAGGCCTCGACCAGGGCGGTGCACAGGCGCTTGTGGCGGCCCGCGATCAGGGTCGGGTGCGCGGCGGCGGCCGCGGTCATCCTGCGGCAGGCCACTGCGCGGTCGGCACCGAGGCCATCGGGCGTGCCCACGCGGGCGAAGGCGGTCGCGAGGTCACGGACCGAAAGGCGCCAGGTCGGAGCGGAGCAGCCGTCGATGGCGAAGGGCACCGGCCCCTCGAGCCCGCAGAGGTCCATGACCGCGGCGTGGACCGCGCGCTGCACGGCGCCCTCGGGGTCGAGGTAGCTGGCCGGATCCTGGCCCAGCTGGCGCGCGGCGGCGAGGAACCCCGCGTGCTTGCCGGAGCAGTTGTTGTGCAGGGCGGAGGGCGTCGCGCCCGCCTCGCGCAGGGCCGCGCGCGCGGTGGGATCACCGGGCTCCTGCGCTCCGCACTGGAGGGCCTCCACGCCCAGCCCGAGGCGCTCGAGGATCGCGGCCACGCGCTCGGTGTGGTCCGCCTCGGCGTTGTGCGAGCTGAGCGCCAGGGCCACATCGGCCGCGTCGTAGCCCGCCGCGTCGGCCGCCCCAGACTCCAGGAGCGGCAGCGCCTGCAGGCACTTGACCGCGCTACGCGAGGGGGTCGCGTGGTCGAGGTCCCCTCCCCCGCGGACGAGCGCACCCGCGGTGTCCACCACGGCCCACGCCCCGCGGTGCACCGACTCGAGGCCCTCTCCCCGCCACAGCTCGACCAGCACGGGATTGACGGGCCAGGGGGATGAGGCGGGAGAGGTCATGGCCCTAGGAAGGGTAGCCTCTGCGCACCTGGCCTCGCGCTCCCGTGCCTCCCCGCCTCCAGTCCCTCCTCGCCGCCCTGGCGCCGCTGCTGCTCCTGGGAGCCGTGGCCCTGGCGGTCGCGGTCATCAACCTCGGCGCCGACTCGATCGTGGGCTGGGTGGGCGCGGTCGTCGGAGGCACCGTGGTGGTGTGGGTCCTGGCCGCCTCCCTCTGGCCGGCGAAGGCCGACCGCACCTGTCCCTCCTGCGGCGAGGAGGCCCTCGAGCGCCTCGACCCGGAGACGACCATGGGGCTGCGCTGCACGGCGTGTGGGCACACCGACCCCACCAAGAGCGGCTGGTTCCTGGCCGAGGACGAGGGCCCCCTGGAGGAGCTCGTCCTGCGCCAGCGCGCAGCCAAGCGCGCTCGACGCGCCGCCTCCCGGGGCGCCTCACGCCCCTCTCCCCCCGCGAATCGCGGGTGAATCCTCCGGGGCACTCGCCCATACTCGCCCTGCCCCCGGGCACCGCCACCCAAACCATGAGCGAGTCCTCCGAAACCTTCGTCCCCATGCGCATGGGGCGCCTGGTGCTGCGGGACCGCTCGGACCAGCAGTGGATCCAGCTCGTGGAGGTCGACGGCAGCCGCAGCTTCCCGATCGTGATCGGCACCCAGGAGGCACGCGAGCTGCAGCGGGTGCTGACCGGCAAGGACACGCCGCGCCCCCTGACGCATCAGCTCGCGCTGGCCGGCCTCGAGGCCCTCGGCGGCGCGCTGGACGCCGTGCGCATCACGGACCTGCGCGACAACACCTTCTACGCCGAGCTACGGGTACGCACCGCGGACGGCGAGGTGCAGGCCCTCGACGCGCGCCCCAGCGACGCCCTCGCCATCGGCCTGCGCGCGGGCTGCGCCCTCGAGATCGCCGAGAGCATCCTGGAGGAGGTCCGCACCGACGAGGCCGGGCCCGATCCGCTGCCGGAGACGGACTCTGACGAGGACGACCCGCCGACGGACAGCCTCTTCGGGAACATATTGGACCCCGAGGCCTAGGGTCGAGCCCAGGGCCGCGGGGTCCGCAGTAGGGGCGCGCTCGCGAGGAGCCGCCCGGATCGAGTGGCCTCAGGCCGACTCGCCCTTCTTCTTCGGGCTCGCCTTGAAGGGCATCGTGTTGCGCGCGGTCTTGGAGGTGCCGGTCACCTTGCCGTCCTCGCCGATCTTCACCTCGTAGTCGAAGGTCCCGTAGCTCTCGGACTCGTACTGAGCCTTGAGGGTCTTCGCCTCGGCGTCCCAGGTGACTCCCGTCAGGGGACCGCCGCTGCCCATCACGGTCAGGCTGCCGGACACGGCGCCGCCCTCGAGGTGCTGGAAGGTGAGCTCGAAGCTCCAGCCCTCCATGTCGCCCTCGATGACCTCGCAGGTCCAGGTCCCGTTGAGGGGGCCGTCGCTCTTGGCCGCGCCCGCCTCGACGACGCCGGCCTCCTCCTTGGGCTCTTCCTCCTTGGCCGGCTCGACATAGCGCGGCAGGAGGGTGTCCGCCATGGCGAGGTTGAAGGCCGTGACGGCGGAGCAGACCGCGGACTGGACCAGGTTGTCCTCGACCGCGTAGCGGGTGGTGTCGTTCTGGGTGTGCCAGACGAAGCGGTAGTCGCGGGCCTCGCGGCCGGTGAGCCCCTTCTCGGTCCAGTAGAAGCCGGGCACGCCCAGGCGGTTGAAGGAGGCGTGGTCGCTGGAGCCGCCGCTGGGCATCTTGTCCTGGACCGTGACGCTGATCGGCATCTCCGGGAAGCGCTCGTTCACCGCGGCGATGGCCGCCGAGAGCATGGGCTCCATGGCCTCGGTGCACACGAGGCCGCCCTGGTAGCCGGTGCCGCCGTCGTCCACGAAGCAGGCCGAGACGCCGTCCAGCTGGCCGGACTCCTGCAGCCACTCGGCGTACTTGCGCGAGCCGTGCAGGCCCTGCTCCTCACCGCTCCACAGGCAGACGCGGATGGTGCGGCGCGGCTGGACGCCCGTCGCCGCAAGGATGCGCGCCGCCTCGATCATGACCGTGGCGCCGGTGCCGTTGTCCTGGCACCCCTGGGAGCCGGGGCCGTTCCAGGAGTCGAGGTGGGCCGAGATGATCACGACCTCGTCGGGGAACTCGGTGCCGGGGATCTCGGCGACCACGTCAAAGACCGGGAAGGGACCCTCGGTGAACCAGTGGACGAGGTCCGCCTCGAGCTCGACCACGGCCCCCTCGCCCAAGTGCTTCTCGAGGACCTCAGCGTCCTTCTTGCGGATCGCGATGGCGCGATCCGTGGGCAGGGTGTCCATGGTGAGCTCGAGCCAGTTGCGCACGCCCCCGGTCACGACCGAGTCGTTGCGGCTGGGCTGCAGCTTGCCCGCGATCTCGGCGGCCTCGATGGCCTGCGCGATGGTCTCGCGGATCTTGCGCGCCTCGTCGCGATCGGTTTCCTCGTCGCCCTCGCCGCGCCCGCGGCGACGGCGGGCGCTCGCGCCCTCCAGGATCCAGGCGCCGGGGAGGTCGGCCTTGACGGCCTCGAGCTCCTCCAGGGTGGTGGGCATCTTGACGACGCGCGCGCGCAGGGGGCCGTCGGTGCCGGGGCCCCAGGCGCGGGTGGTGAACTCGAAATCGACCTCCTCGGGGGCGACCATCTTCACGGAGGAGGGGCCGCGGTCGAAGCGCACCGGCACCTCACCCCACTTCCACAGGTGGGCGTTCGAGAGGCCGTAGTCCTGGAAGCGCCCGCGCGCCCAGACGCTCGCGCGCTCGAGGCCGGCGGAGCCGGTGAGGCGCGGGCCGATGCCGTGGCACAGGTCCTCGAGGGTGGCCCACACCTGGGAGCGCTCCGTGCCCTCCTCAATGAGGGCGTCGACGGCGGCGGCGACCGAGGGAGCAGCAACGGGCGCGGCGGCCTGGGAGAGGGCGGGCGCTGCGAAGAGCGGCAGGGCGCCGAGGAGGGCGGCGAGACGGTGGAGGTGCATGGGGAGGGATCGTGGGTTCGAGGCCCGATGCTAGCCCTCGGGCCCGGCCTCCGGGGCCCTCTTGCAGAGCCAGTACCTAGCGGGCGCCCCCGCTGCCGCATCAGGCGGCCAGCACGCCGCAGCGGGCCTCCCACGCGGGCGAGGAGGCGTGCCAGCCCCTTCGTGCCTCGCCCCCGAGACCCTAGGCTGGCCCCGTGAGCAGTGCCGACGCGTCCAAGCCCCCCGCGCAGGGCCTCGGCCTCGGCCTGCTGCTCCTGTTCCTGCTCGCGGCCGGCCTGCGCCTCGCCCCCATCAAGCACGGCCTCCCCGACAACCACGTGCCCGACACCCATGTGGTGCGCGCGGCGCTGGGTATGGCGAGCGACAAGGACCCGGTTCCGCCGGTGGGTCGCTGGAGCACCTACCCGAACCTCCTCCCCTACACCCTCGTCCCCTTCTACGCGGCCCAGTACGCCGCCGGGCGCGTGGCGGGCGAGTGGAGCGGCTCGGGCGAGTACGCCAACGCGCTCAAGGAGCACCCCGAGCGCGCCCACCTCCTCGCGCGACGCGTCCTCGCGCTGCTGGCCGCCCTGCTCCCGCTCATCCTCGTGCTCGGCCTGCGCGCCGCGGGCCTGGGCGCGGGCGCGTGGTTCGGCGGAGCCCTCGGAGCCACCAGCCTCCTGCTCGTGCACCTCGCCCTGCACGAGCGCCCCTGGGCACCGCTCGCCACCTTCACCGCCCTGGCCATGGCGCCGGCGGCGGTGCACGCCCGCACGGGAGGCGGCCGCTCGCTCCTCCTGTGCGGCCTGGCCTCCGCGCTGGCCTTCAGCACCCACCAGGCGGGTGCGCTGACGGTCCTGATTCCGGCCCTCGCGTGGGCCGCGTCGCCCCGCGGCTGGCGCGGAGCCGAGCTGGGCGAGCGCCTGCGCCTCGGACTCCTCTCGGCGCTGGTCTTCGTGGCCCTGGCCCTCGTCGTCGGGCACCCTTACCTCGTCCGCTACGGAGCCACCCCCACCGAGGCGGTGGCCGCGGGCGAGCACCTCGCCAACGCGTCGCATGTCTCGATCGGCGGCCAGTCGGTGGTGTTCCAGCTCTCGATGGAGACGCTCGAGGGGCTCTCGCGCGCGCTGGCCGGCTACGACCCGGTGCTGCTCGTGCTCGCGCTCGCGGGCCTGCTTCCGGCCCTGCGCCAGCGCGCGCTCCTCCCGGCCGCGGGCTTCACGCTGCTGTGGGGCGCGTTCTTCATGACCAACCAGAACGAGCATGTGCGCTACCTGGTGCCGATGGCGGCCGGCCTCTGCTGGCCCGCCGCCGCGGCCTTCGAGCGCATGGGGCCCGGCGCCCGGCGCCTGGCCTGGCTCGCGCTGCTGCTTCCCTTGGCCCAGGCCGTGCGCCTCGGCGTAGTGCTGTCGCGCGAGGACACCCGCGCCCTCGCGCGCGCGGAGCTGGCCGACCTTCCCCTCGGCGGCGCGCTGGGCGTGGACGCGGGCGGCC
>JBDQFW010000056.1:0-17331 GCA_040265735.1 Planctomycetota bacterium | reverse complement strand
GTGCAGACGGGGCCTGGTCCAGAGAGGCGCTCAACGCTGGGGTCCTGACCCTGGCCGAGCGACTCGAGGCGGCGGGCCTCCGACCGGCCGCGGTGCTGAGTGATGGGGCCGTCGCACAGGTCGAGGGCCTGCGGCAGGGCTTCGAGTCCTTCGACGACGGGCCTGCGGAGTTCAAGGAGGACCTCGAGGCGACCCGCCGCGCTCTTGGCGCGGCGCGCGGGCTGCTGAGGTCTCACTCGTTCCTCTGGATCCACCTCCGCGGAGCCGACCCGCCCTACGCCCTGCGCGAGGCGGGCCTCGAGGATGCTGCTTCGACCCAGCCCTTGGAGCGGGGCCTGAATGCCTGGCTCAAGCTCTCTCGGACGCACCCTGAAGAGACGGCCCTGGAGCTGCTGCGCTGCCATGCCGAGGCCCAGGCGGCCCACCGCGCGGAGCTCGCCAACTTCCTCGCTGAGCTGGCCGCGGGCGGGCCGCAGGCGCCGACGGTCCTCGTCACCTCCCTGTGCGGGTACGAGCTGCTGGAGGACGGTTTGATTGGAGCGGGGACCACAGCGCGCGAGCCGGGCCTTGCGGTGCCGTTCCTGCTTCTGGGGCCTGGGATCCCCGAAGGCTCCGTGCGCCGCCGCGTCAGCCTGGCGGACGCGGGGCCGACGCTGCTCGACCTCGCGGGGCTCGAGGTCCCCAAAGGCAGCCGGGGCCTGAGCGTGCTCCCGGGCGCCCCAGCCCCGTGGCGGCTGCACCTGGCGACGGTGCGGCGCCTGCGTCCCGCGGATGTGCTCTACGAGGAGGATCTCAAGCTGCTGCGTGACCGCGAGACCGGCGCCCTTGCGCTCTACGACCTCGCCGCCGATCCGGGGGAGACCCAGGATCTCTCCAAGCGTCGGGGCAGCGAGCTGAGCAGGCTGAAGGCCGCTCTGGACGAGCGGGTGGAGGCTCCGTGAGGGCGCGCGCCCGAGGGCGTCGCGGCGCCGCTCCGTCCCCGCTCCTCCTGGGCCTGGCCCTCCTGCACCTTGCCGCAGGCTGTGGGGGAGGGGACGAGCCAGCGGGCGGCGTCCAGCCGGCCGCGCGCCCCAACCTCCTTGTCCTGTACTGCGACGACCTGCGCTTCGACGCCTCGGCCGAGCTGGGCAGCGCGTTCCTCCCCACGCCCGCCCTGGACCGGCTGGCGCGTGAGGGGGCCGTGTTCCGGCGCAGCTACGCCACGACGAGCCGGTGTGCCCCCTCGCGGGCGACCTTCCTGACCGGCACGCGCGCCTCCACTCACGGGGTCTGGGTCAATCGACCCACGCACGACTGGCGGGCCGGGCTGCCCTTCCTGCCCTCCGCCCTTCGAGGGGCCGGGTACGCCACGGGCTGGGTCGGCAAGTGGCACCTTCCGAACCCCGGCAGCGTGCGGCCGGAGGGCCTCGACCACTTCGCCGCCTACGAGGGGCCCGGGGCGCACTTCGACCAGGAGTTCGTCGTGAACGGCGTGCCCCAGCCGACCGAGGGCTTCCAGGCGGAGGTGCTCACGGACCTGGCCCTCGAGTTCATCGACACGCGGGCGGAGCCCTGGTTCCTGGTGGTGGCCCACAAGGCGCCCCATGTGCCCCTCACTCCTGCCCCCGCACAGCGCGGCGCGCTGGACGCGGTCGAGGTGCCCCTTCCCTCGACGGTGGAGGATCCCCTCGAGGCCCTGCCCCCGCGGTACCGCCTGGCCCGCGAGGGGGAGAGTGGTCGGCACGGCATCGGGGACCTTGCCGCCTGGCGAGCGGAGGTGCAGGCGTACTGGGAGCTGGTGCTCGGCGTGGATGCCGCCGTGGAGCGGCTGCTGGAGGCGCTCGACGCACGCGGCCTCCTGGAGAGCACGGTCGTGGTGCTCACCTCCGACAACGGCCAGCTGCTGGGGGAGCACGGCCTGCGCCAGAAGGGCCTCGCCTATGAGCCGGCCATCCGCGTGCCGCTCGTGGTCTGGGCTCCGGGGCGCATTCCGAGCGGCGAGCGCTCGACACTTGCCCTGAACCTGGACCTCGCCCCGACGCTCTTAGGACTCGCTGGGCGGCCTGCGCCCGAGGGGATGGAGGGCCTGGACCTGGGCCCGTCGCTGCTCGACGCCGACAGGGTGCTCCGCGAGCGCTTCCTCTATCAGGCTCCCTCGCTGGGGGGGGCCGACGGCCTGGTGGAGCGTGCGGTGGTGGAGGAGCGCTGGAAGTACCTCTCGTTCGAGTCTCCACAGGGTCGGGACGAGGCCCTGTTCGACCTGCAGGCGGATCCGGACGAGCGCGTGGACCTCGCAACCGACCCCTCCACCGCGAGCGAGCGGTCTACTTGACCTGCTCGACGCGCACGCCCGCGCGGTCCTTCTCCAGCTCCTGCTGGAAGTTCTGGGCACGCCCGCGGTTCTGCGTGTCGTTGAACTCGATCACGTTCTTGAAGTACTGGGTCTGGCCCGCGTCCAGCTGGCGCCCCAGCTGCTGCTGGCGGGCGTCCTGCTGGCCCAGGGCGACGACGCCCCGGTGGAAGGCGTAGTGCCCGTCCTCGAGCCGGGCGACCACCGTGGCGCTGCCGGCGATGCCGTCGGCCACGAACAGCCCGCGCGGGTCCGTGACGCCCCGCTGGAAGGCCTGGTCGGCGCTCCCGACCACGCGCACATCCACCCCGCGCAGGTAGGTGCCCTCGTCCGCGTCCAGGCCCTGGACGCGGACGCGCCCGGAGTCCCGGTCCTCAGCCACCTCGAGCTCGAGGTCGCTCACCAGCACCAGGCCCGAGGTGAACAGCTCTCCGCCGCGCACGATCACCAGGTAGGCCCCGGGCTCCTCGAGGGCGAGGGTGGTGGTGGTTGCGTGCTCGCGCAGGTCCTCCCCGGCCTCCAGGGGCACCGTGGTGCGCAGGGTGGGGGAGATGCCCGAGAGGTTGACCTCGGTGATCTGCGAGAGGTCCTTCTCGCGCAGGTAGAGGGTCATCAGGTCGACGCCGTAGACGAGCAGCTCCGCCTGGTTGAGGTTCTTGTGCCGCAGCTCGAGCTCAACCGGCTCGCCGGGGCGGACCGTGGTGACCTCGTCCAGGGCGATGTGCCGCTCGCGGAACCCCGCCAGGGCCTCGGCCGCGTCGGCGAAGAGCTTGCGGACACGCTCGTAGTGCTCCGCCGCCTGGGTCAGCTCGCGGCGCGCGTGGTGGATCTGCCCCAGGATGTAGATGGCGAGGTTGCGGTTCTCGCTGGGCCGCTTGCGCCCGTCCTCGAGATACTCCGCCGCTGCGATCCGCTGGAGGGCGGCCGTGGCCTCGTCCTCGCGACCCAGCCACCACTGGGCCACGGCGCCCGAATAGATGAACGCGTCGGCATAGCGAGGTGCGGTGAACACGCCCGCGAAGGTGGCGGCGAGATCGGCCGCGCCCAGGTGATCCTCCACGGCCAGGCGTGCGCTGACCATGGCCAAGGCCGCATCGGCCGCGAGGGGGTCGCCGGGGTGCAGGGCGAGGAAGCGATCGAGGTGCCTCGTGCCTGCGAGCACCAGGCCCGCCCGGCGCCAGTCCTCGCGGACGCAGCTCGCGTCACGATGCGCGAGCGGGGCCTTCGCCAGGAGCTTGTCCGCGAGGGTCAGGTGGGCCTCCTGGACCGCCCCGAAGTCCGGGTACTCGAGCCACAGGTCCTGCAGCAGCTCGACCGAGGCGGCGAACTCGCCCAGCTCCTCGAGGGCCCCCGCGACCTTGAGGTCCTTGCCATAGGTCTCCAGCAGCGTCGCGCGGAAGATCAGCAGGGCACGCTCGTGCTCTCCCAGCCGGCGGTACGCGTCGCCGATCGCGACGACCTCGTCGAAGGGGATCGTGATGGACGAGCCCTTCTCCTTGATCAGCTCGAAGGACTCGACGATCGCGTTGCTGTCGCCCTCTTCGATCGCGATCAGGAGCAGCTTGTGCGCCGTGTCTACGAGGATCTCCTCGCGCAGGACCGTCTCGAACTGCTCGAACAGCGGCGCCAGGACGAGGCGCGCGCCCGCGCGGTCGCCGGCCTCGAAGAGAGCCTTGCCCCCGTGGTACAGCTCGTCCGGCGTGGGCCGGTAGGGCTGGTCGAGCGCCTCGCCTGCGCGCACGACCTCGAACTCGAGGGGGGCGCCGAGGCTCAGGCCCTCGGGGTCCTGCAGGCTGCGCAGGGTCGGCGGCAGGGCGCGGAACGCACCCGCGTGACGCGCGAGGAGATCGAGCTCCACGGCTCCGCTGGTGGAGCGCGGGTCGAGCACCACCGTGACCTCGCCCGGAGCGAGCTGAGGCTGTCCGACCCCGCCGCGAACCCCGTCAGGTCCCAGCTCGAGGCCCGCCGGGATGCGAACGGTCAGGGCCAGCGCTCCGTCCGGCCGCTGGCGACCGTCGCGCCACCAGGACACGCGCTGGCGCACCCCGTCCCCGATCCTCACGGCGCGCACCTCGTTGACCCAGGGGCCCTCGAAGCGCTGGACCACCGAGAAGCCCGTGGGCACTTCGCGTCCGAGCACGCGCGGTGGATCCGGCAGCATCTGCTCGCTCGCGACCCTCAGGCCGCGCGGGCCCGTGCGCGGCTCGCCCAGCTCCTCGCTGAAGCCTTCGAGCTGTGCGGACCAGCGGATGCCGCCGCCCGCGCTCACCCCGAGCTCGACCGCGACCCGTCGCGTGCCGACCTCGGCCAGGTCCAGCTCCACCTCGACGGCGGACTTGCCGCCCTCCACGAGGAGCTCCTGCGGGGGCAGATCGCCAACGGCCAAGCTCACGCGGACCGTCTCGCCGGGCTGCAGCTCCTCCGCGGTGGTGGCTGCCGCGGCCGCCAGCACGAGGCCCTTGGCCCGACCGAGCGGGCGCCGCGCGAGCAGCCACTCGAGCGCCTCCGCGATGCGGGGCGAGGCCGGGGCTGCGGCCTGGAGGGCCAGCACGGAGAGAGCGGTCTGCTCCTCGAGGGACAGTGCCCAGGCGGGGTTGCCTTCCAGGGTGAAGGGCGCTCCACCGGGGCCTCCGGCAGAAGCCTCGATCCGGTTGCAGAGGTCCCTGGCCATGGGTCCTGAGCCCTGCGCCGCAAGCCCGAGGGCCGTCCAGGCGAGGCCGACCGGGGACAGGCTTGCGCGCTCACGGTGCAGGCGGTTGAGCGCGGCGAAGTCACCGCGCCCACAGGTGGCCAGCGCGTGCTGCACCGCCGCGCGTGTGTCGTCGTCCTGCTGGCCGAGCTGGGCGAACGCCGTGGTCAGGAAGTTCGCCGCGCGACCCATGAGGTCCTCGGGCAGGGAGAGCGTGGCGCGCTCCGCCTCCGCCAGGGCCCACAGGCAGCGGGCGCTGTCGCGGACCTCCGAGCGCAGGGCGCCGGGCCACGGGGCCCAGCCCCCGTCGTCCCTCTGGCCTGCGGTCAGCGAGGCCACCAGGCCGAGGCCCCGCTCGCGGAGCGCGGCGAGCTCGGCGTCAGGCACGCCACCGGTCTCGAGCGCGCGACGGAGCACGCGCGCGACTCCGAGGAGCTCGGTCGCAAGGGCCTCGGCGGAGCCGCGCTCCACCGGCAGGCCGCAGCGCCAGGCCGGCACGCGGCCGAGGGCCTCGTCGAGCAGGAGCTGGGAGGTCCCCGGTCCGACGCGCAGGCGCAGGGTGCGGTTGGCGTAGCGCCGCCCCGTGGGCAGCTCGAGGCTCGTGCTCACCTGCTCCTCGAGGCGCCCGCCGGCGCTCGTCACGAAGCGCAGGCCGAAGGGACGCACCACGCGCTCCTCCACGGCGGAGGCGAGGGGGGCCTCGGCATCCTCTATGCGCGCGCTGGCCTCGAACGACGCGGCGCCCGCCACGAGGCCCTCGACCTCGGGGAAGGGCACCTCGCGGACGCCTGGTCCGTCGAGGTCGAGGGTGCGGGTCCAGCTCGTGCGGCTGTCCGCGGTCGCGAGGGTCAGGGTCACGGTGCAGGGGCCGGTGCGCCCGACCGCGTCGTGGAGGACCACGGTGGGGGAGGGCCTGTCGCCGGCCGCCAGCCCCTGGGGAACGCGCAGCTCGAGGTGGACCTCCGCGCGAGTGGTGAGCGCGCCCTCGGCGCCGCCCACGAGCGTGTCCGCGCCGACGCCGCGGGCGATGAGGCGCCATTGGGTCGAGCGGTCGGGGACGGTGACCCGGACCTCTGCCCGGCCGTCCGCGTCGGTCACGATCGCCGGCACCCATACCAGCGTGTCGCTGTCGAGCTCATCGAGGGCGCGGCGCGCCATGCCGCCCGCGGCGCGCAGGTTGCGCTTGCCTCCAAAGCGCCCGCCGAACTTGCCACCGGCGCCGCCGCCGACCCCGAAGAAGGAGTCGAACTCCTCGCTCTCCTCCGGCGCGGGGGCCCCGGGAGCCATCGGGCGCAGTCCACGGCGCATGCTCTTGCGCTCCGCGAGCCGACCGGCGTCCTTGTCGGAGAGGCCTCCCACATACCCGAGGGCGTCGAGGTTGCTGAGCAGAGCCTCCTGGTCGGCCGCGAACGCGACCTGGGCCTCGAGGCGCGCGCCCTCGGCCAGGATGTCCTGGTCGATGGCGCGGGTCGCGCCCTCGTAGCGGAAGGTGCAGGAGGTCGTCGTACGCAGGCCCGCGTCGCGCCGGGTCCCGGCGCTGAACAGCGCGGCCAGGTCGGGCGTGCGCTCGCCCCAGCGGGCAATCAGGGCCTCGTCCACCACGGCGAGGGAGAGCTCTGCTTGGACAGGGACGCCCTGCGCATCCGTTGCGCGGAGCGCGAAGCGGGCCTCGTCCCCGGGGGCGACCGGGCTCTGGACGGCCTCGACACTCACCAGCAGCTCTCGCTGGATCTCGAGGTCCAGGCGCGCCTCGTGGAAGGTCCCGCGCTCCATCATCGCCGCTGCGACGGCGATGTTGGGGAAGTGCTCGGGGAGGGCCTGGAACGGCAGCTCCGTGCGGCCGGTTCCGAGCTCCACGATGCGGTGGCTCAGGATCGTCTCGCCCTCGATGGTGACCAGGGCGAGGCCCGGCTCAGCGCGGTTCAGGAGCTCGAGGTCGAGGGCGTCGCCCACAGCGGCCCGGGTGCGCTCGGCCAGCAGGCGCAGCTTGACGGCGTCCCCGCTCCCGGAGACGAAGAAGCTGCGCTCGAGCTCGATGGGATTCTCGAAGCGGTCCAGCGCACGCAGCCGCAGCAGGTGGTCGCCCCCGTCCTCACAGGCGAGGTCCAGGTCCAGCACCCCGTCCTCGCCGGCCGCCGCGCTCCCGCGGGCCAGCTCGCGATCCATGTAGCCCGCGCGCCCGCTCTCGCGGCGCAGCAGGACCCACTCGAGCTCTGCGGGGGCGGGCTCCCCGTCCGGGGTGGTGGCGCGAGCGCGGACGCCGAAGGTCTCGCCCGCGAGCAGCGTGCGGCTGGGCAGCGTCAGATCGAGCCGCAGGGCGCGCGTGGCGAGCAGCGCGGAGCCGCTGGCCGAGATGCCCTCGCCCGGCAGCACGGCGCGGAAGGTGAGCTGCTGCTCCTCAGCGAAGTCGCGCGTGGAGAGGCCGATCGTCGCGCGACCCTCCTCATCCGTGCGCGCCCGTGCTTCTCGCCCATCGGGGAGCGACCAGACGAGCTCGGCGTCGGCGAGCGGGGCCCCGTAGTACCAGCGCGCGGTGGCGGTGGCCTCGACCTCCTCGCCGCGGTAGGCCACGGGGCGGTCGAGCTCGACTTCGAGCTCGACCTTGGCCAGCTCGTACTGGGCGACCTCGAACTGGTGCTGGAAGCTGAGTCCGTAGGGAGTCGAGGCGCTCAGGCGCCAGCGTCCGAGGCGAGCCTCCGCGGGCAGGTCGAAGCGCCCGTCCACGGTGCCGAACTCCGAGAGCGGCACCGACAGGCGGCGCAGGCGGCGACCGGAGGGGTCGAACACCTCCACGCGCACCTCCTGTCCAGCCTCGAAGCTGTAGGAGCCGCGGCGCACATCGCGCGCGATCCCGCGCCAGCTCACCCGCTCGCCGGGGCGGTAGGCCGCGCGGTCGGTCCAGAGGGTCCCGCGGGCCTGCAGGCCCTGGGTGAGGGACAGGCCGCCGAGAGAGAGGCCGTTGGAGGCGGCGTGACCCTCTCGGGTGGCGAACACCTTGACCTCGCCGGCGCCGGCGAGCTCCTCCAGGGCGAGGCGCGCGGTGCCGTCGGCGCCGGTGACGAGCTCACGCAGCAGTGCACCGCCTCCCTCCCCGCGGCCCGGCAGGGCGATCAAGGCGCGGGCGCCCTCGGCCGGCGCGCCCGCCAGCATGTCCTGGGCGTACACGAAGACCTCGCGCCGCGAGCTCTTGAGCACGACCTCGAGGTCGCTGCGCAGGACAAGGGTGGTCGCGCGGGACTCCCCGGCCTCGACCACGACGGCCCACACGCCCGGCCCGTCCACGGGGAGGTCCAGCTCCTGGCGCAGGGGGGCGAAGGGCCGGAAGTCCTCGACCGCGACCTGGAACTCCTCGTCCGGCGCGATCAGGTCCAGGTCCAGGTCCTCGATGCGCTGGTGGGTGAGGTGCTTGCGGAAGTAGGCCTCGAGGTCGAGGCGGTGCAGACGCACGGTGACCTCCTCCTGGTTGCGCACCTCCAGGCGCACGCGCGCGGGCTCCGTGGAGCGCCAGGTCTGCTCGGTGGCGATGCGCAGCTCCGGGGAGGTCATCGCGCTGAGGCGCCGGCGTGCGTTGTCGGCCCAGCCGCCGAAGCTGCACGCGCGGTAGGCCTCCACCGCGCCCTCGAGGTCGCCGAGCTCGTTCTCCAGGGTGGCGCCGACGGAGTAGAGGGCGCGTGACGCCTCCTCCGAGCTCGGGTAGCGCCGCGCGATCCGCCGCCAGTCCTCGACCGCGCGCTCGCGCAGGGAGCGGACCTCCTCGGGCTGGACGCCGTCCTCCTCGGCGGCCTGCGCCTGCTCCATCCACAGCTGTGCAAGCCGGAGCTCCGTGTCCCGCACGCGCGGGTCGAGCGGCCACTCCTCGAGGAAGGCGCGGTAGGCCTCCCGGGCCGCCGCATGGTCGTCCTCGGCCTGCGCACGCTCGGCGCGGGCGAAGGCGCTGTCGACGATGCCCTGCTGGGCCTCGGTCCAGCGGCCACCCGTGGGGTGCCGGCGCGTGTACTCCGCATAGGTGTCGCGGGCGCCCTCGTGATCGCCCTCAGCAGCCAGGATGCGGGCGGTCTGGAACAGCGCCTCCTGACGTAGCCGCTCGTCCTCCGCGAGGCGCGCCTCACGGTCCGCGTCGCTCACCTCCGGCGCGGGCGCGTCGAGGATCCCGCGCAGCGCCTCGCGCGCGGCAGGCCGCTCGCCCGCCTGCTCGAGCAGCAGGGCGCGGGCGAAGCGCGCCTCCTGCGCGGCGGGGTCTTCAGGGTGCGCCGCGAGAAAGCGCTCGAAGGCGGCGCGGGCAAGGGCCGGCTGTCCCTCGGCCTGCCAGGCGCGCGCGATGCCGAGGCGCGCGGCGGCCTGCCACGGCGCGGAGCCGGGGGCGGAGGCGTCCGCCATGGCGCCGAGGGCATCCTCGAACCGCTGCCTGGCGGGACGGGCCTGCCCGGCGCTCAGGAGCGCACGACCCAGGCGGATGCGCGCCTCGTCGGCGCGCTCCGGCGCCTCAAGGACGAGGTACGCCTGCCAGTCCGCCACGGCCTGGCCGTGCTGCTCGAGCGTCTCGCTGCACACGGCCCGCTCGAACAGGGCCTCCTCGCGCACGGCGTCCGGGGCGTCCAGGTCAAGGACGCGGCCAAACAGCTCGCGCGCCCGTGCCAGGTCGAGCTCTCCAGAGTTGGGGGCGTCCGCCTCGGGCGCTCGTGACAGACGCCGTGCATGGACCAGCAGGGCCTCCGCCAGCTGTCCCTGACGCTCGGGTGCGCGCTGGGCCCGAGCCGCCTGCTCATAGACCCGCTCGGCCTCCTCGAACCGCCGCAGTCCGCGCAGGGCCTCCGCCCGCCGGAAGGCCAGCTTCGAGGACCAGGGCCCGTCCGGGCGCGCCGCTTCCCCGGCCTCTGCCGCGGTGACGGCCGCCTCGAGGGCGCTGGCCCGCGCGTCCGGCTGGCTGGAGCGTGCGACCTGCTCCCAGGCCACCACCCTCAGGAGGCCCCAGAGGTCCAAGTCATCAGGCCGCAGGGTGTCCAGGTCCGCAAGCAGGTCCAGGGCCTCCTGGGAGCGTCCGTGCAGCAGGGCGTCGCGTACGGGGGTGGGGGCGATCGCGAGCTCGGCGTCCGGCGCAGGCAGGACCGGAGCGTCCTGGGAGCGGCCGGTCGCGGTCAGGAGGGCGAGGCCGAGGAGTCCGAGGAGGAGGGGCAGGTGGAGAAGGCGCATGGAGGACGGCCGCCTGGGCGGCGGCCGTCATTGGAACGGAGCAGCAGTGCTCGGGGTTGGCACTTTCTCGAGGCCCCGCTGCCGATGTGGAGCGGCACGGCTGCGGAACCCGAACGGAGGTCACCAGCAAGCGTTGGAGTGGCCTGCGGGCGCTCACTACGCTCACGGCGTGCGCCTCGCTCCCCGGTCCCTCCACCTCGCGGCTCTCGCTCTGCTGGGGCTGGCCGCGGGCTGCGACCGGACCCTGGACCCGGCGGAGGGGCGCTCGATGGCCCTCGGGCAGAACCTCTACCGGGCGGGTCGCCTGCAGTGGTGGGCGCCCGACGCGCTGTCTCCCCAGCTCGAGCGTCAGCACGCGCGCTGGAGCCGGGTCGTGGAGGGGCTTGCGGTCGAGGGACCCACCCAAGGCGAGGGCGACCCGGCCGCCGCGCGCCTCGTGGTCTGCGGCCCTCTGGACCCAGCGGCCGCGCTCCTCGCAGACCACGGCGTGCGCTGGTCGGAGAACGAGCTCCAGGTGGGAGCCTGGTCCGCGCCGGCGGAGGAGTGCGCCCTGGTCGCCACCTTGCTCGACCCCGCGCGACACCGCCTGCCCTTGACCCTGGTGGTTGGCGCGACCGCGCAGCGCCAGGCCGAGGCGACGCGCGCGGTCCTGCCGGGCTGGAGACGCGAGGTGGTGGTGCTGCGTGGGGGCGAGGCCTGGCTGTGGCTCGACCTGGAGGCCAACGCCGCGGAGTTCGTCTCCGTCCGGCCGCTCGCGGCGGAGTCGTGGGTCGAGCATGACGGCGGCGCCGCCGGGCCGTGGGCGCGACTCCTCGCCGCCCCCTCCGTCCCAGGCGAGCGCGTGCGTGCGTTTGGCGCGGCAGCCGTGGCCGCGGCCGCCCGCGCCGGTCTCGATCCTGGCACGGGCTGGACCCTGATGGCGGCCGACGCGGTGGAGCCCGGCGAGGACCACGGCCTGTGCGAGGCGTCCGAGGGCGTCGTGGATCCCGCGGCCCGCAGGGTGCGCTGGTGCGTGTCCGACGGACGCGTCGACCGCCTCGCGCGGGCGTTCGTTGCGCGGCTCCTAGAGCTGGAGCGGCCCGATGCCCCCGCCTGGTGGATCGACGCTCGCGCGTCCTGGGCAGCGGGGTGGGCGCAGGGTCCGCGTTACGACCGCGCCGCGTCCCATCCTGCGCGGCCGGATGCGAGCGAGCTGCTCGACGATTCGGCGGCGGAGCGTCACTCGGAGCTCGTACTTGGGCCGCTGCGGGCGGGCCTCTACGAGGCTGCACTCGTTGCCGGCGCTGAGCCCGCAGAGCTTGCGGAGGCCTTCGTCGCAGGGCTGCCCGCGCCGGCGAGCGGTTCCACCTCCGACCGGACGCCGCCCCGCCCGACCAGCAGCGTGCTGCTCAGCGCGAGGGATGGACTGGGCGGCGCCGCGAGCCAGGCGCTGCTCGGCCGCCTCGCGGCCGAGGGGCTCGGGGCGGTGGGGCTCGTGTTCGACCTGACGCTCGACGGCACGACCGGGTTCGGTCGCGCCTTCGCACCGGACCGCCGGCTCCGGGCTCTCGGGGGCGACGGCGCCGTGCGCGCGGCCGCGGCCCAGGCGCGCGCGCTCGGCCTCGAGGTCCAGCTCTGGCCCACGGTGCTCTCGAGCCGCACGGGTGGGCCCGTCGGCCGGGAGGTGCGCGTGTTCGAGGAGCAGCGGGAGCAGCTGTTCGACGAGCTCGAGGCCGCCCTCAGCCACGCGGCACTCCTTGCCGAGGAGGTCGGCGCGAGCTGGTGCAGCCTGGGCCACCGGGTGGGGGAGACCGCCTCGACCCGCGTGGACCTGCTCGACGAGGCCGATGCCTTCGGTCGCGCGGCGCGCGAGGCGCGAGCGGCGGGCTGGCGGCGGGTCCTGCGCGCAGTGAGGGCCAGCTTCGATGGGGGTGTCGTGCTGACCGTGCCCGAGCCCGCGCGGCTCGAGCACGTGGGCTTCCTCGATGCCCTCGACGCGGCGGGCTGCAACCTGTTCCCGGTTCTCGAGGGGCTCGACCAGGGGCAGGTGCGTCCCGCTCGCCTCACACCGCTGATGCGCGAGCGCCTGGCGCCGGCGCAGCGCACTGCCGCTGCGGCTGGCGTGCCTCTCTGGATCGCGCCGCTGGGAGTGCGCGCGCGCGAGGGTGCCGGCCGCGGCCCTGGCCTCGAGTCCGGCGCGCTTGATCCGAGGCGCAGGCTGGAGCTGCTGGAGGCCGCGGCCGGCGCGGCGCGGGAGCGCGGCGGGGCCGTCTCCCTCTGGAAGGTGGCGCCTCGGGCGGACAGCCACTTCGGCCTGGGCACGCCTGAAGAGCTGCGCGCCGCGGCGGCGATGCTCGCTCCCTGAGCGTGCGCGCCTCAGCGGCCTTCGCGCCGCACCCACAGCTCGACGACCGGGCGCCAGCCGAACGAGCGGGTCTGGACTCGGGTGTGGGAGGCCTCAAGCTGCTGGACGAGGTCCACGGACCGCGGGAGCGCGGACGACATGAGCCAAAGGCGCGGATGTTCCAGGCGCCCCGCCGGGTCGTCCAGATGGATGCCCGTCGTGGCGAGCCGCGGCGGAGCGCCGGGCCCCGCGCCGTACCTGTCCCAGGGCCGGCCGGTGGGGAAGACCGGCGGCTGGTACTCCACGCAGAGGACCGCGTCGCCCGGCTGGGCCTCGCCCCGAATCCACTCCGCGGCGCCTCGGAAGTCCTCGGTGCCGCGGCCGGCGAGGTTCAGACCGCAGAGCACGAGGAGAGCCGTGGCGGCGCTTGTGAGAAGCAGCCGGACGGAGCGCCGGTCGGCCAGGCTGCCTGCGAGCGCAGCGACGGCGGGGAGCGCGGGCAGGAGGTAGTGCCAGGTGAATCCCGCGCGCGGATGGAGTCGGGCCGCGACGAACGCGAGCAGAGGGGGCAGGAAGCCCATCGCGGCGAGGAGCAGGGCCTCCTCGCGCAGTCCAGAGGCCCGGGCCGGGCCCCGGACCCGCAGGCGCAGCAGGAGCCCGGCCGCGGCCACGAGCACGACGCAGAGCGCGGCGAGTGCGAAGACCGCCCGCCCGGCAGGCCCGCCCAGGCGAATGTTCAGCGCGAGGAGATGCAGGACCGCCTCTCCGAGGGCGGGCAGCCCCAGGTCGTCGCCGCCCGGGGGCAGGCCGTGGCGCAGCTGGGGGAGCAGGCCGAGCAGGACCCAGGGCAGGCTGGCTGAGGCCGCGAGGAGCAGGGGGATCAGGATCCTGCATGCGCACCGGCCAGGAGACGGCTGGCGCGCGGCGCCCGCGAGGCCGGCGAGGGTCAGGGCGGCGAGGAACCACGCCGCGTGGTAGTGCAGGTGCACGGCGCACCACGCGCCAAGGCCCAGCAGCCACGCGCCGCCCGCGCCGCGCAGCCGGCGGCGCAGGCCGAGGGTCGCTGCGGTCACGGCCAGGCTGAAGGGGGCGTACATGCGCACCTGGCTGGCGAAGTCCAGGTGCAGGCTGCTGGTGACGACGAGGGCCGCTGCGAAGCGAGAGGCGCCGCGTCCGAAGGGTCGCGCGAGGGCTGCGGCCAGGAGGGGCTCGAGGGCTCCGCAGAGCAGGGCCGGCGCGCGCAGGGCCAGGTCGCTCGTTCCTAGAACCGCGCCGGCCACCCGCACCAGGAGGAACGAGAGGGGAGGGTGGTTGTCCTGGAGGAGGCCTTGGAACAGCAGCTCCAGGGTCGCGCGCTGGGCGTGGTAGTCCGTGTGGAACTCGTCCAGGACCCAGCCCTTGCGGCATGCGAAGGCGACCCGGAGGGCGGCGCCGAGGGCGAGGAGCGCCAGGAGCACGGGGTCCCCGAGGAGGCGGTGGCTCCGAGCCCCTCCGGCGGTCTGCGAGCGATCCACGCCCGTCCCATCGGCACGCGGGGCCTGCCGGAGCGCTTTCAAGTCTCCTTTTCGCGGAAGGGGCTGGGTAGCCTCCGCGCGCCCGGAAGCTGCGAACTCACTTCTAGCGCTCCCGACGGCCCGACGATGATCCGCACCTACGCCCGAGACCTCTCCGCCGCGGGACCCTCGGCGCGGGCGTACCTGTGGGGCTCGGCCCTCATGGGGATCGGGGGCGCTGCGGTGTTCACCTTCTTCGCGCGCTGGCTCGACGCCCTGGGGTGGACCAAGGCCGAGGTGGGACAGATCCTCTCCGCCCAGTCCTGGGGCAAGGCCCTGGTCGCGCTGCCCGCCGCGATCCTCGTGGCGCGCCGCCCGGTGCGCGGCCTGTTCGTGCTCGCGGCGGCGATCCAGGGCGTGGTCTGGCTTGCCATGCCCTGGCTCGCGCGCGCCGGTGACGCCGCCCTGCCCCTGCTCTCGGCGGCGTCCCTGCTGGCCGGCATCGCCGGCACGGTGCACTACATCGCCATCGCGCCCTTCCTGTTCCGCACCGCGCCAGCCCAGGCGCGTGCAGGACTCTTCGGGCTCGCGGAGGCGACCCAGACCCTCTCGGCGGTGGTGGCGGCCACCGGGGTTGGCTGGCTGGTGGACCGCATCATGACTGCCGGCACCTCGGCCTCGCCGGCCCTGGGTCTCGACGCGGCTGAGGCCCAGGCGGGGCTGCCGGTGCTCACCCTGGCGGGCCTGGCGTCGTTCGCCGCCGCCTGGATGTTCGCGCGCATTCGCGGGGACGCGGGCTCGGGCCTCAGCAAGGACACGCGCGTGCTGCAGGTGGCGCGCGCGCACGCGGGGGTCATCGCGCGCTTCGCCGCGCCGCAGCTGCTGATCTCCTGGGGTGCAGGCTTCTGCATCCCGTTCCTCCCGCTCTACTTCAAGGACCGCTTCGGGTTCGAGCCGGCGGCGTGGGGGGGCCTGTTCGCCTCCGGGCAGGTCCTCATGAGCGCGGGCCTGCTGCTGACCCCGGTCGCCGTGCGACGCCTGGGCTTCGTGCGCAGTCAGGTCGCCATCGAGCTCACCTCGATCCCGTTCTTCCTGGTGCTCGCGTGGACCGACCAGCTCGAGCTGGCGATCGTCGCGTTCCTGCTCCGCGGGGCGCTGATGAACTCCACGCACCCGATCCTGAAGCACCTCATGATGCGCGCCACGCCGCCCGGCGTGCGGGAGGTGCAGGCCGGGGTCAACGCGACCCTGTGGGGGGTGGGCTGGGCCCTGGGCCCCTTCCTGGGCGGCCTCGTGCTAGAGCGCTCGGGGGGCGACTACTCCATCCTCATGAAGACCACCGCCGCGCTCTATGTCGCGGCAGCCACCATGACCTGGGTGCTCCTGCGTCCGGTGGAGCAGCGCGGAGAGGTCGAGCCGGAGGATGCCGGCCAGAAGGGCGCGGTTCCGGAGGACGCCGTGTCCCAGGCCGGCTGAGAGGCTGCAACGCCGGCCCCCGCGGTTCGTCCCCTACCCTGAAGAGCGGCCGCCCGCTGCCGCCTGTCCCGTGACGACCTCCGAGCCTCCTCTTCCCACCGGCGACGATCCGTCCGTGGAGGCGGCGAAGGGTGCCCAGGCCGGACTCGACCCCGGGGCCTCCGTGGAGGAGCTGCCCGGGGTGGGGCCTGCCCGCGCGCGCGGCCTGAAGGACGCCGGGCTCGCGACCCTGGGGGACCTGTGCCTCCACGCGCCGCGCGCGCTGGTGGAGTGGCCGCACCCCCTGGAGCAGGGACCTCTCCCCGAGGAAGGCGTCGCTCGCGTGCGCGGGGCGGTCGTGGACGCGCGGCTGCTGCGCATTCGCGGGCGCCAAAGCAGCGTGACGGTGCGCGTGCGCGTGGCTGCCAGCGGTGACGAGGTGCGTGCCGTCTTCTGGAACCAGCCCTGGATGAAGGAGCGCTTCCCCGCGGGGCGTGAGGTGGACCTTGCGGGCCCTGTCCACAAGGGACGCTCGGGGCTCGAGCTCCTCAACCCGCGCGTGGGTTCCGAGGAGGATCCGCTGCCCGAGCCGGGCAGCCTGCTCCCGGACTACGACGCCCCCAAGGGGATCGGGGACGCCACCTTCGCCGGCTGGTGCCGGACCGCGGCCGAGCGCTGTGCCGATCGCATGACCGAGCTGGTGCCCGCGGCCCTGCTCGCGCGCGGGGACCTGCCCGACCTGCCGACCGCCGTCCGCGAGGCGCACGCCCCGCGATCACGCCCGGCCTGGGAGGCCGCTCGACGGCGGCTGGCTCTGGTCGGACTCCTGCGCCTGCAGGCGCAGCTCGTGGCGCGCCGCGCGGGGCTCGGCGGAGGAGGTGCGCGGGCGGTGCGGGTGGACGACGCCCTCGACCGCGAGCTGCGCGCGCGCCTGCCCTACGAGCTCACCGGCGACCAGTCCGCGGCCTGGCGCGTGCTCTCGCGCGAGCTGGGCCGGCGCACGCCCATGCGCCGTCTGCTGCAGGGCGATGTGGGGACGGGCAAGACGGCGGTGGCGGCCCTGTGTGCCTCGGCCGTGGTGGAGGGGGGCGGGCAGGCCGCCTTCCTCGCTCCGACGGAGGTGCTGGCGGAGCAGCATCACATGGGGCTTGGCAAGCTGCTCGACGCGGCAGGGATCGGTCACGCCCTGCTCACCGGCAAGGTCAAGGGCGAGGAGCGCCGCGAGATCCTGCGTCGCCTCGAGCGCGGCGAGATCGGAGTCCTGTTCGGCACCCACGCGCTGTTCCAGGCGGGCGTCGCGTTCGCCCGCCTCGACCTGGCGATCATCGACGAGCAGCATCGGTTCGGCGTCGGCCAGCGCTCTGCCCTGCTCGACAAGGGCAAGGGGGTGCACCTCCTGCTGATGACCGCGACCCCGATCCCGCGGACCCTCGCGCTGACGCTCTACGCCGACCTCGAGGTGGTGACCCTGCGCGAGGCCCCGCCCGGACGCGGCAAGGTCAGTACCCACTGGGTTCGCGGCCCGAAGACGCGCAAGGTGATCCCCTGGCTTGCCGAGCGCATGGCCGAGGGCGAGCAGGTCTACTGGGTCTGTCCGCGCATCGGCAGCGACGGGGACGACAAGCCCGGGGCGGCCGAGGCGCGCTACGCCAAGCTCGCGAGCGACGAGCGCGTGCGCGAGTACGGGGTCGAGCTCGTGCACGGCCGGCTGCCCGCGGAGGAGCGCTCCTGGAGGCTGGAGCGCTTCCGGCGCGGGGACATCGGCCTCCTGGTTGCGACCACCGTGATCGAGGTGGGCGTGGATGTGGCCGATGCGACCGTGATCGTGATCGAGGGGGCCGAGCGGCTGGGC
>JBDQFW010000055.1:0-17329 GCA_040265735.1 Planctomycetota bacterium | reverse complement strand
GGCCCAGGCCCGCGGGGAGCGGGAAGCTCCAGGCGGCCCCGTCCGCGAGCTCGACGAAGAGGACCCCGTCCCGGCCGCCGGGGAGCGTCGCGCTGGCCAGGTCTGACTCCTGGAGCTCTCGCGAGCTCTCGGCCACCGCCAGCACGGCGCGGTCCCACTCGACGGCCGCGAGCAGGCCCAGGTCGAGGGGACGCTCGGGGGTCGCCGTGAGGCTCACCTCGGCGTCTCCCTCGAGGTCCAGCTCCAGGCGACCGGCCTCGTACCCGGAGAAGGCGCCGCCGTAGTGCAGGAGCGCGGGTCCGGGTGGGAGGATCCAGGCATCGCCCTCGCGCGGCGGTTCGACCAGCCCGCCCAGACCCGAGACGCGGAAGCGCAGGTCGGCGGGCGCGTCCTGCACCCTGAGCAGGCACACCTCGGGCAGCTCCGGCCAGAGGGCATCGAGTCCCGCGCGGGTGGTCAGCAGCTCTCCGTCAGGTCGGGCCGGGGAGGGGAGCCACTCTCGCGGCTCGAACGCGCGCGGGGGCGCGATCCACAGGCTTGCGTCGCTGGGAGGACCCCCGGGCGAGCGGAACGAGGCTCGGCCTCCGGGGCCCACTCGCGCGACCCGCCAGGGTCCATCGGACTGGCGCACCAGGCGCCAGCCCTCCGGCACCTCCGTGCCGTCCGCGCGCAGGGCGCAGACCTCCACACGCGCCTGCGGGGCGAGGAAGAGCGTGAACGCGCCCGTTCGCGCGGACCAGCTCCACCCGTCGTGCACGCTGCGGTCGTCCACGGCCTGATGGCGGTCCGCCTCGAGGTCGAGGTCGCCTGCCGCGTGTACGGATGGCGCCGCCGCGAGCGAGGCCAGGCCGAAGCGCGACGTGAGAGCGTGCCACGCCGGCGGCGCGTGGGAGCAGGTGGTCGTGGTCTTCAGCACGGCCCCCGCGATCGGGCGTCCCTCGATGTCGCGCACCTCGACCTCGAGCGAGGCCTCGGGCTCGAGGAGGAACAGCCCTCCCCAGGCCTCGCCGAGCGGCACCTCCAGGCTGCGCCGCCCGGGGGCATCGAACAGCAGCTTCTCGGCGCCCTCGAAGCGTGGGTCGCCCACGAATAGGGTGAAGGTCCCATCGCGGCCCGTGAAGGTCGTGAGCAGGGGCAGGAGGGGTTCGAGCGGGTCGTACCAGTCCTCGCGGAACACGCGCACGCGCGCCCCCTTCAGGGGCTCGCCCGTCTCGGAGTTCAGGACCAGGCCGCCGCGCCATCCGGCGAGGTCCTCCTCCTCCAGGCCGCGCAGGGGCGGGCCCGCGGGCAGCCGAGTCCAGCCCCTCGCCTCGAGGTCCTGCGGCGCCGTGCGAGGAGGCGGCCCTCCGGCGAGCAGGCCTCCGAGCGCGGAGGCGAGGAGCAGTGCGCAGCTGGGGCCCATCGCTCGCGAGTCTACTCGCCCGCTACCCTGCGCCCGTGCAGCCGCTCCCCATCGACGAGGTCCTGCCTGGCCTGCAGGACGCCCTCGAGCGCAGCGGGGCGTGCGTGCTCGTGGCCGAGCCCGGCGCGGGCAAGACCACCCGAGTGCCGCCCGCCCTCGCGCGCGGGCGCGGCGCCGTCTGGGTCCTCGAGCCTCGTCGGCTCGCCGCGCGCGCGGCCGCTCGGCGCGTCGCCCAGGAGCAGGGCTGGACTGCCGGGGAGGAGGTCGGGTGGAGCGTGCGCTTCGAGCGCCGCTACCGCGCGGACTCGAGGATCGTGTTCTGCACCGAGGGGGTGCTGCTCCGGCGGCTGCAGGAGGACCCCTTCCTCGAGGGCGTGGACGCGGTGGTGCTCGATGAGTTCCACGAGCGCCACCTGGAGGGAGACCTCGTCCTCGCCCTCGCCCAGCGCGTGCGCGCGGAGGTGCGCCCCGACCTGCGGATCGTTGTCATGAGCGCCACCCTCGAGGCTGAGCCCGTGGCCGCGTTCCTCGATGCTCCCGTCGTTCGCTCCGAGGGACGCTGCTTCCCCGTGGAGACCGCCTACCTGCACGCGGAGCCCCGGGAGCGGCTCGAGGACCATGTGGCGCGCGGGGTGCGCGAGGCGTGCCGCCGGACTGAGGGGGACATCCTCGCCTTCCTGCCCGGAGTGGGGGAGATCCAGCGCGTGGCCGAGCGTCTGGAGGACCTCTCGCGTGCACAGGTTGAGGTGCTGCCCTTGCACGGGACCCTGCGCCCGGAGGAGCAGGACCTTGCGCTGCGCGCCGGCCCGGGCCGGCGCGTCGTCCTGGCGACCAATGTGGCCGAGTCGAGCGTCACCGTGGAGGGCGTGCGTGCGGTGGTGGACAGCGGCCTCGCTCGCGTGCTGCGCCACGATCCGAGCGTCGGGCTGGATCGGCTTGAGGTGGCGCGCATCTCCCTTGCGAGCGCGGACCAGCGCGCGGGTCGGGCAGGTCGCCTGGCCCCGGGCCTCGCCCTGCGCCTGTGGAGCGCCATCGACCAGCGCAGCCTCAGTCCCGCGGAGGCGCCGGAGGTGCGCCGGCTGGACCTTGCCGGCCCCGCGCTCCAGCTGCTGGCGTTCGGCGAGCCCGACCCGGCCGCGTTCCCCTGGTTCGAGCGGCCCGAGGCCGCGTCCCTCGAGCGCGCGCTCGCACTGCTGCACAGCCTTGGGGCGCTCGAGGGCGGTCGGCTCACGGCGCTGGGTGAGCGGCTCGCGCGCCTCCCGGTGCATCCGCGCCTCGCACGGCTGTTGCTCGAGGGTGCCACTCTGGGAGTGCCTCGCACGGCGGCCCTCACCGCGGCGCTCCTCGCCGAGCGCGATCCGTTCGAGCGCGAGGGCCTGCCCCGAGGGGGCAGCGCGGACTCGGACCTCGACGCGCGGCTCGACGCTCTCGAGGAGCTGGACGCGCGCGGTCGCGCTCCGCGCGGGCTGCGTTCGGGAGCGGGGCGTCAGGTCCTGCGCGCCCGGGACCAGCTCGCGCGCCTGGTCGAGCGCGAGGCGCGCGCCGGCGGTCCAGAGGATCCGGACGAGGCCCTCACCCGCGCACTGCTCACTGCCTTCCCCGACCGGCTGGCCGTGCGGCGAGAGCCGGGCTCGGACCGTCTGCGTGGCGTGGACGGCAAGGGCCTGCGCCTAGCGCGCGAGTCCTGCGTCACCGAGGCCGAGCTCGTACTGGCCCTCGTGACCCAGGGCACCGGCTCCGAGCCCCTCGTGCGTCAGGCCGTGGGTATCCCGCGCGCGTGGATCGACGGCGGCGAGGAGCGCAGCAGCCTGACCGTGGTGTTCGATCCCGCCGAGCGGCGCGTGCGCGGCGCGCGGCGCCAGACGCTTGGGCCGCTCGTGCTGCGCGAGGAGCTGCAGGGAGTGCCGGCGGAGCTGGCCTCCGAAGCCGAGGCGCTCCTGGTGCGGGAGGCTGCGCGTAGCCCCGAGCTCGCCTTCGGCGGGGACGAGGAGCTCGAGCAGCTGCGTGCTCGGGTGGCGTGCGCGCTCGAGTGGGAGCCTGGCTGCGGGCTCGAGCCCCTCGAGGGCCCCGCGCTCGAGGCGCTCCTGCCGGCCCTCGTGCAGGGCTGCCGCTCGTTCGAGGACCTGCAGCGGCGGCCCCTCGCGGCCCTTGTCCAGGCCTCGCTTCCGCACGGCGCGCGCAGCGCCCTCGAGCGCCTGGCGCCCGAGCGCGTGAAGGTGCCCACCGGCTCTGCGATCCGCCTGCGCTACGAGGCCGGCCGTCCTCCCGTGCTTGCTGTCCGCATCCAGGAGCTCTTCGGCCTTGCGACGACACCGACCGTGGCCGGCGGTCGCATTCGGTGCCTGCTCCACCTGCTCGCCCCGAACCAGCGACCCCAGCAGGTCACGGACGACCTCGCCGGGTTCTGGGAGCGCACCTGGCCCCAGGTGCGCAAGGACCTGCGCGCGCGCTATCCGCGGCACGCCTGGCCGGAGGATCCGCTCAGCGCGGCACCCCAGCGCCGGCCGCGCCGACGACCGAGGAGCTGAGTGCCGGCCGGCTGCACCGGCCACGGATCAGGCGAAGGCGCGCTCGATGACCTCGAGGGTCTTGCGGTGTCCCTCGACCGCGACCCCGAGGAGGTCGCGCTCCCAGTAGGTCGGGTTGTAGAGCTCGAGGGACACGCAGTCCCGGAACCCCGTGGCGTGCAGGTCTCGCAGGATCTCCTCCAGGGGGAGGATTCCGTCACCGGGGAAGACCCGGTGCTTGTCCTCTAGGTCCTCGAAGCCCGGCTCGGGAGGCGCGTCGTTGAACTGGAAGATGGCGATGAAGTCGCCGTTCAGGTGCTTGAGGCCGTGGAACCCCGAGCCGCCGATGTGCATGTGGAAGACATCCGGGATGATCGCGGCGCGGGGGTGGTCCGCGTCGAGGGCGATCGCGCTCGAGCGGCCCATGGTCTTGGCGCCCGGGAGGAACTCCACGAACACCATGGCGGGGCGCAGGTCGAACTCTCCAAGCCCGATCTCCAGCAGGTCGCGGTAGCGGTCCGCGGCCCAGCGCAGGTCGAAGTCCTCGCGCGCGGGGCCGGGGATGACCTGCACATTGCGCGAGCCGATAGCGCTCGCCATGCGCATGCGGTCCCGCGAGGCGACCAGGTTGCGCTCCCACTGCTCCTGGGTCGCGGGGATGGCGTCCCAGAGGCCGATGACGCTGGGCACGAAGAGGCCTGAGTCCTCGATGCGCTTGCGCAGGTCCGCCAGGCTCTTACCGGAGCGTTCGTACTCCTTGAGCTCGCCCTCCCAGGGCTCGATGGCGTCGAAGCCGGCCTCCGCGGCGATCCTCACCTTGTCCTCGAGGGAGGCCGGTCGGATGGTCGCGGTGTCCAGGCACAGGGGCCAGGGGCTGCGCCCTCCCTGCCAAGGGCCCTGTCCCGGCTTCCAGGCAGCCGCAGCAGGGGCGGCGCTCGAGGGTGTGGTGGCACAGGCCGGGAGGGCGGCGCCGGCGGCGGCGGCCCCAAGGAGCTGGCGGCGGTTCATGCCCGGAAAGGTAGCGGGCGGGCGCGGAGGATGCCCCTCGAAGCTGTGTCCCGCGTCCTACACTTCCCGTCATGGGGGGCCTCCGAACAGCCGCTGCAGCGCTCTGCACCCGGGGGACCGGGGCCGATCTCGAAGTGCTGCTGGCCCACAGGGCTCCCCAGCTGCGCTTCTTCGGCGGCTACGACGCCTTTCCCGGGGGCGCGGTGGAGCCGAGCGATGGCCGCGAAGGGGAGGGCGACGAGCTCGAGCTCGCCACCCGGCGTGCGGTGCTCCGCGAGGCCTTCGAGGAGGCGGGCGTGCTGCCCGTCGGGGCCGACGAGCTTCTCGACCCGGGGACGCGCTCCGCGCTTCGCAAGGGCCTCCTGGGCGACGACGAGGACGCGGTGAGGAGCTTCCAGCGGGCGCTCGACCGGCAGCCCGAGCTGCTGGCCCGCGTGAGGCCCCTGGGCTGGCTCACCACGCCCCCCTTCGCGCCGGTGCGGTACCGCACCCGCTTCCTGCACTTCGAGGTCTCGAGCCGCCATTTGCCGACCCCTTGCGAGGGCGAGATCGTGCGCACCACCTTCGCCGCGCCCGGCGCAGTCCTGCAGGAGTGGACCCGCGGCGAGCGCCTCGTGGTGCCCCCGGTCCTGTGGCAGCTCGATCACCTGGCGCATGAAGGCCTCGAGGCCTTCCTCGCGCGCCAGCCCGGGCGCTGCGCCGCCCATGAGGCCGGCCGCCTGCACCGCATCCGCAGCGCGCCCGGAGTGTGGATGGCCGCCCTGCGCACGCCGACCCTGCCGCCGGCCACGACGACCAACACCTTCGTGGTGGGGGAGGAGCGCCTCTGGATCCTCGATCCCGCCACGCCCGAGCCGAGCGAGCAGGAGCGGCTGTTCGAGCTCGTGGACGCGCTGGTCGCGGAGGGGCGCCGGGTCGAGGGCGTGCTCGTGACGCACCACCACCACGATCATGTGGGAGCCGTGCAGGTCACCGCCGAGCGGTACGGCGTTCCGGTCGCGGCGCACCCACTCACCCTGGAGCGCCTGCCCGCAGCCCCAAGCCAGCAGCATCCCCTCGCCGACGGCGACCGCATCGATCTGGGGCCGGCGCCGGACGGCTCCGAGGGCTGGCACCTCGAGGCTCTGCACACGCCAGGCCACGACCGCGGCCATCTCGCCTTCCTCGAGAGCCGCTACCGCTCCCTCTTCATGGGCGATCTCGCGTCCACGGTCTCGACGATCGTGATCGACCCTCCCGAGGGACACCTGGCGACCTACCTGGACAGCCTGCGGCGCGTGGCCGCCCTGGACCTGGGCCGCGGGCATCCCGCCCACGGGCCAGTCGCACGCGAGGCTCGCGCGCTCCTGACGCACTACCTCGACCATCGCGCGCGGCGCGAGGCGCGCCTCCTTGCCGCCCTTGGCCCGGCTCCGCAGGGCGAGGCCGAGCTGGTGGAGGTGGTCTACGACGACGCGGACGCGCGCGTGCGTGCTTTGGCGCGGCGGAGCCTGCGCGCCGGGCTCGACAAGCTGGCCGAGGATGGAGCCGCGGTCGAGGTCGCGGCCGGCCAGTGGCGCGTCTCATGATGGGGCAGGTGCTCCTGCGCGCGCCCGGAGCGAGCCGGCCCCCCACTCGCCCGAACACTGCCTGAACGCGGGGGCGTCCAAGGCGCGCGAGCAGTCGCTCCGATTGCCTGCATCGCCCCGCCAGATCGGAGCGGACGGCCTATCCTGGGAGGCGACCATGAGCCCCTCTCCCTCCATGGATCGCCGCAGCGTCCTGCGGCTCGGCTCGGCCCTCGGGCTGGGCATGCCGCAGCTCCTCGCCCTCGAGGATCCGCCGGCTCCCGCGCAGGCCAAGGCCGTGATCCAGGTGTTCCTGGGTGGAGGCCTGGCTGCCCAGGAGTCGTTCGACCCCAAGCCGTACTCGCCGCTCGCCTACCGCGGCGAGGGCAAGGCGCGCCCGACCCGGCTCGACGGCATCTTCTTCGGCGAGCACCTCGCGCACACCGCGCAGGTCGCCGACAAGCTCTGCGTCATCCGCTCGATGAGTCATGGCGAGGCGGCCCACGAGCGGGGCACCCACAACATGCTCACCGGCTGGCGGCCGAGCCCCGCGCTGGTCTACCCGAGCCTGGGGTCGGTGGTCGCGCACGAGCTGGGCTCCCAGCGCGCCCTGCCTCCCTATGTCTGCGTGCCCAGCGTTCCGGACACCTTCGCGGGCTCGGGCTTCCTGAGCAGCAGCTACGCGCCGTTCGCCCTGGGGTCGAACCCGGCCTCGGATCGCTTCAAGGTGCGCGACCTGGACGCGCCGGTCGAAGGGGAGCGCCTCGCCCGCCGGCAGCGCATGCAGCGCGAGGTCGGCCGGACCTTCGCGGAGCAGACGGATGTGGACGCGGTGCGCGCCATGGACGCGTTCTACGATCGCGCGGCCGAGCTGCTCGCGTCCGAGGAGGCCAAGCAGGCCTTCAAGATCGACGAGGAGCCCGCCCAGCTGCGTGACCGCTACGGACGCAGCAACCCCGGGCAGCAGCTCCTGCTTGCGCGCCGCCTGGTGGAGGCTGGCGTCCGCTATGTGACCGTCGGCGTGGGCGGCTTCGACCACCACCAGCGCATTGCTCCCGGGATGAGGCGCAGCCTCCCTCCCGTGGATCAGGCCTTCGCGGCCCTCGTGCAGGACTTGGACGAGCGCGGTCTCTTGGACTCGACCATCGTGTTCTTCAGCACGGAGTTCGGGCGGACGCCCAAGATCAATCCCGACGGCGGACGCGACCACTGGCCCAAGGCCTTCTCGGTCGCCCTGGCGGGAGGCGGCTTCAAGCGCGGTCACATCCACGGCGCCACCGACTCGACCGGAGCAGCGGTGATCGAGCGCGCGGTGGGTCCCCAGGACCTCGCCCGAACCCTGTTCACCCAGCTTGGCATCGACCCCAACCGCGAGCTCATGGCCGGGGGAACGCGCCCGGTGAAGATCGTCAAGGAGGGGCGGGTCCTGCGGGACCTGCTGGCGTGATGGGACGCGGGGCGTGGTCGATCTGGAGGCGCCGAGCCGCGCTCGCGCTGCTGCTGGCTCCCGCGGCCAGCGCCCAGGGACCTCGCCTCGAGCTTGTCTACCCGCGCTGCCTCCAGCGCGGCCAGGAGGTGGAGCTGCAGCTGCGGGGGCGCGACCTGCCGGAGCCGCGCCAGCTGCTCAGCGAGACGCTGAACCTGGAGGTCCTGGAGGTCACCACCTCGAACAAGCGGCGTGCGGACCTGCGCGTCCGCGTACCCATGGACGCGGGTCTTGGTCTGCACGGCCTGCGGCTCGTGGGCGACACGGGGATCTCTGGCGTGCGTCTGGTCGCGGTGACCGACCTGTCGGTGGTCGAGGAGGTCGAGCCCAACGGGGACGCCGCCACGGCCCAGGGGATCACGCTGGGCACGGTGGTCACGGGAGTGGCCGGGGACGAGAACATCGACCTCTTCGCGGTGGAGCTCGAGGCGGGTGACGAGCTCTGCGTGGAGCTGCTGGGGATGCGCCTTGGCGACACCCTGTTCGATCCGGCCCTGACCCTGCTGGATCCGCGTGGGTTCACCGTGGCCTCCTCCGACGACGCCGCCCTCTCGCGTCAGGATCCGACCCTGCAGGTCCGCATCGCCGAGGCCGGGCGCTACCTGCTGCAGGTGGGTGAGGCCAGCTACAAGGGCAACGACAGCAGCCGCTATGTCCTCTCCGTGCGCCGAGGCTTCCGGCCGACCCTGACGCTGCCCCTTGGCGGTGCTCCGGGGGCGCCGGTCGAGCTGGCCGGGCTCAGCGCCCTCGGCGAGGGACAGCCCCTCACCCTCCCTCTCGAGCCTGCGCGCCCGACCCAGGGCCTGTGCCCCACAGGCGTCGCCGCGGTCGTCCCGCCGGGTTCGCTCTCGCCGATCTGGCTGCGCGTGAACGACCTGCCCAACCACCTGGAGGGTGAGGGCGAGCCGATCCCGGTGCCGGCTGCGCTCAACGGCGTGCTGGCCGAGCCGGGCGAGGTGGATCGCTGGGAGGTTCGCCTCACGAAGGGCCAGCAGATCCGCGTGAGCACCTGGGCGCGCCGCCTGCGGAGTCCTCTGGATCCGGTCACCTTCGTGCGGGGCGAGGGCGGGAGCGTGGACAACGACGACGACGCCGGCAGCCCGGACTCGGGCCTCGAGTTCGGGGCCCAGCGCGACGGCACCTATGTCGTCGAGGTGCGCGACCACTTGGGGCGTGGGGGGCCCGACTTCGCCTATCGCGTGGAGATCGCGCCGCCGCGGCCCGTGGTGCGCCTCGCGACGGCCGGGGATGTGCGTGAGGTCGCCGTGCCGCGTGGCGGTCTCGCCTCCGTGCCCCTGCGCGTGGAGCGCGGCGGCCTTGGCGCCGACCTGGAGGTGCTCCTGGAGGGGCTTCCCGAGGGCGTCACCGCGGAGGTGCTGCCCACGGCGGCGCCGACGGAGGTCGTGCCGGTCCTCCTGCGGGCCGCCCCCGAGGCCGCCGTCGCCGCGACCGGCGCCCGCGTGCGCGCCCTGCGTCCGAGCCGGGGGGGCGCGCAGGTCGCCGAGCTGCACCAGCGCACCGAGCTGGTGGAGGGCCAGAACAACACCCTCTACTGGGGCTGGGACGAGGACCGCCTGCCGGTATCGGTGATGGCTGCTCCTCCGTTCCGCGTGCGCCTCGAGGCCCCCGCGGTCCAGCTCCCCCGCGCAGGCCAGTTCCAGCTGCCCGTCACGGTGGAGCGCGACGAGGGGTTCGAGGGGGCGATCACTGTGACCCTGGTGGTCCTGCCTCCGGGCATCGACGCGAACCGTCAGCGCGCCTTCGCGCCTGCGGACACGCGGGCCGAGGTGACCGTGCAGGCCCGCGGCGATGCCGCGCTCGGCCGCTGGCCGCTGGTTGCGGTCGCAGAGGCTGAGGTGGACGGCACGCGCGTGCGCATTGCGGCCGAGGCTGCCTGGCTCGAGGTCGTCGAGCCCTTCGCGACCTTCACCGCGAAGGAGGCCTCGGTCGAGCAGGGCCAGCAGAGCGTGCTCGTGGTCCAGGCCGCCGTGCGGGACCTGCCCGCCCCGGCCTCTGTGCGGCTCGTTGGCCTCCCGCACAAGGTGGAGTCCGACGAGCTGCGCCTCGAGGCCGGCACGACCGAGCTGCTCTTTCCCCTGCGCGCGGCAGAGGACAGCCCGCCCGGCAAGCACGGGGCTCCCGGCCTGCAGGCGATCTTCACCCTCGAGGGCGGCACCGTTGTCCAAGGCGCCGGGACCGCCCAGGTGCGCGTCCAGCGCCCCGCACCCCCGATCGCCGCGACGCCCGCGCCGGCTCCCAAGGCGGAGCCTGAGCCGAAGCCCCAGCCCAAGCCCGAGCCCGCCAAGGAGCGGCCCCTGAGCCGCCTCGAGCGCCTCCGCAAGGAGGCCCAGGACCGCGGCACGGGCGCCAGCGAAGGAGGCCAGCGGTGATGGGTGCTCTGATGCTTGCGCTCGCCCCGCTCCTCGCTGTCGGCGGAGGCGGAGATCGGCCGGCAACGCCGCCCGCCGCCGCGCGCGTCGAGGTGCTCCCCGAACGGGTTCTCTTGGAGGGGGCGCGCGACGCGGAGGCCATCCTCGTCCTGGCCACCTCGACCACGGGCACTACCGACGACCGAACGGACGAGGTGCAGCTCCGGGTGTTGGACCCCACGGTCGCACGGCTGGAGGACGGCCGCCTCGTTCCGGTTGGGGACGGCCGCACGCAGCTCGTCGTCGGCGAGGGAGGGACGGCCCTTGCCGTGGAGGTCGAGGTCCGCGGAGCCTCGGAAGACCCCAAGCTGGACTTCACCACCGATGTCCTGCCCTGGCTGACCTCCATGGGCTGCAACACCGGCTCGTGCCACGGCAGCGCCCGCGGGCAGGACGGGTTCCTGCTCTCGCTCTTCGGCTACGACCCGCGGGGGGATGTGCGCCGCGTGGTCGAGGAGTTCCCCGGCCGTCGCGTGGACCTGACCTATCCCGAGCACAGCCTGCTGATCGAGAAGGCCCTCGGCGTCGTGCCCCACACGGGGGGACGCCTGATGGAGGAGGGCAGCGGCGGTTACGCGGCCCTCGTCCGCTGGATCGAGGAGGGCTGCCGGCCGCGCAACGCGGACGCACCCGATCTGCTGGGGATCGAGGTGCTCCCGCGCGAGCTGGTGCTCGCGGGCCCGGGACAGGAGGCACGCGTGCTCGTGCGCGCGCGCTACTCCGACGGCACCGACCGCGATGTGAGCCACCTCGCCGTGCTGCGGACCTCGAACGAGGCCAGCGTGGACCTGCTTGGGGAGGGAGTGGTCAGCCGCGCGGCCGGTGAGGCCTTCGTCAGCGCGGCCTACGGACCCCACACCGTGGGCCTGCCGGTGATCGTCCTCCCCGCCTCGGGCGCCCATCCGTTCGAGGATCCGGCGGAGGGCCAGCTCCCGGCGACCTGGATCGACACCGCCATCGCCGGCAAGCACCGCCGCCTGGGGATCGCGCCCTCGGGCCTCTGCGACGACGAGACCTTCCTGCGCCGCGTGCACCTCGACCTGACGGGCCTGCTGCCGACGCCCCAGAGGCGCGCCGAGTTCCTGGCAGACCCGCGGCCCCTTCCTGAGAAGCGGGCTGCCCTGGTGGACGAGCTCCTGGCGCGCAAGGAGTTCACCGAGCTGCAGGTGTCCCTCTGGGCCGAGCGCCTCGGCATCCGCTCCTCGAATGACATCAGCGACAAGGCCGCCCTGCGCTGGTTCGAGTGGCTCGACGCGCGCCTGGGCTCCGGCGCGGGAGCCGACGACCTGGTGCGGGAGCTGCTCACCGCCCAGGGAGGCACCTTCTCCGACCCCCAGACCAACTTCTGGCAGGCCGAGCGGGACACGCTGAAGCTGTCGGAGAACGCGGCCCAGGCCTTCCTCGGCATCCGGCTGCAGTGCGCCCAGTGCCACAACCACCCCTTCGACCGCTGGACCCAGGACGACTACTACGGCTACGCCGCCTTCTTCGCCCAGGTGGGGCGCAAGCAGGCGGAGGATCCGCGTGAGCAGGTCATCTTCGACCGCGGCGGCGGCCAGGTGCGCCACCCCGTGACCAACCGCAATGTCGAGCCGCGGCTCTTGGGCGGGGACGCCGTCCCCGACGGGGGAGGCGACCGCCGCGCGGCCCTCGCCGCCTGGATGACCTCCAGCGACAACCCCTGGTTCGCGCGGGCTGAGGCCAACCGGATCTGGGCGCAGCTCATGGGCCGGGGGCTCGTCGAGCCCGTGGACGACTTCCGGGTCTCGAACCCCGCCACGGTTCAGAGCCTCCTGGACGCCCTGGCCGAGCGTCTCGTTGCCGCGGACTACGACCCCAGGGCGCTCGTGCGTGAGATCTGCGCCTCGCGGGCCTATCAGCGCAGCGCGGAGCCCACTCCGGCCAACGCGCACGACCAGAACAACCACGCCCGTGCCACGGTGCGGCGCCTGCGCGCCGAGACCCTGCTCGACGCCATCTGTCAGGTGACCGAGCAGCCCGAGAAGCACCGCGGCCTGCCCCTGGGCGCGCGGGCCGTGCAGATCGCCGATGGCGCGACCACGAACCACTTCCTGCGCGTCTTCGGCCGCTCCGAGCGCAAGAGCGTGTGCGCCTGCGAGTCGACCACCGACCCCTCCCTCTCGCAGGCCCTGCACCTGCTCAACGGAGACAGCGTTCACGACAAGGTGCGCCGGGGCGGCGTCGTGAAGGCGCTGCTCGACGGGGGCGCTCCGCCCGCGGAGGTGGCGCGCGACCTCTTCGTGCGCTGCCTGGTGCGGGAGCCTGCCCCGGAGGAGCTGACCCTGCTCGAGCAGGAACTCGCTGCGGGCGCCGAGCCGCGCGAGGTGCTCGAGGACCTGTTCTGGAGCCTGCTCAACAGCCGCGAGTTCCAGTTCCAGCACTGACCCCGCCGCCTGCCCAGGATTGGGCCATCGCGCCCTCGGTCCTACCTGCACGCGGCCGCCCTACCCCACACTGAACCCTTCCATGAGTGCCCCCTCTTCGCACCGCCTGGCCCTGCGTCTGCTCAGCCTCGCGGGCGCGCTGGCCGCGAGCGCTGGAGCCGCGGGCGCCGCGCCTCAGGAGGCTCCGCCCAACTACGAGGAGCATGTGCAGCCGATCCTGCGCGAGTGGTGCTTCTCCTGCCACCGCGGGAGCAGGGCGAAGAACGGCCTCGACCTGCGCAGCGTGAAGGCGATCTTGGCAGGCGGCTCCTCCGGCCCCGCCGTGGTCCCGGGGGATCACGCAGGGAGCCTGCTCTGGAAGCTCACCGGCGGCGGCGAGGAGCCGCACATGCCCCCGGATGAGGACCTCCCGGAGGCGGACCTCGCGGTGCTGCGCGCCTGGATCGATGCGGGCGCCCGGGTGGATGCCACGGACAAGGGCACCGGCGCCGTCGCCACTGTCGAGGCCGCATTCGTGCCGCCGCCGTCCGCGGGGCCGGCCCCCATCCCCGAAGGCCTCTCGCTCCAGCCCTATTGGTGGAGCGAGCTCATGGGCCCGGTGACCGCCCTCGCGGCGAGCCCCGGCGCGCCCCTGCTGGCCATCGCCGCGCACCGACAGGTCAGCCTCGTGCGCACGCCTGGCGGCAAGCCAGTGGGCGTGCTCTCGTTCGAGGAGGGCCAGATCCACGACCTCTCCTTCAGCGCCAGCGGAGCCGTGCTCCTGGCTGGAGGCGGACGCGGCGCGGATCGGGGCCTCGCGGTCGGCTGGGACATGAACACCGGCGCGCGCCTGTTCGAGGTTGGGGACGAGCCGGACCAGGTGCTGGCTGCTCACATCCACCCCGACCACGGGATGGTGGCCCTCGGCGGCCCCGACCGCGTGGTGCGCGTGCACCTGACGGGCACGGGCGAGCTGGCCTTCGAGCTGGAGGCCCACACCGATTGGATCACCGCCGCGCGCTACAGCCCTGACGGGGTGCTGCTCGCCACGGGCGACCGCAACGGGGGGCTCTTTGTCTGGGAGGCGCACACGGGCCGCGAGTTCCACGCGCTCCCGCCGGTCGGGGCGCGCGTGACCTCCCTCGCCTGGCGGGCGGACTCCAACGTGCTGGCGGTGGGGATCGAGGACGGGCGCGTGCGGCTCTTCCAGATGGAGGACGGGCGCGAGCTGCGTGCGTTCCAGGCGGACTCCGCGGTGCTGGCGCTGGACTTCAGCCGCGAGGGCGTGCTGCTCACGGCAGGGCGCGACGACCGCGCCCGGACCCACGACCAGCAGGGGCGCCGCCAGAAGGAGCTGGCCAAGGTGCCCGGTCCGGTGACGGCCGTGGCGCTCTCCGACGACGGAACCCACGCGCTGGTCGGCGGCTTCGATGGGCGCGTGCGCGTGTTCCACCTAGAGTCCGGGGAGGAGCGCGGCGCGATCCGCTCGAACCCCATCACCGAGGAGCAGCGCGCGGTCAACGCGGGCCGCGCCGCCGTGCGCACCTGGATGGCCGAGGAGGAGCGGCTCGCGCCCCTCGTGGCGGAGGCCTCCGAGCAGGTCGCGCGTGAGGCCGCGCGGCTGGCCGAGGCCGAGCAGGCGCAGGCCGCTGCGCTGCAGGTCGCGGAGTCCGCGCGGGCGGAGCGCGACGGGGCTCGCGCCGCGCTCGCCGCGGCTGGGGCCGCGGTGGCCGAGCTGGAGCCCGAGGAGGCCCAGCGCCGGGAGCTGGACGCCAGCCGACGGAGGCGCCTCGATGAGGCGCGTGGGCGGCTTGCGGCCGCGAGGGAGGACCTCGATCGGGCTCTGGCGGCCGAGAGCGCCGCGGAGGCCCGCGCACTCGCCGAGGGAGGCGCGGACGCCCTGGCGGCCCGGGACCTCGCCCGCACCCTGGCGCGGGGCGCGGCCGCGGAGGCGCGCATTGCCGGAGAGGAGAGCGCGGCCGCCGAGGTGGAGGCGCTGACTGCCGGCGCGCGCCTTGCAGCGTGGGAGAGCCTCGTGCAGCCGCGCCGCGACGCCGTGGCCCGGGCCCAGGCGGCCCAGGCCGAGGCGGAGGAGCGTGTTGCCGCCCGCGAGCAGGAGCTGGCCCAGCGCGTGGCGTCCTCGGAGGAGGCCCGCTCTGCGCACGGCGCGGCTGTCACCCGGAGGACGGCGCTTGAGGCCGACCTGCAGGCGGCCCGGGATCAGCTCGCTGCGGCGCAGGCTGCGCTTCCGGCGGCTGAAGAGGCCTGGGCGGCCCAGCAGGCGGCGCTCGGAGAGCGCGGCCGCGTGCGCCCCGCTCACGGCGCGGACGGCGCCGGGCCCACCGCCTCCCTGGAGTAGCGAGCTGCCGATCCGGGGCCGCGGGCGCGCGGCTCCGCCTTCCCCAGCGCGTGCCCCTGCTCTGCCTCGGGGCCTCTGCAGCCCGACGCGTGGGCCTCGCCGCTACGGTGTCTGCATGCGCGGCGCACTCGAGAGGCTCTTCCTGACGGCTCCCCTCCTCCTTGGCGCCTGCGTGGGCCCTTCGGAGGTTGCCGGCTTCACCAGCGCCGAGCTGGCGCGCCTCGTGCAGCGCGACGAGGAGCTGCAGGCTGAGCGCGATCCCCTGGCCGTCTGGAGGGACGGCGCGCCTGCGACGCCCGCGTCGATCACGGGCGCGGCGCGTGCGGCCTGGGCCGAGGAGGACGCGCGCCTGTTGGCGGAGCTGGAGGCCCTCGAGCCGGCGGGCCTCGACCCCTCGGACCGGATCTCCCGCGAGATGCTCGCGCGGCAGGTGACCGACCGCCTCGCGGCCCAGCGCTTCGGCGCGCACGAGATCCCGTTCGTCAGCGACTCGGGGTTCCACACCTCCCTCGCGGGGATGGGGGACCGCGTCCGCCTCGAGGACTCAGAGGACCTCGAGCGCTACCTCGCACGCCTCGAGCGCATCCCGTCCCTCGTGGATGAGCATGTGACCAACCTCCGCGCGGGGCTCGCGCGGGGCTGCACGGCTCCGCGGCTGATCGTGAACGGGTTCCTCGAGCAGGTGCGCGTCCACACGGAGGGCCAGCCCGAGGAGCTCGGCTGGTGGCGCCCGTTCGACGACCTCGATGCGGTGGTGGATCCCGCCGCGTTGGAGGCGGAGCGCGAGCGGGCCCGCGCGGCCGTGCTCGCGGCGCGCGAGGCGTTCCGCTCCCTTGCGGCCTTCACGGAGGACGAGCTGCTGCCCGGAGCCCTCGAGAGCACGGCCTGCGCGGACCGGCCGGACGGGCGCGCGTGGTACGAGCACCTCGTGCGCCAGTTCACGACCCTGGAGGTGACGCCCGAGGAGGTGCACCGCATCGGGCTCGAGGAGGTCGCGCGCATTCGGGGCGAGATGGAGCAGATCCTCGCGGAGCTCGAGCATGAGGGGACCTTCCGCGAGTTCCTCGACAGCCTGAGGGAGGACCCGCGCTTCAAGGCCGCCAGCCCCGAGGACCTCCTGGCTCGGGCCTCGCGCCTGGCCAAGCGAGCCGACGGGGCCCTGCCCGACCTGTTCGGGCGCCTGCCCCGGAACCCCTATGGCGTCGAGCCCGTCCCGGACGCGATCGCCCCGCACTACACCGGCGGTCGCTATGTCCCGGGCGCGGCTGACGGCACGCGCTCGGGCACCTACTGGGTGAACACCTACGCGCTGGAGAGCCGCACCCTCTACACCCTCCCTGCGCTCACCCTGCACGAGGCCGTCCCCGGGCACCACCTGCAGATCACCCTGGCGCAGGAGCTCGACCACCTGCCCGCCTTCCGGCGCAGCGCCTATGTGACGGCCTTCGGCGAGGGCTGGGGCCTCTACGCCGAGTGGCTGGGGATCGAGATGGGGCTCTACGACACGCCCTACGACCACTTCGGCCGGCTGACCTACGAGATGTGGCGCGCGTGCCGTCTCGTCGTGGACACCGGCATCCACGCGCTGGGCTGGGACAGGCAGCGGGCCATCGACTACCTGGCCGGCAACACGGCCCTCTCGCTGCACGAGTGCACCACCGAGGTCGACCGCTACATCAGCTGGCCCGGCCAGGCACTGGCCTACAAGATGGGTGAGCTCGAGCTGCGGCGGCTGCGTGCCCTCGCGGAGGAGCGCCTGGGCGAGGACCTCGACCTGCGCGCGTTCCACGACCTGATCCTGGGCGAGGGCACCCTGCCGCTCATGACCCTACGCCACCGGGTGGAGGCTTGGATCGACGCGCAGGCCTCCGCCTGAGTCAGGGCTGCCAGGGCGGAGCCAGCAGCCGACGGCGCCCGTCCTGGCTGAGGCTGGCAGGGCCCGCGCGGTCGGGTGCCGCGAGGTCGCGGTCCCAGAGCTGGCAGGTCACCTGCTTGTGCTTCTGGTCGAGCCCTTCGCAGTAGTTGGTGAAGATGCAGCGGCGGACCTCTGCGCCGCGGCCCAGCCGCATCTTCTTCCACCAGTCGGGGTCCGCGAGGCTCTGCCGCGCTGCGGCGACGACGTCGGCCTGCTCCCGCTGCAGCACCGCCTCGGCCTGCTCGAAGTGGCAGATGCCGCCGGCCGCGACGACCGGCGTCTCGCGTCCGGC
>JBDQFW010000054.1:0-17428 GCA_040265735.1 Planctomycetota bacterium | reverse complement strand
ACTGGTGGGCGGGCCCCGCCTCGCGCGCGCCAACGCCGTCATCCAGGCGTCCACCATGGTCGCCATCCTGTGCGGCAATGTGGTGGGCGGGACCTTCGCCGAGCGCCTTGGGGGGCAGCTGCTTCCCTGGGCGGGGGCGTGGTACGTGACCTTCGCCGCCCTGGGCTGGCTGGCCTCTCTGGCGATTCCGGTGCTCCCGCCGACTGCACCCGACCGCAGGATCTCGCTGAATCCCGTGCGCGAGCTCGTGGGACACCTGCGTGCGGTGCGAGGGGATCGCGTCCTCGGGCTCGCACTCGCCGGCAGCGCCTTCTTCTACGCGGTCGCAGCGCTCTTCGTCAGCGTCGTCGTGGCCTACGGCACCTGGCTCGGCGTGCCCGAGAGCCGTATCGGACTCCTGAACGCAGCGATCATCCTCGGGATCGTGGTGGGCGCGCTCGTTGCCGGCCGCGTGGGCCGCCGCGGCGTGGCGCTGGCCCTCGCGCCTCTGGGGCTCGGGGTCATGCTCCTCGGGACGCTGATCGTGCACCTGGATCCAGCGTCCCTCCTCGCGCTGCGCACGGCCCTGTTCCTGATCGGCGTGGGGGCAGGGCTCTTCTCGATCCCCGTGCGGGTGCTCGTCCAGGGCCGCCCGCGCGAGAGCGACCGCGGCTCGATCCAAGGGCTGGGGGAGACCCTGGACTTCGTCGGCATTCTGCTGGCGGGCCCCGTGTTCTGGGTGCTGGAGAAGGGCCTCGGGCTCGGGCCTTCGGGCCTCTTCCTCGCGGGATCGGTGCTCCTGGCCTGCGCCCTGGCCGTCTGCCTGACCCTCGGGCCGCGTGCCCTGGCGCGGAGCTCCCCGCCGCAGGCCACCTGATCCCTACGGCGCCCCTCAGGAGAGGGCCGCCAGCGCGCGCTCGGCGAGGGCGGTGCCCGAGTCGAAGGCCGCTTCGAGTCGTCCGCCACGGAGCCAGTCCCCTGCGAGGCCCCAGCCGTGCTCGAGGTCGAGCCGCTCGGGCTCGCGCCCGAGGTCCACGCCCTCCGCGCGCTGGGCGAAGCGCCATCGATGGAAGGCGCTGTGCACGATGCGCGGAGGAGCGCCCAGGGCCGCCTCGAGGGCGGGCTCGAACAGGAGCCGCCAGGCGTCCTCGCCGTCCTCCAGCACCTCGGCCGACGCCGCGGGGGAGAGCTGCAGGACCCAGGCCTCGGCACCGCCGCGCCCCGGCTTGCTCGAGTCGCGGGCGATCCAGGAGACGGGCTCGGCGGGGGCGCGCAGGCCGCTGAAGGGGCGCGCGGGGCCCTGCTCGAGCTGCACCATCCAGGTGATGCACGGAACCATCTCGGCGGCGCGAGCAAGGGGCGCGAGGGCCGCGGAAGAGCTCACCAGATCGAGGGCCTGCGAGGGCGGCAGGGTGAGCAGGACCAGGCGGAACGGTCCGAGCCTCTCGGAGCCGTCCTCCAGCTCGAGCAGGCCTCCGGGCAGGAGACGCGTGACCCTCGCGCCGTAGCGCGTGGGGGCTCCCCCCAGAAGGAGCTTCGGCACCTGGTTCATGCCCGGGACGCCGACCCAGCGCGTGGTCGAGGGCTGCTCCACCTCGAGGGCCTCGCCGCTCCTGCGCAAGAAGGGGCCCGTCCAGGGCTGCACGCCGCCAGTGGCGCTCCAGCGCGCGACGAGCTCCTGCAGGCGCGGGCCCCTCGCCGTGAAGTACTGCGCCCCGTGATCGAACGAGGGCCTGCTCGGGTCCAGGCCGCGGCGCGTGCTGCAGCGACCTCCGGGGCCGCGCCCCTTGTCGAGGACCAGCACCGGCAGCCCGGCCTCCTGCAGGCGCGCGGCGGCTGCCGCTCCAGCCACGCCCGCGCCGAGGATCGCGATGGGGGCGTCAGCCCTGGTCGTCGTGGAAGGCATAGGTCTCGGGGGCGGGGGGGTGAGCCGCGCGGATGCGGTCGGCGGTGGCGCGCACCGCGCGCAGCTCCTCGGGGTCGAAGCGGTCGAGGTGCCCCATGATCATGCGCATGCGCGGGTTGCTCGCGAGGTCGTCCCGGTGCCGGGCGAGGAAGTCCCAGTAGAGCGGATTGAACGGGCAGGCGTCGTCCCCGTGGCGCTCCTTCACCTTGTACCTGCAGCCCTTGCAGTGGTCGCCCATGCGGTTCAGGTAGGCCCCGGAGGCGGCGTAGGGCTTGGTGGTGAAGGTCGTGTCCGCGGCGAGCGCCATGCCGTGAACATTGGGCAGCTCGACCCACTCTGCCGCGTCCACGAAGGCCGCCCAGAACCAGTGGCTGACCTCGAGCGGCGCGGTGCCGGCCAGGAGCGCGTAGTTGCCGAGCACCATCAGGCGCTGAATGTGGTGCGCGTAGCCGTGGTCGTGGACCTGACGCACGGCGTCTCGCACGCACGCCATCTCCGTGGCCTCCGGGTCCCAGAAGAAGCCCGGCAGGGCGCCGTGTGCGTCGAAGCGGTTCGCGTCGCGGAGCTGTGGCATGCGCAGGTGGTAGACCCCGCGCATGAACTCGCGCCAGCCGAGAACCTGGCGCACGAAGCCCTCCACCGCGTTGAGCGGCGCGCGGCCCGCGCGCCACGCCTCGAGCACGGGGTCGAGCAGGTCCTGGGGGGACAGCAGGGCGAGGTTCAGGGCCGCGCTCACGCAGGCGTGCCACAGAAACGGCTCACCCTCCACGAGGGCGTCCTGGTAGTCACCGAACCCGGCGAGGCGCTCGGCCACGAAGCGGTCGCGCGCGGCGAGGGCCTGCGCGCGAGTGACGGGCCACGCGAAGTCGCGCGCGCTCCCGAAGCCGAAGCCCGCGGCCTCGACCTCCTCGATCACCTCCTGGGTGAGCGCATCCGGCGGCGTTCCCGGGCGGGCAGGGGTGGCGACGCCCTTGGCGTGCTTGCGGTTGTCGGCGTCGAAGCTGAACTTGCCCCCCTCGGGCCTGCCCTCGGCGTCCATCAGGATCCCGGTCCGCTTGCGCATCCACGCGTAGAACTGGTCCATGCGCAGCTGCTTGCGGCCGCGGGCCCAGTCGGCGAACTCCTGCCGGGTCAGGAGGAAGTGCCCGCCTGGACCGCCGTCGTCCAGGAGGTTCAGGGGAGCGCCGAGGTCGGCGCGCAGCAGGGCCTCCTCCATGCCGCGATCCCGCGGTCGCAGGGCCCGAACCTCGGTCGAGCCATGGCGCCGGACATGCTCTGCGATGCCCTCCGCGTAGCTCCCGGCCCTCACGAGCTCGACCTCGTGCCCGAGGCCGCGCAGCTCCTCGGCGAAGTGGCGCTGCGCCGCCAGCACGAGCACGAGCTTCTTGCGGTGCCACGGGAGCGCGAGACCCTTGGCGCGGCTCTCCACCAGGACGACCGTTCCCTCTCCAGGCTCGGGGACGGAGGCCAGGCGTGGATCGAGGTCCCACGGACCGAGGAAGTGCGCGGGGCGACCCACGGGGCGTTGTTCGCCTCCGAGCACGCCGAGGATGCGTGCCCCTGCGGGCGAGGGGTGGCCTGTGCCGCTCCGTGCAGACTCAGGCCGGACCGGCTGCCGAGCCCGCGGGGGCGGCGCTCGCGCGCCAGTCGCGCTCGGGGGTCCACGCCCGACGCGGTGCATCCGGGGCCAGGGGGGGCGCGAGGGGATCCTGCTCGCCGGACAGGAGCCGAGCAGCCAGCTCCGCGAGGCCCAGGGACAGGCTCATCCCGTGGCCCCCAAGGGCACCGCACCAGAACAGCCCAGGCACGGCGGGGTCGAAGCCCACCACGGGCGTGTCGTCCTCGGTGAGGGTGCGGACGGCGGCCCACCCGCGCTCGAGCTGCAGGTTCGGCAGGCCCGGCAGGCGCTCGGCCAAGGCGCGGCGCGCCGCACGGACCACGAGCGAGTCCACGGGGAGGGGCGCGGCGGTGGAGCCCAGGGGAGGACAGTCGTCCAGGTCCCCGACGCAGGCCAGCAGGCCTCCCTGCTCGGGCCGGCAGTAGAAGGGCGCGGCGTCGTCCCAGACGATGGGAGCCGCCGGATCCACTCGCTCGTCGCGGTGGGTGGTGAACAGGTGCCGCCGGGTGGGCCGCCCGGGAAAGCTCGCGCCGACCGTCGCGCCCAGGACGCCGGCCCACGCGCCCGCGGCCAGGCACACGGTCGGGGCCTCGAGCCTCTTGCCGCCGGCGAGCTCGACGCCGCGGACGGCGCCGTCCACATCGGCAAGCACCCGCCGCACCTCGACGCCTGTGCGCACCTGCACGCCGGCCCGGCGCACCGCGGTGTCCAGGCACGCTCCCAGGCGGGCGATGTCGATGGTGCCCGCGTCGTGGAAGAGCCACGCGCGCGCGCCCTCGCGGCGGAACGCCGGGCAGAGGGCCTCGAACTCAGCCTCGTCCAGGAGCCTGGCCTCAGCCGCGGCGGTGACCTCGTCGGCCCACCAGGGCAGGGGGCTCCCGGCTCGCCCCTCCACGACCACCAGGCCGCGGCGGTCCACGAGGGGGCGGTCGGTCAGATCGGGAGGCGGCGCCTGGAGCAGGGCGGCGGTGCGCCGCGTGAGGGCACGCGTCGCCGGCGCGTCAATCGCCGTGCGCAGGATCGCGGCGTTCTGGCCCGAAGACACGCGGAAGGGCTGCTCCTCGCGCTCGATCACGGTGCTCGAGCGCCACCCCGTCCGCGACAGCGCCCATGCCAGGCCGAGGCCGGCCACGCCTCCGCCCACGATGAGGATGGGGGCGGCTGCGGAGGTCTCCATGGGCGACGCTTGGCTCGGGCGATTCTAGTCCACGGCCCGCGAGCCTCCCCCCGCTCGCCGCCTCGATCTCACGCGGCTGTGGCGGGCTAGAGCGGCTGCGGCAGGCGGTCCCTGCCGACGGGGCCCTTCCGCACGAGGCGGGCGGCGAGCAGCAGCCGCGAGGGCAGCTTGTCCGCACCAGAAGGGCACAGCTCGGAGCCGGGCCGGCTGTGGATCTCGAGGAGGTGATCCCCCAACACCCGCTTCTCGAGCAGTCCCTCCAGCGGGCGCGCGCCGGGGGGGGCCACCACGCGCTGGAGCCAGGGCTGCCAGCGGCAGCCATCGCCCAGCTCCCAGAGGGGCCCGATCACCTGGCGCGCCCGGTGGGGGCCATCCAGGACGAGCAGGGCGAGGCGACCCGGCCCGTGGACCGTCACCTCTCGCTTCCTTGGCAGGAACTCGGCCCACACCGCGCCCTCCAGCCACGCGACCGTCTCCAGCCCGTAGCGCTCCATCGAGTCCAGCAGCGCGGCCGGACCCGTCGCCGCGTCGGAGCCCCAGGCGAGCAGGGGCAGCGGGCCCAGTCCGAGCCCGGTGAGCGCGCGGCCGCGGGCGTAGTCGTCCTTGCGGTCGTACTCCTTGAGGGGCCAGCGCCCCGTCACCGCCGGACCACCTCCGCAGAGGAACGCTGCCCCGGCATCCACGCCGATCAGCGGGGTGCCGCGACGCCAGGCCGCGTACAGGGCGCGGCTGAGGGGCGAGCGCTCACCCTCGGGGAAGAACGCGTGCCACCAGCCCGCAAGGTCTCCGCCGCGCAGCTCCACGCAGCAGGCTGCGGAGAGCCGCTCGCGCAGGGCCGCGTCCGTTCGCGCGCGCATTCCCGAGGCGTCGAGGTGCTCTGCGCCCTCCAACTCCACGGGGCTGAGCAGGAGGTGGTGCGCGCCGTCACAGGCCAGGGCAGCGCGCGCGGCTTGGGCACCGCCCGTCGAGGCGAGGTGGATCGCACCCGCCTCGGCTCGGGGTCCCGGCGCGGCCCTCCCGCACAGGACGATCGCTGCTGCAGCGCCCATGAGGGGGAGCCGGACGCGGGCGCTTCGTGCCGAGGGAGCCGACGGGCGCAAGGGGAGCGTGTGAGCCATGGGGCGTAGCGAGCCTAGTGCTCCACGGGCGAGGGGGTCACACGCAGGTCCAGCACGCGCCCGAGGGCGCTCACTGCGAGGGCGTGGTCGATGCGGCCAGCACGGACGGCCGCGACCACCTCGGCCTCTTCCATCCACACGCGCTGGAGGTCCTCGCCCTCGTCCAGGGACGGCTCCTGGACCCGCCGCAGCCCCTCGGCCAGGAACTGGTGGCAGCGGTTGTCGTGCACCGCCGGGTTGGGGGCCACCGAGCCCAGGGAGCTCCAGCGCCCGGCCACGCAGCCCGTCTCCTCGAGCAGCTCGCGGCGGGCGGCGGCCAGAGGCGGCTCACCGGCGTGAACCACGCCGGCCGGGACCTCGAGGCTCAGGGCGCGGCTGCCGAAGCGCCACTGCCGGACCAGCAGGAAGCGACCGCCCTCATCACGCGCCACGACGGTGGCCCAGGCGGGGGTCTCCAGGATGAGGGCCTTCAGGCGGTGGCCGTTGCGGGGGTTCTCGACCAGGTCCCAGCGCGGGCGGAAGATGCGCAGGTCCGGGCCGTGTCCCGACTCCAGAACGGGCCAGGGGCGGGGCGCATCGCTCGAGTCCATGGGGGACGAGTCTAGGGGCCCGGCCGTCCGCGTGTGCCCCGCGCTCGCTATGGTCGCGCGCCGATGCCGCACTCCTCGCCGGTCGCCAAGGCTCCGGGCCGCGAGGCCTCGGGGCACCTCGCCCTCCTCGCGGTGCAGGTGCTCTTCGGCGTGTTCCCGGTCTTCGGGCGCGTGGCGATGGATCCGGAGCGAGGCTTCGAGCCGTTCGCGGTCGCCGCGGGCCGGATCGGCTTCGGGGCCCTCGTCTTCGGCGTCCTGGCCCTGGCCCTCCACGGGCGCCGCGCGCTCCCCGCCAGGGAGCAGCTCCCCAGCCTGCTCGGGCTGTCTCTGCTCGGCATCGTCGCCAACCAGGGGCTGTTCCTGGTGGGCCTTGCGCGCTCGAGCGCAATGGACGCGGGGGTGCTGGTGTGCCTGATCCCGGTGTTCACCTACGGCGTCGCGGTCCTCATCGGGCAGGAGCAGGGGGAGGCGCGGCGGCTCCTCGGGGTTGCCCTCGCCCTGGGCGGGACGGTCCCCCTGCTGCTCGCCCGCGGCGCCACACTCTCGGCGGACCACGCCCTCGGCAACGGGCTCATCGCGCTGAATTGCCTGTGCTATGCGGTCTACCTGGTCCGCTCGAAGCCGCTGGTGGCCCAGCACCCGCCGCTCGTAGTGGGGTTCTGGGTCTACCTCGCCGCCGTTCCCGCACTGCCGGTCTTCCTCTGGCTGGGAGGCGTTCCGGAGCTTGAAGAGGTCCATGCCGACGCGCTCGGCTCGCTCGCCTTCGTGCTGGTGTTCCCGACGGTCGTGACCTACCTGCTGAACCTGTTCGCGCTCACGCGCGTGCGGGCGTCCACCACGGCGTTCTACATCTATCTCCAGCCCCTGCTCGCCGCGGTGGGGGGAGCGTGGTGGCTGGGCGAGCGCCTCCACGCCGCCCTGGTCCCGGCGGCTATTGGCATCGTCCTGGGCGGCCTCCTCGTTCTGCGCCGCAGCTGAGCCGCGGCTGGGGAGAAGGTCCCAGGTCTCACGCCGCTCCCGTCGTACCCCGTCTTCCACCACTCCGTCTCCCACTACGCAGCACCCGCACGACCCAGCCCCATGCATACGCCCGAGCTTCCCGGACAGCTGCCCTGGTCCACGCGCCTCATGACCCGCTGGTCGGACGAGGACAACCAGGGCGTGCTCAACAACGCGGTCACCCTCACCCTGTGCGAGGAGGCGCGGCGCGCGTTCTGCCTGGAGCGAGGGCTGCTCGAGGACAACCAGTTCTCGTTCTTGTTGGGAGCCTGCAACCTGCGGTTCGCGCGTCCAGGGACAGGCGGCGTGGAGGTCGTGGTCCAGCTTGGAGTCACGCGAGTAGGGGCCTCCTCTGCGGAGACCGTCTACCGTGTGCTCGGGCCGGACGGTGCGCTGTGGAGCGAGGCGGAGGCCCTCCTGGTCACCTACGACCCGGCGACCATGCGGCCGTGCCCCCACGCCCCGCGGCTGCGCGAGGCGTGGGAGTCTCTGCTCCTGCCGCCGCGCTAGTCGTGCACGCCGTCGCGGAAGCCCCGAAGGGCGGGCGCGGCGTCCATCACATCGGGCCACCCGTCCCCGTCCGTATCGACTCGCGCAGGGAGGTCCTCGCCATAGGCCTGGGTCCGGTTGACGGCCTGGCAGGAGAGGACGGGCGCGCCCGTCGCGTTGGGCACGAAGCCCTGGATCTGGACCGGCACGCGGAACAGCCACTCGGGATTGAACCGCTCGATGCCCGTGGGCACCCCCGCGACGGTGAAGTCGTCCTCGATCTGGCCGTCCCCATCCATGTCCGTGGGCAGGGTCTCGAGGTCGTAGAGCACCAGGGCCTCCAGGAACTGCAGCAGCTCCTCCTGCACCCGAGGGGGGGCCGCGGCGAAGGCGTCCCGCGAGGCCTGCGCCTCACCGCCATGGCGCAGGATCACCTCGCGCAGGGTGAGGCAGGCTCCGTCATGACCCCAGGGGAAGCCGGAGCCGACGCCCCAGAGGGGCGGCGTGCGCCAGAGGGAGTTCTGCACTCCGTCGTAGCCGGTCTCCGCGAGGGCGGGGCCCATCTCGTGGTGGCGTAGGTCCGTGTAGAGCCCGCGCACATCGAACTTCCTGCGCTCGGGGACGATGTCCCCGTTCGGCAGCACCTCGCTCAGGTTCACGAGGGCTCCCTCGAGGCGGCCCTTCCCCGGGTTCCAGCGCACATCCAGGTCGAAGACGCGGCGATCGCCCTCGTAGAGCCCGTTCTCGGCCTGGATCCGCCAGTCGGGGACATGGCACTCGGTGCAGCCGAGCTCCTCCATGCGACCCTCGCCGCGCTGGCGCAGGGCCGGGGTGCCCGCGAAGGCCGGCCTCGGCGCGTGAAGCATGAACCACTCGGCCAGGTCGAGGTCCCCCTCGCTGATCTCGTTGAGGTGGCCATCCCCGTCGGGGTCGTCGGTGCTGAAGCCCAGGGGGTCCAGTGCGCTGCCCGCATCCGGCGGGCGATGGGTGACCGGGAACTGGATCGCGCCCGCCAGGGTGGGGACGGACACCCCGTCCCCGTTGGGGTCCAGGACCGAGCTGGGGTCACAGGCCTCCAGCCCGCCATGGGCCTTCCACGGGTCCCACAGGAAGGCGCGGTTGGTGGGGTTCAGGGCCCCGCGCCCCGCTCCCTGTCCCCAGCCCCAGACCGTGACATGGAACGAGTAGCCGAAGGTGGTCTGGTTGTCCACCGAGGTGGCGCCAGGAACGGGGTGCCCGGAGGCGTCCACGAACCAGACCGTCAGGATGTTGTTGAGGCTCGGAACGCCGGAGCCGCCGTTCGACAGCCGCGGGTCTCCGAAGTCAAGCTTCCGCCCGCCCGCGGCTCTGGCCTCGAAGTCGCCATTGGACGCCTGGGCCTCCGCAGCGCTGATCCAGCCGTTGCCGTCGCCGTCGATCTGGTCGAGGAGCTCCGTGCGCACCTGGAGGGCCAGCATCTCCATGATCCCGGCGCCGTAGTAGTGGGGGGTGTTGCGCCCCATGCCCGAGTCCTTGGCGAAGTTGGGGCCGCCCCCGGGGTTGCCCGAGGGCAGGTTGTGGCAGCCCAGGCAGCTGACCTGGTTGTTGGCCGTGATCTTCGCCACCGTCGGGTCCGGCATGGGCCCGCCGAGCTGGGCCACGAGGGACGAGAAGATCCCGTCACGCTCGCGGAACTCGCGGTAGTTCAGGTTCCGTCCCAGTTGGTAGGCCAGGAACGGGTCGCGCCGGATGAACCAGCCGCTGGTTCCCGGGAGCTGCGAGGTCTCCGCGTGCACCGCGCGGATGCGCCGGGACTTGATCGAGCGGCCGCTGGCGTCCACCGCGGGGGAGCCAGAGCCGACTAGGTCGGGGCGCTCGGCGTACTGAGCCCGGGCATGGGTGGTCAGTACGGCGAGCGCGAGGATGGGGAGGAGAGCGAACTGGGTTTTCACGGCAGGCTTTGGGCGCCCCGGCCATGGGGCTTGTCCCAGGAGCAGGCTGCCGAGAAGGGCGTTCCTTCGGTATTGAGGAAGACCCTAAATTTCAGATTTTGTTCGTTGGGCTGGGCCGGCGGGCCGCTAGAAGCCTTCTGACCAATCGCGGAAAGCGGAAGGGGCCACCGGGGCAAGGTGCCGCCGGGCCGCACGGGTGTTCCATTCCTGCCGCCAGAGCTCGTGCTCAGCGTCCGCGGGGAAGCTCTCCTCCGGCCCGTAGGGGTACCCGCTCATCCCGTGGAAGGGGAGCGGCTCCACCTCTAGGGCCTCGACCGTGTTCGGGTCCCGGTCCTTGGCCCAGCCGTCCAGGAAGACCATCCAGTCACGGGTCCAGCCCTCGGGCAGCGGGGGCAGGCTCGAGGCGTCGAACCGCAGGGTCAGGCAGTCCCCCGATCCCATGATCACGAAGCGGTCGTCGATGGCCTCCACCAGCGGCAGGCACTCGCCGTGGCGCGTGTAGCGACCGGGGTGCTGGTCCCAGCGCGGCATGGTCGCCAAGCGCTCCCACTCGAAGCGCTCCGGCAGGTCCTTGCGTCCGGTCTCCACGGGTGCGCTGAAGCCGCGGTGCCACAAGCGAGCCGAGGCCGGCTCCAGGTCGGTCACGCGCCGCTCGGCGTCGTCGTCGTCGATCGCCAGCGCGATGCGGTCCCAGTACAGCATCAGCGTGGAGAACAGGCGGATCCGGGAGGCCTCCCGCGGGAAGGTCTCGGTCACATCGATCACCATCGTCTTGGTCTTCCCCGCGGGGAAGCCCAGCGGGGGACCGGTCGGGGCCCATTCGCCGCTGGGGGTCTCGGCCATCATCAGCGGCGGGACGAACTCGAGGCCGGGCGTTCGCCCTGCCGCCATGTTGACGGAGGCATCCGTCCAGTAGAACCAGCCCGTGCACACCAGGCGCAGGCGCTTCGCGGTGCGCACCCGCTCGGGATCGAAGGCGAGCTCGAGGAAGTGCGGCTCCGCGAGGCCCAGGTACTGGCCCATGTAGCCCTCGAAGGGCACCGCGTGGACATCGTCCTCCGCCGCGAGCGCGGCGGTCCAGTCCTCGCCGTCCGAGCCGCGTGCTTCCAGGGGGGCGAGGGCGTCCGTCACCGTGTGCAGGTGCTCCTCCGGGAAGGGCGGGAACGAGAAGCGCTCGTTCGGGAACACCTCGACCCCCACAGGGTGATCGACGGCCTGCAGGTACGCCCGGTCGAGGTAGGTGACCTCGCGCAGCTCCTCGGTGAACTGCAGCTCGAGGATCCCGTCCTCGTTCGGCACCAGCTGGTCCCCGCGGACGAGCACGAACTCGTCGTGGTCCGGCGGCACGAGCATCCCCGGCGCCATGGGGAGGCCCAGGGGCGTGATCCCGAGCACATCGCTGATGAACTCGAAGGTCTCGCCGTTCCAGGTGTAGAGGAACGGACACGAGCCGATCAGGCCCTCGGGCTGGACCCCGAACGCCTCGGCCAGGATGGTCATGTCCCCGCGCTCCACCCCGAGCAGGCTGTCGCCCACGCCGTTGGGCCAGGTGACGCGGACGACATCCGCCCACTCCGCGCTCCCCAGGCCGAGCACCTCGAGGTCTCCCTTCCAGAACACCCGGCGATACCGCGGCCCCGCGCGCAGCTCGATGATCGCGCCGATGGCCTGGCGGTTGTCCTTCTTGCCGACCCACCGCAGGCGTAGGCCTTTGTTGCCGGGGGCCTGGGTCCGCCAGATGCGCACGCCCTCGGCGGACACGGTCACGAGCTCCTGCCGGAGGTCGGGGTCCAGCGAGAAGTCCAGGTCCGCCACGCGTGCGTGGAGGACCTCGGTGCCGGCCCCGGCGAGTGAGGTGGGGACGCGAGGTCCATGGCCTGCGGCCAGCAGGCAGCGCACCCCGTCCCCGGGCATCACCAGGTCGGGGAAGCCGTCGAGGTCCACATCCGTTTCCTGTGCCGCGGCTCCTGCGGGTCCCTCGACGGGCTCGCCGCGCAGAACCCCTTCGCCCTGCCGCCACAGCACGGGGCGGTCGCCGTCGGTGGTGAACAGGTCCACATCCCCGTCCGCATCCCAGTCCGCGAGGCTGGGCTCGAGGGTGGCGGCCAGGCCGGGGGCGAAGGTGGCGGTGATCTCCTCGAAGCGCCCGCTGCGGAGGCTGCTGCCAATCCACACGCCTTCGGCGCCGCCGAGCAGCAGGTCCACATCCTGGTCCGAGTCCAGGTCCTCGATGCAGGCCCAGGCGAACGCGCGCCCGCGCGGCAGCGAGGCCTCGGCCGTGGCGTCCGTGAACGAGCCGCGGGGCAGGGCCTCGTCCTCGGGGACCACCCCCGCGCCGTCGTTGCGCCAAAGCACGCCGCCTCCCGAGGTCGCCAGCAAGAGGTCCAGGTCCCCGTCGTGGTCGTAGTCCACCGGGGCCACATCGAGGACAGCGCCGCCAGGCGCGGGCAGCTCGAGGGGCGTGGGGGCGAAGGCGCCCTCGTCGTGCTCCATCAGGCCCACCTCCGGGCCCGTCCACCAGAGCAGGTCCCAGTCGTCGTCGCGGTTCAGGTCGATGGCCGCAAAGCCCTCGGTCGCGTCCTCGCGCACGCTCGTCTCGGTGAAGCTCCCGTCGTCCTCCTGGATGGCCACGCGCAGGCCGAAGGGGCCGCACGCCACCAGGTCCATGCGCCGGTCGCCATCCAGGTCGTGGACCTCGAAGCGCGCGGCATCGGCCCACTCCGCGAGCAGGGGCTCGCCGGCGGTCCAGTCAGTAGGGGCGCTGGGCGGTGCACTGGGCCCGGTTCCCACCGGACGCGGCGGACCGACCTGGGCGAGGGTGCCCTCGCTCAGCACCGACTCGGACGCCGGCTTGGCCCCCTGTGCAGTGAGGGCTCCCCAGAGCGTCTTGTAGCGCTCGATGTCCTCGGCCTCGCCCAGGTCGGAGGCGAGCAGGAAGCGGCGGTAGATGGTGGAGACGTACCAGATCGTGCCGTTGCTCAGCCCAAGGGCCTCGACCTGGTCGTAGAGCTCGATCTGGCGGGCGGCTCCAGCCTCCCACTCCTCGTCCGTGGCGTAGTCCCGATCGTTCAGCGCGCTGGCGAGGGAGTAGAGGCTCGCCGGGTCGCCGGGCGCGCGCTCGAGGGCCTGCTCCAGCAGCCGGATCTCCTGCTCCACATCGCCCTCGAGGTGGGCCACGCGCGCGCTCACATAGGCCAGCGCCGGGTCCTCCGCGTCGAGCGCGGCCCAGCGCGCGAGGAGCTCCTTCACGGCCGGCAGGCCCATGGTCTGCAGCTCGATCTGGCTCGCGATCAGGAGGTCCTCCCGTGCGGGCTGCGCGGCCGCCAGCAGGGGGGCCAGCTCCGCGCGCGCCCGGGCCCAGTCCTCCTTGCTCACCAGCGCGGCCGCGCGCTCCCGCCGCAGGAGGGCCTCCGTCGGATCTGCCTGGGGAGCGGGAGCCGGGGAATCGCCGCCGCCGCAGGCGCCAAGAGGCAGGGCGGCGGCGAGGAGCAGGGCGAGGGAGGAGCGGTGGCGCAGGGAGCGCGCTGCGGGGGACGGGGCCATGGGAGAGGGGCCGAGCGCGCAGCGCCCGGACAAGGCGCCAGCGTAGGTCCCGTCATGGCGTGGTTCCATGCCCGCGAAGCGCGCACGACTGGCGCCGGTCCGCACCTCGGTTCCTCGCCGGCACGCCGTAGCATGAGGGCATGGCGGAAGATGGAGTGGGGCAGGACTTCCGCGCGACCGACGGCGCGGACGCACGCGGCGGACCTCGCGCGGCGCTGGGCCTCTTGCTGGCCCTCCTCCTCCCCTGGCTGCTCGCTCGCCAGGTCGCGAGCCCGCCTCCGGTCCAGCCGTTGGGAGCGTCCGCCTCCTCGTTCTCCGCGGCGCGCGCCCTGGCTGATCTCGAGGCCCTCGCGGGAGAGGGGCTCCCGCACCCCGCCGGAACCGAGGAGGCCGCTCGCCTACGCGAGCGCCTCGTGGCCCTCGGCCGCGGTCGGGGCTGGACGCTCGAGCCCTCGACCCGAATGGCGGTCGGACCCGAGGGGGCGGGGGTCGTGCACAACCTGGTGCTCGAGCTGCCCGGCCGGCGCGACGAGTGGGTGCTCGTCATGGCGCACACGGACTCGGTGGGGGCGGGGCCCGGGATCGCGGACGATCTCGCCGGCGTCGCAGCCGTGCTCGAGGCGGTGCGCGCACGCCTCGCACAGGGGCCCCTCGAGCGCGGGCTGCTGGTGGTCTTCACCGACGCGGAGGAGGACGGGCTGCACGGCGCGCGGGCCTTCGCGCGCAAGGACCCGCGCATGGATCGGGTCGCCTGCGTCCTCAACCTCGAGGCCCGGGGCTGCCGTGGGCCCTCGCTCATGTTCCAGGTCGGGCCCGGAAGCGGCGATCTGGTCCGCGAGTGGGCCGCCCGCGCTCCGCACCCCTTCGCCGATTCGATCAGCGAGGCAGCCTACGCGCGGATGCCGAACGACACGGACTTCAGCGTGACGCGCGACCTCGGTCTGCCCGGGCTGAACTTCGCGTTCGTCGGCGGCGTCGAGGTCTACCACACGCCCCTGGATGATCTCGCGCACCTGGACCCCCGGTCCCTGCAGCACCAGGGGGAGCACCTCCTGGCGGGGCTGGAGGCTGCGGATGTTGCCCGCTTTGAGGACGCCGGCCGCAGCGCGTGGCTGACGCTCCTGGGCACGACTTGGGTCGTGCCTGCGGCCTTCGTCGTCCCCGCAGCACTCCTGGCCCTGGCCTGTGCTCTTGCGGGAGCCCTGCTTCGGACGCGCCGCGGTGAGCTCGAGCCAGGGGCCCTGCGGTCCGCGCTCCTGCGCGTGTTGCCTCTGCTCCTGCTCCCGGCTCTCCTCTCCGGAGCCGTGGCCCAGCTCCTTGCGCGCCTCTCGGGCGAAGCTGCCTTTGGACAGCTGCACCCGGGTCTCGGCTCGGCCGCCGCGGCCGGCGCTGCGCTCTGGGCCCTCTGCGGCGTCGCGCCCCGGCACCTCGGCGCAGGCGGCGCGGGCGCTGCCGCTCGACGGGCCGCACTTCCCCTGGCCGCCGCGTTGGCGCTCGCTGTTCTGGCCCTCGCGTGCGGCGTCTGGGACCCCGGTGCCGGTGTCACCCTGGTGCCCGCGGCCGCCCTCGCCGCCCTCGCCGCGCTGCTGGCTCCTCCGGCGCGGCGCGGGAGGGCGTCGGCGGTCCCCTTGGCCCTGGCCTGCTCCTCGGCCCTCGCCCTGCTGCACGGTGCGCCCCTCGTGGAGCTCTTCAGCCAGGCCTTCGGAGGCCGCGCTCCCCAGGTGCCCGTGGCGATCGGGTGCCTGCTTGGCGGCCCCGCGGTCGTGCAGCTGGCGCAGCTCGGGGCCCGGATGCGCCGCGGGCTCGCCCTGGCGGGGGCGCTGGCCGTTGTGGCCTCTCTCGCCGCAGCCGCCCTGATCGCTGCCGGGACCGAGGAGCGCCCGACGCGGGAGTCGGTGGTCCTGGATTGGAGCGAGGACGAGGGGCTGACGCGGAGAGGCGAGCGGGTGAGTCTGCTCGAGGTTGGGGCGCCCCAGATCCGTGTCGCCCGGCCGCGGCTCGAGGTGCTCTCCCAGGAGCCCGTTCTGCATGGAACGCGCGTGCGTGCGCGGATCGCGGGCGGAGGACCCTGGGGGAGGCTGACCCTCGAGGGAGTCGATGAGGCCTGGCTCGAGGGCGTGCGCCTCGAGTCCGGCGCGCTCCGGAGCCTGCGCCTGTTCGGCATGGAGCGCGGCGACTCGAGCCGCGAGGGCCTGCTCCTCGAGCTCGTCGTGCCGGAGTCCGGAGCGCTGCTCTCGGTGCGCATGGAGACGCCGCTCGCGGCTCTCGACCTCGACGCCGCAGGGCTGCGCGCGCCCCGCGCCGTGCCCTCGCACCGCGGCGACCGGCTGCGCGTCGAACTCCAGCATGCGTTCGGCGCCTGGCGCGAGCCGCGAGGCGAAGACGCGCAAGGGGGCGATGCCGGGCCTCTGCCTGCCGATGAGGAGGAGCATGGGCACTGAGCGCACGGGCGCCGCATGCGACGCGACCGCGGAATCGGCATCCGCCTTTGCGGCGGGGGGGGCGCTCTGCGCTCCGCCGCGCTGGGCGTGGGTCCTCGTGCTGCTGCTGGCCCTGCTGCCCCGCGCGGTGCGCTGGGGCGAGCGCCTCGAGGATCCCGACCTGCGCTCGCCCGCGGTCGACGCACATTGGCACGACGCCTACGCGCGTGAGCTGGCGGGCACCGGCTCGTCCTGGCCCGAGGGCTTCCCCGTGGAGACCGTCACGGCCGAGCCCCTGCACCGTCCACCCGGCTATCCCTGGTTCCTCTCCCTTCTCTACCGCATCAGCGGGGGCAGCACCGCCTTTGCCCTCGCCGTGCAGCACCTGCTGGGGCTCGTGTCGGTCGCGCTGGTGGGCCTGGTGGCCTCGCGCCTTGCGGGGGCCTGGGCAGGACTCGCCGCGGGCGCCCTGTTCGGCTTGACCTGGCTCCCGGTCCACTTCGAGGGTGAGCTGCACGCGCCCGCCCTGCTCACGGTCCTGAGCCTGGGGGGCCTTGCCCTGGCCACGACGCCCTCGGGTGCCGCTCCGTCCGCGCGCCGCGGCTTCCTCGCGGGGCTGCTCTTCGCGGCGGCGACGCTCACGCGACCCAACGCGCTCCTGCCTGGGCTCGCCGTGGCCGCATGGCGGGCGCGCGCCAGCGGTTCGCGGGCGGCGCTCCCGCTGCTTGCCGGCCTCCTCCTCGCACCCGTGCCCAGCCTGGTGCGCAACCTGGCCGCAGCCGGCGAGCCGGTGCCCATGACCACGGCATTCGGCATCAACCTCTTCCTCGGCCAGCGACCCGAGGCGCGCGGGGTGATCGACAGCGACCTCGGTCCCGAGCTCGATCACCTGCAGTACCGCACCTGCTTCGACTGGCCCCAGGTCGTGGCGCGGGTCGAGGCCCGGGAGGGGCAGGCCCTCGGTCACGCCGGCGCGGACCGCGTGCTGCGCGGGCGCGCCCTGTCCAGCATGGCTGCCGAGCCCGTGGGCGTCCTTGGGCGCACGGCCGTCAAGGCAGGCCTCCTGCTGGGCGCACGGGAGGTCCCGCACAACAAGGAGATCGAGGCCGAGCAGCGGCGCTCGGCGTCGCGTCTGCTCGCGCCCCTGTCGTTCCCCGCTCTGCTGGCGCTGGCGGGGATCGGGCTTGCCCTGGGGCCGCGACGAAGGCTCGCCCCGGCCTCCTGCTGGGCTCTGTTCTGGGCACTCTCGATCCTGCCGTTCTTCGTGGCGGCCCGATACCGCGAGCCGCTCCTCCCGGTGCTGGCCATCCCCGCGGGGGCGGGCCTCGTGGTCCTCGCTCGTCGCGCGCGCGAGGGGCGCGTCTGGGCGGTGGGGCTGCCGCTGCTGGCCCTGCCCTTCGCCCTGGATCGTCTCGTCACCGTGGACCTCGGCGTGCCCGGCGTGAAGGACCACCTCGACCAGGGGCGCGCCTGGTTCCGCCTCGGCGAGCATGGCCGGGCACAGGACGCGTTCGACGCGGCCCTCGCTTTGCAGCCGGACCTGCCGGAGGCTCTGTACGAGCGCGCTCTCGTGGACCTCGCCGAGGAGCGCTGGCGCGCGGGGGCCGCGCGCCTGGAACAGGTGCTCAGCGCTCGCCCGGACCACCCCAAGGCCGCCG
>JBDQFW010000053.1:0-17550 GCA_040265735.1 Planctomycetota bacterium | reverse complement strand
GTGCGGGGCGACGGGTCCGGGAAGCAGCGGGTGCCTGCTGGCCGCCCCACCCGCAGGAGGGTGGCAGGGGGCCCGCCGGACCCGTATCTTCATCGGCCCTCGAAGGAGGATTCTGCCCATGACGAAGGTTCGCTGCGAGGATTGCCGCCACTTCAAGGCCGCCCCCTACGACGCCCCCCGGACGGGCTGCTTCCACGCGGACCACATGAAGGTCACGCAGAAGGAGGCCTTCCTGGACCAGCAGCAGCAGCCGGGGGACCACGAGCGGATCAACCTGCGCGGCGACTGTGCGCAGTACGAGGCCCGCTCCGCGAAGCCGAGCCTCTGGCAGCGCTTCCTCTCCATGGGAGCCTGACGGGCCCCTCGAGCTCCGGATCCAGACGCTCCGGCTAGCGGGCCGGCTCCTCGCGCAGCGTCCCAAGCTCGGCGCCGCGGAAGCTCGTGGTGGCGCGCAGCTCGGCACCGTGCAGGCGCCAAACCCCGGGCCCGCTGTCGAGCCACAGGGTGAAGGTGCCTCCGGCCCGCAGCCGGGCGCCGAGCACCGGCAGGTCCACCGTCGCGCGCCCGCCCGGGTGCTGGAACCGCAGCGTCTCCACCCGCTGGGTTGGATCGGTCCCCGTAGGGAGGGCGGTCCCCTCAATCGCCCCCGCCGCGGGCCCCTCCACATCGACCCGCAGCACGGCGTCGCCGTCGAGGGCGGGCAGGCCCTCCAGCACCGCCACCAGAGGCGGCCCGGGGGTCTCCATGCGCAGGGGCAGGTCGAGGGGAGCCGGCTCGGCCGCGCTGCCCGCGACCCACGCCCGTCCGGGGAGGCCGGGCCCCGCCTGCCAGAGGCTGCCCTCACCCTCCTCGAAGAGTCGGGCGAGCAGCGCAGGCTCCGAGAACGGTGCCGTGCGCGGATCCACCCACTCGAAGACGCGCTCCATGTAGAAGGCGATCACGAGGTCCGGCTCGACCTCGGCGACGCGCCCGGAGTCGAACCCGGTGGTCCAAAGGTCCCGCACGCGGAAGTCGCGCCCGAGCAGCTCCGCGATCCCCGGCCCGTAGGAGTCCGAGAGGAGGACGAGCCTCTGGACCTCGTCCCCCTCGACCTCGAACAGATCGACTCCGGTCACGCGGCCCGGGATCGGGTCCCCGATGCGTCGATCGAGCGGCCACCACTCCTCCTCGGGGGCATCGAGCACGCCGTCGAGGTAGAGCGCCCGCGCCCAGGAGTCCTTCGCCTGGCGCCCGCCGCGGCGGCGCTTCCAGGAGCCCGTGGCCGGCGGCAGCCCCAGCTCGGCACGCAGGCAGGCCTCGGCCACCCGCTCCCCGCGGCCGCTCCAGTGCGTGCCGTCGGGGTGATAGAGGAAGTCCCCGCGCGCGCTGTCGTCGGAGGCCTTGCCCATCAGGAGGCTCGGCAGCAGGTCGAGGGTCCGCAGGCCTGCCTGCTCGAGGGCCCGCTGCACCTGATCCCGGCGAGAAGGCCCCACGCGTAGCACCGAGGCGGGGAGGTGCTCGGGATAGACGGCCGGCTTGGAGGGGATCAGGCAGACGATGTACTGGGCCCCCATGGCCTCGACGGCCTCGCGGCGCGCCTGGTGGTGCTGCACCCAGCGCGCCACCTCGACCTCGTCCAGCGGGCGCGCTCCGCGCCAGACATCCAGCGAGCCGTCGGCGTCGTAGAACAGCCAGCCCGGCGCACCCGCGCGCATCTTGTCGCTGGCCACCTCGCCCAGCAGGCCGTACCTCGCGCGCGCGCGCCAGCGCAGGAGTCCCCCGCGCAGGCCTAGGCGGTCGGCGAAGCCGCGCTCCCAGTGGCGCGGGCGCTCCTCGAGCGGCGCATTCGCAGGGACCTCCGCGGCGGACCGCCGCTCGCGGGTGCGAATCTCCTGACTGCGCTCCGGCCAGGAGACGCCCAGGGCACCGACGCCGGGCGCGGCGAGAGCTGCGACCGAGAGGGCAGCGAAGAGGCCGTCGCGGAGAGCAGGCATGCGAGCGGGCGCGGCGAGCGCCTCCTCTCCTCTTCGGCATCCGGCAGGGTCATCGTGCGCCGAATCCTGCACGGGCCCCGACCGCCAAGGAGGCCCGCAGCCAGGCTCACGGCATCAGAACCGGAAGTAGATGAAGGGCGTGCTGGTCCCGCCGAGGCCCTCGGCCAGGGAGAGCACGAGCACCGCCACGAGCGCGAGGTCCGCGCCCCACAGGAACACGGGCCGCGCGGGGAGACGACCCGCCTCCAGGCGCGCGCGAAGCCACGGGAACCAGGGCACCGAAGCCACGGCCCCTAGGAGCAGGGCCACGGTGACCGAAGGAGCGAGGAAGCGCGCCGCGGGCCACGCCGGGCTGCTGGAGCCCAGCCCGGCGAGGGCGCTCCAGAACTCGACGGCCTGGTCCATGGAGGTGGCGTTGAAGGGCACCCAGCCCAGGCACACCAGCAGCAGGGTCCAGGCGTGCCCCACGGGGCGCGGCAGGCGAGCCAGGAGGGCGCCTCCCCCCACGCGCTCGAGAACGAGCAGGGCCCCGTGCCAGGCGCCCCAGACCACGAAGGTCCAGGCCGCGCCGTGCCACACGCCGCACAGCAGGAAGACGGCGACGAGGTTCACACCCGTCCGCACGCGGCCCTTTCGATTGCCGCCCAGGGGGATGTAGAGGTAGTCGCGGAACCAGCTCGACAGGGAAACATGCCAGCGCCGCCAGAACTCGGTCACCGAGCGGCTCGCGTAGGGGTGCAGGAAGTTCTCGAGGAACTCGAAGCCCAGCATGCGCCCCAGGCCGATCGCCATGTCGCTGTAGCCAGAGAAGTCCAGGTAGATCTGCAGCGAGTAGCAGGCGAGGCCGAGCCAGGCCGCGCTGGTGGTGAGCTCGTCCCCCGAGAGAGCGAAGACTTCCTCGGTGACCGGCGCGAGGGTGCCCGCCAGCAGGACCTTCTTCCCGAGCCCCGTGATGAAGCGCCGGAACCCGTCGGCCACGCGCGAGAGCCCCACCTCGCGCCCGTCGATCTGGGTCGCCACATCGGCGTAGCGCACGATGGGCCCGGCGATCAGCTGCGGGAACAAGGACAGGTAGAGGGCGAACTTGAACGGGCTGCGCTGGGGCGGGACGACGCCGCGGTGCACGTCCACCAGGTAGGAGAGGGCCTGGAAGGTGAAGAAGCTCACCCCGATCGGCGGTCCGGTGGCGCCCTCGGGCCGCAGGGCCAGCGCCAGGGCAGGCACCTCACCCAGCAGCCAGCCCGCGTACTTGAAGAGCAGCAGCAGGCCCAGGTCGAAGACCACGCCCGCGGCCAGGGCCAGGTGCGACGCCAGGGTCCCGCGCCTCGCCACGACGCCTGCGAGGGCCCAGTGCACCACGGCCGAGGCAGCCAGCACGGCGACCATGCGCCCCTCGCCCCAGGCGTAGAAGAACAGGCTCGCGAGCAGCAGCACCCCGTTTCGCCCGCGCCGTCCGGCTCCCCAGGCGAGGAGCAGCACCAGCGGCAAGAATGCGCAGAGGAAGATCGGCGAGTGGAACAGCAACGGTCGCAGCCCGGAGGCTCATGATGCCGCCCGGCAGCGCGCCGAAACAAGGCGCGCCGGGGTGGCAAGTCAGGGATCGAGGAGGGGGCCCACGAGGTCTGGAGCCCTGCTTAGCTGGGCACCGTGGAGAGCCCAGAGGCCCTCGCCCGCATCGAGCACCAGGACGAGCGGCCCGCGCGGGTGCACCATGGAACGCACCGGGAGGAGGACGCGTGAGCGGCCGGCCTCGACCGGCACCCGCTGGGTGTCGCGACGGCGAGGCCCGCCCCCCGACCCGAGAGCGGCGACCTCGACGAAGCCGGCACGGGGGGCCTCGAGGTCCACGGAGAGCAGGTGGTCCTCGGCGAACTCGGGGAGCCCCTCCAGGACCAGGAACGCGGGAGATCCGTCGGAAGTGATCGGGAGGGGCTCCTCCACGGAGACCGGCGTCTCGCGCTGCCCCAGCACCCACGCCGTGCCTTGCCCACCCGCGCGCAGGCTCCACCAGAGCTGCTCGCCTCGCTCCCAGAGCGCCTCCCGCGTGGAAGGCCCGTCCACATAGACCCGCCGCGGATCGCCCGCGACGCGCCATTCCACGTACCAGTCCACGACGAACTGGGGTCGTGCCTCAGCGGTCCGCCCCTGATCGAAGTGCGAGGACCAGAGAGCCACCAGAGCGTGGTCCCGACCAAGGATCTCACGGACCCCTCGGCCGAAGGAGTCGTGATGCATGACCAGGGCCGCGCCAACCGGAGCTCCGGAGAAGCGCCGGCTATTCATGGGCGCCCCTGGGATGGGCTCTCCGGGCTCCAGATCCGGGCTCGGCCACCACTCGACGGGCATCTCGGGCGTGAGCGGCTCCACATAGATTCGGTGCCCCCAGTTGTCCTCTGCCTCGCGCCCACCGGGGCGCAGCTCCCAGTCCAGGGGCCGAAGCGCGAGGCCGAGCTCGCGTGCCAGGGCCTCGGCCGCGACGCGCTCGCCCCGGCCCGACCAGTGCGGTCCAAATCGGTGGTAGAGGAAGTCCCCGCGGCTCGGATCATCGGCTGCACGCGCGGACTCCAGGGCAGGAACGGGATCGAACACGCGGATGCCCGCCTCCTCGAGGGCGGCCGCCACCTGATCTCGGCGCGAGGGGCCAATCCGCGAGAACCGCTCCGGAGCGAACTCCGGATACAGCGTGGCCTTGGCAGGCAGCAGGGCGACCCGATAGTCGGCCCCCAGAGCTTCAGCCTCTCGCGCCCTCGCGCTGAACATCGCCACCCAGGCCGCGAGCTCCTCATCCGAGAGCGGAGTGGCCCCGCGCCAGTGATCGAGGTGCTGACCATTGTCGAGGAACAGCCAGCCTTCAGCGCCTCGCACGACTTCCCTGCCCGGAGCCTCTCCCAGCGCGTGCCAGCGCAGCGCGCCTGCAAGCCCAAGGAGCGGCGTGCGGAGGCCCAGCCGATCCGCGAACCCGCGCTCCAAGCTGCGCGGAAGGCGTTCCCAGGCCTGATCAAAAGACACCGGGGCGAGCTCACGGCGCTCGCGCGTCAGGAGCTCTTGGGCGCGCAGCTCTGTCGGCACACCGGGAGCCAGGACGCCGGGCAAGCTGAGAACGGCGATGGAAAGGCCCGCGAGGATCGCGTGGCGGGCCCCTGCGAGCGGAGCTGCACGGCATGCGAGAGCCATGACTCGTGTCATGGTGCCGAATCCTTCGACCTCGAATCCAATCGGATTCGCGTCAGCTCGCGGGGCAGCCGCTGTGCATCGTTGGAGACGGGGGGAGGTCCGCGAGGATGCGGGCCTCGGCTGCGGCCAGCTGCTCGAGGCGCAGGTCGGCCTGGTCCCCGAAGCGCTCCCGGGCCAGGGAGAGGAAGAGGGCGCGGTGCCGGCCCTCGCTGGCGACGAGGCCCGCGTAGAGGGCGGCAAGGTCGCGGTCGGTGAGGTGCTCGGCCAGGAGCTGGAAGCGCTCGAGGCTGCGGCCCTCGATCAGATGCGCCACCAGCAGGCGGTCCAGCAGGATGCTCGTGCGCCCCTGGCCGCTGGCCGCGTGCAGTCGGTCGGCGTAGTGGTTGGGGAGCTGGAGGCCGAGGTTGCCGCCGCGGCGGCGCAGCTCGGCGACCACGAGCTGGAAGTGCTCCATCTCCTCCACGACCACGGCGCTCACCTCGTCAACGAGGCGCGGGAAGTCCGGGTTCTTGCCGACGAGGGCCTGACCGCTGGCGGCGGCCTTGAGCTCGCAGTGCGCGTGGTCGCTCAGAAGACCAAGCAGGTCCTGCTCGACGCGCTGCACCCACGCAACGGGGGTGCTGGCCACGAGGCCGAGGCCCACCTCGCTCAGCCCTCGCGGGAGGCGCCCGGGCGCCAGGTCACATCGCCCTGGCCCGAGTCGTGGTTCACCCGGCGCGAGAGGACGAAGAGCAGGTCCGAGAGCCGGTTCAGGTAGCGCAGGACGGCGGGGTTCGCCTGCCCCATCTCGCGCGGGTCTGCCAGCAGGGCCGACACATGGCGCTCCGCGCGGCGGCAGACCGTGCGCGCCAGGTGGAACCAGGAGGCGCTCATGGTCCCGCCGGGCAGGATGAACGACTCCAGGGCGGGCAGCCCCTCGTTGGCCTCCTCGATCCAGCCCTCAAGGCGGCCGACATAGTCCTCGTCGATCCGCGGAGAGTCATCCTGGTGGCCCGGCCGGCACAGGTCCGAGCCCACGTCGAAGAGGTCGTTCTGGATGACCTGCAGGCGCTCGGCCCAGGGGGCGGGGACCCCGTGAGCGAGGGCCAGTCCGAGGACGCTGGAGCACTCGTCCACGGTCCCGTAGGCGGCGACGCGCTCGTGATCCTTCGGCACGCGAGTTCCGTCGCCGAGGGCGGTGGAGCCGTCATCGCCGGTGCGGGTGTAGATCCGGTGGAGGTGAACCATGGCGTCAGGGTGGGCCAGCCCGAGGGGGCGTCAGCGCAGGGCTGGGCTCAAGGGGACCCAACATCCTCAGTCCTCGTCGGGCGCTTCCGGCGATTCCTGATGGCCTTTCGTCGATTCGGCGGGCTCGGACTCAACAGACCGCCGGTTCTCGAGTCGAGCCAGCAGGGCCTGCCTCCGCTGGCCCTTCTGGTGCACCTCGATTCCCAGATCGGTCGGGGAGAGCTCAGACCCCAGGGTCTTCAGCACCAGGTGCCAGGCCTTCGCGTCCCGGTTCTCCAGCGGGGCGCGGGCCACGAGGCGATCGATCATTTCCCCCACGAGCCGCTGGGCCTCGGGCGTGTACACGACCTGGTCCGCGAAGATCTCCCTCATGCGGGCCCCGAGGAACGAGCGCCCGCGCTGGTCGAGGCGCCGCGCCCCGCGCTCCGCCCCGCGATGGCCCACGTCGGCGAACAGGTCCGACAGGACCACCGTCACGCACTGGGCCAGGTTGAGGGAGGTGTGGTCGGGGCTGGTGCGGATGTGCACCAGCTCCTGGCACTGGTCCGCCTCCTCCCGATCGAGGCCGGTCTCCTCGGTGCCGAACACGAGCGCGAGGCGCTCCTCCGGATCGGCGCCGATGGGAACGAGGTCGGGCGCCGCGCGGCGCCAGTCCCGGCGCAGGCGCAGGTCCCGCGGCCGCGCGGTGAAGCCCACCACGTGGTGTGCGTCCGCGAGGGCCTCGGCGAGGGTCTCGTGGACCACGATCGCGGAGCGCGCCTCCTCCGCCCCGTGGGACATCTGCTCGAAGTCCGGGTGGCGCAGGATCGAGGGGCGCTTGGGTGCCACGAGGTGCAGCTCGCAGGGCCCGAAGTTCAGCGACGCACGCAGGGCTGCCCCCACGTTGCGCGGCCCCTCGGGGCGGCAGAGCACGACGCGCTTCACGACGGGATCCTACCCGCCCGCTCGGGACCCCGGCGGTGCTACTCGCTGGGAGGCAGGCGCCGCAGGAACGGGACGAGGTGCGCAGGGACGGCGCGCGGCGCACCGTGAGCCGGCAAAGGACGCAGGGGCGTCACGACCAGGGCGTGCTGCTCGGAACCCTGCTCGGCCAGCGCTGTCGGCGGCTCCAGCGTGCGCGCGGTCAGGATGAGGCGCGCGCGCTCGCGGCTGCCCCAGCTGCCGTCCGGACCCGTGAGAGCCCAGGGGGGCTGCCACTCCGCGCCGCGGCGGATCGCGAGCGCAAGCTCAGTCCTCGGCGGGAGGGCGAGGGCGAGGAGGGCGGGATCGGCGCCCTCGACCAGGAGGCCGTCCGGGCCGGAGCGGCGCGTCTCGAGACGCGCGTCGACCGACCAGTCCAGGGGCGGCTCGTCGCCCGCCGCGGGGTGGCGCTCGAGGTGAGCGCGGAAGGTCCCCTCGACCTGGAGCTGGACCCGCGCCCAGCCGGAGTCCGTGCGCACGCGTGCGAGGGGCTCCGGCGGGTCGGGTGAGGGCTCGTGCGGAGCGGGATCCGCTCCGCCTGCGTCAAGGAGCAGGGCCCCCTGGCTCCAGGGTCCCTGCACAGGCAGAGCCCCCTCGAGGGTCAACAGCAGCTCCTGCGTGCGCCGCCCCTGGCGCAGCTCCGCCCAGGCGGACGCCTCCTCGGAAGGGGCCAGCCGAGCCGAGGCCGTCACGCCCGCAAGGCTGGCCTCCTCGAGGCGCGCGCCGGCGACGGCGTCCCCGTGCAGGTAGCCCTCGAGCGCACGCCAGCGCACGCCGACCGGCGCTCCGCCCGCGGCAAGCTCAAGCCGCCAGCCCCAGACCGGGCGCCCGTCGAGGGTCGAGCCGAGCGCGAGGAGCTCGGCCGGCCCGTCCTCACCGCCTAGGGGCACGGGCTGGCCGTCACGCGTCCACGCGGCGCGCTGCACGCGCGCGCGCTCCTCAAGGTGGTGCTCGGCCCCGAAGGCCGCGAAGCGCTCTCCCAGCCCGTCCCCCACCAGGGCGGTGGACGGAGCCTCGGGGAGCGCGCCGCCGGCAGCGAGCGCCTGCACGAGACCCGCCGCGCGCGCGGGCGTCCACACGCCCGCCAGGCGTGCGGGCCCGGTGGCGCCGGGGGCCGTGACGACCAGCGGGACCCGGGTGAGCTCGGGGAGGAACGCCGCGCGCGGACCCGCGGCGGGCGGCGCAACCGGCGTCCCGCGCAGGGAGACGAGCACGACTCCCAGGCCGTCCGCGCGACCGGCCTCGTCCACCGCGCGCAGGGCGCGCCCCACGGCCCGGTCCACGGCCGCGAGCCGCGCCTCGCGCAGGCCACGCCGCCAGGCCAGGTAGGCCTCTGCGCCCCGAGCGCGGCCGAGCAGCCGCGCGACCTCCGCCAGGGCCTCGCTCGGCGGGCCCTCGAGAGCAGCCGCCACATGGGGCAGGCGCTGCAGGTGCGGGGCCAGGGCGGTCCGCACGCGGGGCACGGCGTCCGCCGGATCCGGCTCGGTCTCCTGGGAGAGGTCCGCCAGGCCCAGCACCAGGGCGAGGGGTCCATCGGCGGCGAGCAGCGGTCCCCACTCGGCCGCGACCAGGGCCTCCAGCTGCCGGGCGTCGAGCCGGGCGCCGGGCTCGAGGGCGGGGGCGACGAAGGGCGAGAAGCCCTGGTGGAGACCGCTGAGCTCGCCGCGGAGGTGTGGCAGGGGGAGGAGCGCCGAGGCGCGCCAGCCCCTCGAGCCCAGCTCCTCCGGCCAGGTCACGGCGGCGTCAGGGAGTCCGAAGCCCGCAGGGTCGTGGACGCTTGCCGCCCCGCTCTCCCAGGGCTCCAGGCCCGTGAGCAGGGCCGCGAGGCCCGCGTGCAGACCCGCGGCGCTGCCGACCGCGGCGTCCGCGCGTGCCCCGCGCGCGGCCAGGTTGGCGAGGTGGGGAGCGACCTCGGCATCGAGCCACGGATCGTCGAGGCGCAGGCCGTCCACGGCCACCACCAGGAGGGTCTCGCAGGCCGGCACGGGACCGGCCACCGCGGCCGGCTCGGGCGCGGCAGCGTCTCCACAGGAGGCGAGCAGGGCGCCCGCAAGGGCGAAGACCTCGCGGGTACCCCTCAAGCCGGCGGCCCTCAAGCCGGCGCCCCTCCGCCCGCCGCGAGGCTCGCTAGCAGGGCCTCGAACTGGGCGGGGTCAGGGTTGCCCCCGGAGACGACCACGGCGATGCGGAGCGGAGTCTGAGTGGCGCGGCCGTCGAAGAGCCCGGAGCGCACGAGGGCCAGGGTCGCGGCGCCTGCGGGCTCCACGGTCTCGCCGAGGGCGGCCAGCTCGCGCTGGGCCGCCAGGATCTCCAGGTCGCCCAGGGTGTGCATGCCGTCGAGCGTACGGCTGCAGATGGCGATGTTCAGGGCGCCCGAGTTCGGGGGACAGAGGCCCTGAATGCCCGTGTCGATCTCAGGCAGGAGCACGGGCTCGCCGGCCTCGAGGCCGCGGGTCATGGAGGGCGCTCCGGCGGGCTCCACGCCGTGCAGCTCGATGGCCCGGCCGCGCAGGCGGCGCAGGGCGAGGCTCGTGCCGGCGGCGGTCTCGCCGCCTCCGACCGGGACCACGACCACCTGCACCTCCGGCCACTGCTCTGCGAGCTCCAGGCCCACGGTGCCAGCGCCCTCCACGGTTCCCTCGGCGTCGTAGGGATGTACGAGGACCTTCCCGCCGGCAACCAGCTCGGCGCAGGCCGCCTCGGCTGCCATGCGGTCCGGCGCGAGCAGGACCTCTGCGCCATGGTCGCGGCAGGCCTGGATCTTGTTCGCGTAGGCATCCGCAGGCATGACGATCGTGGCCGGGACGCCGGCGCGCTCGGCGGCCCAGGCCAGGGCGCGGCCGTGGTTGCCGGAGCTGGTGCAGACCACACCGGCCGCGCGCTGGGCGGCGTCGAGGCGCTGAATGCTGTTCCAAGCGCCACGGGCCTTGAAGGCCCCTGCCACCTGGCGGTTCTCGAGCTTCAGCCGCACCTCGAGGTCCGGCCGCCCCGCGTCGAAGGAGACCAGCGGGGTCTCCTGGACGACGCCCCGGATGCGCTGCCGCGCGGCCTCGAAGTCGATGGCGTCGAACGCGGACAGGTCCCCCGGCTGCTGCATGCCATCATGATGCCCTTCTCGCTAGAGGGGTGCGATGCGCCCTCTCGCCGCGTCATCCCCCGCGCCATGCCTCTGCCCTACACCGCCCCCTGGCTCCTGGCGCCGATGGAGGGCGTCACCGAGCCCCTGTTCCGCGGGATGGTGCTCGGCCTGCACTCCCCCGCCGCGCTGGGTGGGGCCTGCACCGAGTTCGTGCGGGTCTCGAGCGCGCCCCTGCCTCGCAGGGTCCTGCGCGCCCACCTTGGGGCCCAGGGACCGATCCCTGTCGCGCTGCAGCTGATGGGGAGCGACCTTCAGCACCTCGCCGTGACGGCAGCCCGCGCCGTGGAGGTCGGGGCGCCCGTGCTGGACCTCAACTTCGGGTGCCCCGCCAAGGGCGCCCTACGCGGCTGCGCGGGATCGGCCCTGATGGACGACCCCGAGCGCCTCCGCGAACTGGTCACCGCGACCTGCGAGGCCGCCGCCGGACGCGTGCCCGTCACCGCGAAGCTGCGCGCGGGAGGCGACGACGACTCGCGCCTGGAGGAGCTCGTGGACGCTGCGTGCGCAGGGGGCGCGGCCCTGGTCACGATGCACGCGCGCACCCGAGCAGAGGCCTACTCGGTGGACGCGGACTGGGAGCGGCTGCGGCGAGCGGCCGACGCCGCGCGGGCCCACGGGGTGCCCGTGTGTGGGAACGGAGGCGTGGAGCGGCACGCGGACCTCGAGGCCCTGCGCCGGGAGACCGGCTGTGCCTTTGCGATGGTCGGTCGGGGGGCCCTCGCGGACCCGTGGATCTTCAGCGGGCACGAGGCCAGCGGCGCGGAGGCTGCCGGCTTCCTGCTGGCCTATGGGCAAGGCCTCAAGGCCCAGGGTGCTTCGGCCCGCGGAGCCGCGGCGCGCGTGAAGCAGCTGCTGGGGCACTGGCGCGCCGGAGGCCTCGTGCCGGACGAGGAGGCGCGCAGGCGCTGGCTGCGCGAGCGCGACCCCAGGGCGCTGTTCGCCCGGCTCGAGGCCTGGGTGCCGCAGGGAGCCCGCGGCGCGGACTGAGCGCTCCGGAGCCCGTCCCGCGCCTCAGGCGAGGCGCCGGACGGCCTCGGCCAGGAGCGCCGGGCCGAAGCCGGAGCCTCGGCCGGAGATGGTCGAGGGTCCCGCCATGTCCACGTGGCCGTAGCGCGCGTCAGTCCCGTCCAGCTGCCAGCGAATGAACTCGCCCGCGCAGGAGCTCTGGGCATTCATGCGGTCGGCCACGGAGTTGCGGAAGTCCGCGACCGTGCTGGCGAACTCCTTGCGGTGGAACTCGGGCGCGAAGGGCAGGGGGTGCACCAGCTCACCGGTGTGACGCCCCGACGCCACGAGGGCGTCCTCGAGCTCGCCATCCGAGGCGAGCAGGCCCGCGTGCAGGCGGCCGGTGGCGACCAGCTGCGCCCCGGTGAGGGTGGCCGCATCGAGCACGATGCCGGCCTTGAGCTTGCGCGCGGCGAAGCTGACCCCGTCCGCCAGGACCAGGCGGCCCTCCGCGTCGGTGTTGTTGATCTCCACGCGCATCCCCGAGTGCAGGGTGAGAATGTCGTCGTTCTTGAACGCGTCGGGGCCGATGGCGTTCTCCGCCAGGCAGAGCAGGGCGCTCACGCGGGCGGTGCAGCCGGTGGAGGCCAGGTGGACCTGCCCGAGCTGATCGGCCAGATCCGGCGGCGCGGCGTGGCGGCCCCCATCCTGCTGCGCTTCGACGGGATCCTCCGGGCCCGCGCCCGACAGATCAACGCGGCGTTCAACAACGCCCGCCGGGAGTACGACTACCGCGCTCCGTATCGCGGCGTGTTCCCCATCAAGGTCAACCAGGAGCGCCACGTGGTCGAGGCCCTGCTCGCCGAGGGGCGCCTGTACGGCATGGGCCTCGAGGTGGGCAGCAAGCCCGAGCTGATCGCCGGCATCGCCATCCAGGCGGGCGAGGGCACGCTGATGATCTGCAACGGCTACAAGGACACCGAGTACGTGGAGATGGCCCTCCTGGCCTCCCACCTCGGCATCACGGCCGTGGTCGTCGTGGAGAAGCTCACGGAGCTGGACACGATCCTCGGCGCCGCCAAGCGCCTGGGCATTCGGCCCGTCATCGGCGTGCGCTCGAAGCTCACCATGAAGGGCTCGGGCCGCTGGCAGGACTCCGTCGGCGATCGCTCCAAGTTCGGCCTGACCGCGCGCGAGGTCGTCGAGGTCACCGAGCGCCTCAAGGCCGAGGGCATGCTGGACTGCCTGCGCCTGCTGCACTTCCACATCGGCAGCCAGATCGCGCACATCCGCTCCCTCAAGCAGGCCATGCGCGAGGCGAGCAACATCTTCGTCGGCCTGACCGAGATCGGCTGCTCCATCGACTGGTTCGACGTGGGCGGCGGCCTGGGAGTCGACTACGAGGGCAACTCGACGGAGAGCGACTCCTCGATGAACTACTCGCTGCAGGAGTACGCCAATGACGTGGTGTGGATCCTGGGCGAGACCTGCCGCAAGCACGGCCTGCGCCAGCCGACGATCGTCTCGGAGTCCGGCCGGGCCCTCGCGGCGCACCACGCCATCCTGGTGGCCGAGGTCGTCGGGGTCTCGACCTTCGAGGGCACCCACGACGAGCTGCCCCTCACGGACCAGACCCACGAGGTCGTGCGCGAGATGGCCGCCCAGGCCGACGGCGTCACCGAGGACAACGTCCAGGAGCGCTACCACGACGCCATGGACCTGCGTGAGAAGGGGGCGACCCTGTTCGAGGCGGGCCTGCTCAACCTGCACGGGCGCGGCCAGCTCGAGGAGCAGTACTGGCGCGTGATCCGTGAGGTCCTCACGCACACGCGCGCCATGGAGTATGTGCCGGAGGATATGCAGGGCCTCGAGCGCGCCATGTCCGACACCTTCTTCGTGAACATGTCGGTCTTCCAGTCGATGCCCGACTCCTGGGCCATCGGCCAGATCTTCCCCGTCATGCCGCTCCAGCGGCTGAACGAGGAGCCCTCGCGCCGCGCCATCCTGGCCGACCTGACCTGCGACTCCGACGGGAAGATCTGCCGCTTCCTCGATGTGCAGGGCACCAAGGACGTGCTCGAGCTGCACCCCCCCCGCAAGGGCGAGCCGTACTACCTGGGCTTCTTCCTGGTGGGCGCGTACCAGGAGATCCTGGGCGACATGCACAACCTCTTCGGCGACACCAACGTCGTGCATGTGGACCTCGACGAGAAGGGGCGCACGCGCCTGGTGCATGTCCTGCGCGGCGACCGCGTGAAGGAGGTGCTCTCCTATGTCGAGTACTTCGAGGAGGACCTCCTGCGCAGCCTGCGCCGCAGCGTCGAGGACTCCCTCGAGGCCGGGCGCATGACCTATGAGGAGTCGGCGGCGTTCTGGGAACGCTACGAGGCCGGCCTCCGCGGCTACACCTACCTGACCCACCAACCGAAGGCCGAGACGGCCCGCACCGAGACCCCTCAAGCATGAACATCCAACCCGGGGCGCGCGTGCGCCTGGAGTACGAGGTCTACGACGCCACTGGCGACCTCTTCGAGTCGAGCGCCGACCAGGGCGCGGTCGAGACGATCATTGGCTCCGCCGAGCTGCCCGCGGGCGTCGAGGACGCCCTCGTTGGCAAGGCCGAGGGCGACGAGCTGCAGCTCGAGCTCGAGGGCGAGGACGCCTACGGCGAGTTCGACCCGGGCCAGCTCGAGACCGTCCCCCGGGAGAGCTTCCCCCCCGATGAGGAGCTGAAGCTCGATGACCTGATCGAGCTCGAGTTCGAGGCCGAAGAGGGCGAGGATCCCGACGACATCCCCGCCGAGCCCATGGTCGCGCGCGTGATCGAGCTCACCCCTGAGGGGGTCGTCCTCGACTTCAACCACCCCCTCGCCGGCCAGCGCGTGACCGTGAAGGTCAAGGTCCTGGGCGTCGAGGCCGCCGAGGACTGAGCCGGGCCCCTCCCTGGGCCAGCGGCTCCCGCCTCACGCGAGCGGAGCGCTGGCCCGGGTCGGGTCGTGCTCGATCCCGAGGAAGCGCTCCATCCAAAGGCGCCCCGCGTAGATCAGCGGGGTGTCGAGGAGGGCCAGGACCAGCTTGAACAGGTAGACGGCCAGGATGATCCGGCCGATCTCCCCCCAGGCCAGGTCGAGCCCCCAGCGCAGGAAGATCCCGTTCACGATGAGGGTGTCGACCAGCTGACTGATGGCGGTCGAGCCGTTGTTGCGCAGCCACATGTGCCGGCCGCCCGTGAACCGCCACCAGAAGTGGTAGAGGCGCACATCGAAGAGCTGGGCCACCAGGTAGGCCAGCATCGAGGCCGCCAGGAGGATCGCCGGGTTGGCGAAGGTGGCGCCGAACGCCGCCTGCATGGCGACCCCCGTGTCGAAGGTCACGGCGGTTCCATCGGCGAGGGCCCACCCGCGCTCGGGCTGGGTCCACCAGTCGCTCGGGGGCAGGGCCACCGCGAGGTTCAGCACGCCGAGCATGAGCAGGCTCATGACGAACCCCCAGACCACCATCAGGTCCGCGCGCCTGCGCCCCCACAGCTCGCTGACGAGGTCCGTCAGCAGGAAGGTGATCGGATAGGTCAGGATCCCCGAGGTCAGGGTCTCCCCCGCGAAGAAGGGCACCCAGTCGGGGACCACGAAGAGCTTGGTCCCGATGATGTTGGTCAGGACCAGGGACACCACGAAGAGGGTGGCGCAGAACGCGTAGGTGGCCTCGGCCCGGGGTACCCCGGCGGGTGTGGCGGGTTGAGTGGTCGTGAAGCCCATGGGTGCGGTCGCGGAGGCTGGGTCACCATAGGCTAGACTGCGCCGCCCAAGCAGCCTCGGCGGAATGGAACGCACGCAGCGGCCCGCCCTGAGCCCCCCCAGCGCCCCACAGAACGAACCCGAGCTCCTATGCAGGTGATCGAACAGCTCCGCCAGCTCTCCCCCGAGCGCTTCGAGACCATCTACGAGACCCTGGCCCGCGACGGCTTCGGCCCCCTCGACGGGGAGGTGGCCAAGCTGATGAAGTTTCGGCCGCAGATGATCCGCAAGGTCCCCTTCGCCCAGCGCGCGCGGCGGGCCCGCATGATCCTGGAGCAGGGTGGCAACGCAGAGATGTGCTACGAGCTCTTCGGGACCTACCTGTTCGCCTCCCAGAAGCAGCTCGTGCTCGACTTCCTGGACGGGACGGGCGTGGAGCACGAGGACGGCATGATCGGCGATCCCTCGGGCGCCCTGCCCGACGGAGCGAAGGTGGAGGCCACCGTCGCGGACCTGGACGGCAAGTATCCCGCTGAGGACATCACCCTCTACCTGTCCCTCTGCAGCGAGCAGTGGCCGGGCGTGCCCGAGGTCGACGCGGCCTGGCGCAAGCGCCTCGGCTGAGCCGAGCGCAGCGCAGACGACCCCTCACCACGCGAGCGAGCGGCGCCGCCCCCCCCGGGGGCGCCGCTCGCTGCGTTGAGGCCAGCCTCCTCGCCGCCCCGAGCCGGAGCTCCGTCAGTCCTTGGCGCGCTCGACGAAGTGGCCGTCGCGGGTGTCGACGCGGATGCGCTCGCCCGCCTCGATGTAGGGCGGGACCTGGACCTCGAGGCCGCTGTCGCACTTGGCGGGCTTGAGCTGGGCCTGAGCCGTGGCCCCCTTGATGGTCGGATCGCACTCCGCGACGGTGAGGGTCACCACGAGCGGGAGCTGGATCCCGACGACGGCTCCGTCGATGAGCACGGCCTGGACCCCGGCGATGCCATCCACGATGTAGTCGTCGTCCCCGGCCAGCTGCTCGCGCGTGAGCTCGAACTGGTCGAAGGTCTCGTCGTCCATGAAGTGCCAGCTCGAGCCGTCGTTGTAGAGGTAGCTCGCGCCGTGGCGCTCCATGTCCACCTCCTCGAACTTCTCCCCCGAGCGGATCGACTCGTTGAAGAGCTGACCCGTCACCAGGTGCCGGAGCTTGGTCTTGAAGATGGTGTTGGCACCCCGGGCCGTCGGGGTGGAGACCGAGTAGTCCGCGATCATGCAGGGCATGCCCTTGAACACGATGCAGACGCCCTTCTTGAAGTCGCTGGTGTCGATCATGAGGCGCGGGATTCTAGGTCCCGCCGCGCGCCGACGCTACGGGCGCCGGCCGGCCAGGGCCGTACCGCGCGGGCGGGGCTGGCAGCGGGGGCAGACATGGGTGCCCCGCTGGCCCACGACCAGGCGCTGGATGGTGCTCCCGCAGGTCCGGCAGGGCTGCCCCCCGCGCCCGTAGACCTGGAAGAGGTGCTGGTACTCCCCGGGCTTGCCCTCGGGGGTCCGGTAGAAGGTGTCGAAGGAGGAGCCCTCCCGCTCGATGGCCGCGGCCAGGATGCTGCGGATGGCCTGATGGAGGGTGTCCGCGCTCGCGCGCCGGACGCTGGCGCTCGAGCGCAGGGGGTGGAGCCCGGCCCGGTGCAGGGCCTCGTCCACATAGATGTTGCCGAGCCCGGCAACGAACGCCTGGTCCAGCAGCAGGGGCTTCAGCGCACGGCGGCGTGACCGCAGGCCGGCCCACAGGGCCTCCGCGGTGAACTCCGGTCCGAGGGGCTCGGGTCCCAGGTGGGCGAGCGCTGCCTTGGGGTCCGCGTGGTAGGTGAACCTGCCGAACTTGCGCACATCGAGGAAGTGCAGGGCGCCCCGGTCCAGCAGCAGGGACACCTTGCGCCACTCAGGAACCGGCTCGCGCGGAGCGGTCACAACGAGGCGCCCGGTCATGCGCAGGTGCACGAGGAGCCCGCCGGCAGGGCGGCCGCGGCGCTCGAGATCCAGGCAGACGAACTTGGCCCGGCGGTGCACGGCCGCGATGCGCGCGCCCACCACCGCCTCGCGGAAGGCGGCTTCGCTGCTCCCGCCCAGGGTGCGCAGCCACTCGACCTCCACGCCGCGGACGCGACGACCCTCGACGCCGGGGCGCACCAGCCGCGCGGTGGTCTCGACCTCGGGCAGCTCGGGCACGCCTCAGGCCCTCCGATCGGCGCGCTCGCCCACGCGGTCCGAGAGGAACTCCACCGCGACCCAGATGGCCATGCTCGGCGGCAGCACCAGATAGCTGAACCCCACCACCAGCGGCAGGCCGATGGCGAGGGCCTGGGGCGTCGAGAGGTCCGTGAAGAACCACAGCAGGAGGACGAGGGCGCCTGCGAAG
>JBDQFW010000052.1:0-17740 GCA_040265735.1 Planctomycetota bacterium | reverse complement strand
CTACTGCGTCGGTGCCCCCAACAGCGCGGGTCCCGAGGGAGGTGCGATGGCCATCTCAGGAAGCCCCGTCCTTGCAGATGATGATGTCGAACTCCGAGCCACTGGCTTGCCCGGCAACCAGTGGAGCTTCTTCATCATGTCGCAGTCTCAGGCCAGCATTCCGGGCTTTGGTGGCAGCCAGGGCACCCTCTGCCTGGGCGCTCCTCTGTACCGGTTCAACCGTGCAGCCCTGGGCGAGATCGCGCTGACGACGCCCCTTGGTGTTCGTAGCCTCGTCCTGCAGGTCAACAACCTGCCGCAGGGACAGAACTTCCTCCCGGGCGAGACCTGGAACTTCCAGCTCTGGTACCGAGACCAGAACCCGGGCCAGACCTCCAATACCACCGACGGCATCAGTGTGATGTTCCGCTGACTGTCCCCTAGGGACGAGGCGGCCCCTGCAGTTGCTGCGGGGGCCGCCTCTTGTTTGGGGCGTGCGGGACGAGCCCTGGATCGCGCCAGAGTCTCGGGGCGCGCTCAGGGCCTACCGGGGCGTCGCGCGACCCCCACCGCGCCGTCGCTGCGGGGGTCGCTTGCGCCGGTGGGCTGGCCGGTGGGGTCGACCGCGATGGCCTGGATGAGGCCCGCGGCGGAGCCGGTGCGGAGGGGCTGTCCGTGGGTGGTCTCTAGCGCGGAGCGCAGGCCGTCGGGGAGCGCGGCCTCGAGGGCGGTGCCTTCGGGACGCCACTGCTGGTGCAGGCGCGGGGCGGCGACGGCCTCCTCGAGGGGCTGGCCGTGGACGAGCACGCGCAGCAGCACCTGCAGGACCGAGGTGATGATGCGCGGCCCGCCGGGCGCGCCCAGGACCAGCACGACGCGCTGGCCTCCCTCGCGCACCACGGTGGGCGTCATCGAGGACAGGGGCCGGCGGCCGCCGTAGAGCTGGTTCGCCTCGGCACCCACCAGGCCGAACATGTTGGGCGTGCCCGCCTGGATCGAGAAGTCGTCCAGCTCGTTGTTGAGGAGGAAGCCCGCCCCCTCCACGAGCAGGCCCGAGCCGAAGGTGCCGTTGAGGGTCGTGGTGAGCGCAACGGCGTTGCCCTCGGCGTCCAGCACCGACAGGTGGGTCGTCTCCGGGGACTCGGGGGCCGGCGTCGGGACCCAGGGCGCGACGCCGGGCTGGGCGCGCTCGCCGATGGCCAGGCGCCGCGTGGCGATCCACTCGGCCCCCAGCAGGGTCTCGAGCGGCACCTCGAGGGTGCGCGTGGCGCCCTCGGCCTCCGGGTCGGGGAAGGCCTCGGGATCGCCGAGGTGCTCGGCACGGTCCGCAAAGGCGAGGCGCATGGCCTCGATCCACCAGTGCAGCGCGCGCGCCGTCGGACTGCCCGCCTCGTCGCGCTCGGTCTCGAGGGGCAGGCCGTCCAGGATGCTCAGCACCTGCAGGAGGACGAAGCCGCCGGAGCTGGGCGGCGGCACGCTGAGGACCTCGAAGCCCCGGAACCACCCCGTGAGCGGAGCGCGCACCTTGGCCTCGTAGGCGGCGAGGTCCGCGGCGTCCATCAAGCGATCCCCCGCCAGGAGCCCCTCGCGGGCGTCCACCTTCCTCAGGGTCTGCAGCAGCAGCTCGGCGGTGCGGCCGCCGTAGAAGCCGTCGGGGCCCTCGGCCGCCAGGCGCTCGAGGGTCTGCGCGAGGTCCTCTTGCACGAGCAGGTCGCCCTCGCGCAGGGGTCCCCCGTCCGGCCGGTGGGGTCCGCGGCGATGCGCCCGCCCGGTCCGCTGGAGGCCAGGTCCTCAGCGAGGTACGGCCCGACGGTGAAGCCAGCGCGTGCGGTCTGGATGGCGGGCGCTGCGAGCTGGGCGAAGGTGAAGCGCCCAGAGCCGTGACGCTCCCACAGGGCGTGGAGCCCGGCCGGGCTGCCGGGCACCCCCACCGCGAGCGGGGTCTCCAGGGATCGGCGCGCGACGACCTCGCCGTCGGCATCCAGGTAGAGGTCCTGCTGGTACCGGCGCGGCGCGACCTCGCGGAAGTCCACCACCTCGCCCTCGCCCACATGGGGCACCCAGAGGGCGAAGCCGCCGCCGCCCAGGTTGCCCGCCTGGGGATGCACGACCGCCAGCATCAGCGCGGTGGCCACGGCCGCGTCTGCGGCGTTCCCGCCCTGCTCGAGGACCCGCTGGCCCACCTCGACGGCGAGGGACTGCTCGGCCACGACGACTCCCGCCACGGGCCGCTGCAGCTCAGGGGGCTCCGGCGTGCCGGGCCCCTTGCAGGCGGGCATCCAGACAGCGGCGAGGAGCCCAACGCACGCCGCCGGTACGCGGCGGGCAGGCCCGGAGTCGAGGAGCGGCCTCGGGCGAGCAGCCATGGCTCAGCTGGGCAGGCTGTCGCCGTCGCCCATCTCCTCGACCTTCACCCCGCGCTCGCGCAGGTAGGCCACGGAGGCCTCGATCTGGTCGTTCTCTCCCTCGATCTCCACGGCGACGATGGCCATGGTGTCGGTGATGCTCGCCGCGCGGAGGTTCGGGACCACGCCGAACTTCTCACCCAGGGTGTGGCTCACGATGGGCTCGCTGATGAGCTCCTGGGGGAAGGTGCAGAAGAACTTGCGCGGGGCCATGGGGTGAGCGCGGGGTGGTGCGCCTAGAGGTGACTGCGCGGGTGCGCGGGTCAGGGGCGAACCCGGGCGCGGGCCGCGCCCAGGGCTGCGCATCCCACCAGAGCGGGCACCCCGGCGGCAAGCCACCCGAGGGGCGTGCGCAGGTCGGGACCGATCGCATCACCGCCGGCCGCGTCGTAGATCGCAGGGTCGCGCAGCCAGTCGTGGCCCGCCGCCTCGATCACGAGGGTCACGGGGGAGAGGTCCAGGGTCCACGCGACGAGCGCGGGGTCCCAGCCCGGCCCGGATGCCGGCCCCAGGGCTAGAGGCAGGGCGGTGAGCAGCGCGGCCAACAGCGCCAGACCGCAGGCGCAGGAGAGGCGCCCGGGCTGAGGGCGCGTGTGGCTCGCCGCCTGCGGACCGACCCCCGCGGCCAGGTCACCCAGCCCCGCGCCGAGGAGAGCCAGGGCCGCCACGGCGGCCAGCGCGCCGCGGGGGCGAGGGCCGGGTTCCACCAGGAGCCAGACCCCCGGAGCGAGCAGCAGGGCAAGGAGTCCGCGCGCGCCGACCCACGCGCCAAGGGGCGCCGCCGCCAGAGCCGCCCAGGCCAGGGCCGGCACGGGCTGGGAGGACAGCAGCCGGCCCGCGAGGAGCGTGCACCCCAGCGCCGCAAGAGTCGCGGCGTGGAGGCCCCACCCTCCGGGACGCGCGCCCGGGAGCTCGGATTCCGGGGTGGAGGCGTGCACGGCCGGGTCCGTCATTGGGGACTGGAGTCCGCCTGCTCTGGGCCTGCCTCGTCTGGAGCGGCCTTCTTGGGCCCCCCCTGCTCCGGCACCGCCTCGATGGGCACATCCAGGAGCGCGCGCCCCTCCCATCCTTCGGCGTCGAAGTGCCACCACTCGCTGCGCAGGACCTGGAAGCCCGAGGCGGCCATGGCCTCGATCAAGAGGTCGCGATTGCGCCGCGCCGGCCCCCAGGGCAGGACCGCGTCCGCCGCGGCCGCGGGCTCGAAGGCGTCGTGGGCGGTTGGCATCTCAAGGGGCGTGCCCGCGCCGTCGCAGAGGCCCACATCCACCGCCATGCCGCGGTTGTGTCGCGAGCCGCGCGCGGGGTCCGCCACATAGTCCGGATTGGGCAGCAGCTCCCACATGCGCCGCTGGACCGCGTGCGGACGGTAGGCGTCGTAGACCAGCAGGCCGAGCCCGCGGGTCTCGAGCCGGTCGAGGACCTCCACAAGGCGCGCGGCCGCGCTGGCCCGCAGCAGGGCGCGGGGCTCGGGGTAGAGCACCTCCCCCACGAAGTTGTCCTCGGTGCCGTAGCTCAGGTGCAGGACGAGGCGCGGATCCACCGAGGCCAGGTCCACGAGGGGGTCGTCGAGCGGCGCCTGGGTCTCGAGTCCGGGAGGGAGGTTCAGCGCCTGGGCGGCGGGCTCGTCGGGCGCGGCCGCCGGCGGCCGCGGCTGATCGGAGCTGAGCGGTTCGGGCGCGCCCGATCCAGGGGCCCCGCAGGCTCCGAGGGCGAGGGACAGGAGGCCCATGGCAGCGCCGTTGCGGAGGGTGCTTCGCATGCGAACTGGAGTGTATCCTCGCCGCCGCCGCGACCTCGATGGTCGGCCCGCCTCCGATTCGGCGTCGCTGTCCCCTGCGTCGCGCTTCCCTCAGTCGCCGTCCCCTCTGTCGCTCCCATGCCGCTGCGCGCCCTGCTGCCCTTCTCCCTCCTCCTGGGGGGCCTGTGCCTTGGGAGCGGAGCCACGCCACTTGGGCCCGAGAGCGCGGAGACCGAGCCCCAGCACCCCCACCAGCTCTTCGGCTTCGCGGGCACCGGCCTCGCGGCGCTGCTCGATCCGGCGACCCAAGGCGTGGAGCAGCGCGGAGAGGCCCTGCGGCTCGAGCCCGGTGCGGTCCTCGTCCTGCGCCCGCTCGCTATCGAGCCGTTCGTGGAGCTGCTGCCCAGCTGGAACATCGACTGCGGCGAGGGCGGCGGGTTCCGCGTGGAGGGCCGCTTCGCCACGCTGACCGAGGAGCTTGGGCCCTGGGTCACCTTTGGCGGCTGGGGCCCGGCCCCAGAAGGAGCGAGCGAGGCAACGCGCTGGGGCCCTGAGGGCGCGCAGCACCGCGTGGCCATTGACGTGCTCGAGGCCGCGACGCCCCTCTCCCGCGTGCAGCTGCGCGTGGTGGCCGCCGGTGGCGCCCCCCTGTCCCTCGAGCACCTCACCTTCGTGGCCACGCTGCCCTCCGAGCGCGCGGCGGGCCTCGACCGCAGCGCCCCCGCACCGGCGGAGGACCTCGTACTGGAGGTCCCCTCCCGCAGCCAGCGCGACGGCGGCGAGGACATCGCCCACCGCATCTGCTCGCCCACGAGCGTGAGCATGCTGCTGGCCTTCCACGGCAAGGAGCACGGGACTGACGCGGTGGCGGCCGCCCTCTTCGACGCGGACCACGACCTGTACGGCAACTGGAACCGGGCCGTGCAGGGCGCGTTCCTGCTGGGCGTCCGCGGCCGGCTCGAGCGCATGGCGACCTGGTCCGATGCGGAGCGCGCCCTGCGGGCAGGTCACCCCTTCGCGATCTCGATCCGCGCGGCGGAGGGCGAGCTCGAGGGCGCGCCCTACGCGAAGACCTCGGGGCACCTGCTGGTGGTGTGCGGCCTGCTCGCGAACGGCCGCGTGGTCGTGCGCGACCCCGCCGCCTCGCCGGTGGACAAGGTCGCGCGCACCTACAGCCGTGCGGACCTCGAGCGCGTGTGGCTGGCGCGCAACGGCGTGGCGTACGTGCTGCACGGGCCCCGCTGAGTCCATTCAGGCGCGGTCGCCCGGAGCGCGGCCCGCCCTCTTCTCCCCCCATGGCAAGAATCGTCCAAGTCGGCCTCGGCCCCCTCGGGGTGCGCGCGGCGCGTGAGTTCCTGGAGCGCGGCATGGGCCGCATCGTTGGCGCGGTGGATCCGGTCCACGCGGGCAAGCCCCTGGCCGAGCTCGTGGAGGGCGCGGATCCCGGCCTGACGATCGCCCCCGACCTCGCCGGTCTCAACTGCTGGGGCGACACCGACGCGGCGATCGTCACCACGCGCTCCGCGCTGCCGGACTGCTTCGAGACCCTGCGGGACCTGCTGGGCCTCGGGGTGCACGTGGTCAGCTCGTGCGAGGAGCTCTCGTACCCGTGGCTGCAGCACCCCATCATGAGCCAGGAGCTGCACGAGCGCGCGGTGAAGGCGCGCCGGGTCGTCCTCGGCACGGGCATCAACCCCGGGTTCCTGCTCGACACCTTCCCGGTGGCCCTCACGGGCGTCTGCCACACGGTCCGCCGGGTGGTGGCCGGCCGCGTGCAGGACGCCACCACTCGCCGGATCCCGTTCCAGAAGAAGATCGGCGCGACGCTCTCGATGGAGGCGTTCCAGGCCGAGGTCGAGAAGGGCACCCTGCGCCATGTGGGCCTGCCCGAGTCCCTCCACTTCATCTGCCACTACCTCTCGATCCCGTTCGACGACTGGTCCGAGACCCTCGAGCCCGTGATCGCGGACCGCGACCTCGAGTGTGGGCTGGGCCCCAGTCCCGCGGGACATGCCGCCGGCGTGCGCCAGGTGGCGATCGCGACGCGAGGCGGCGAGGAGGTCGTGCGCCTCGAGTTCCAGGCTGCCATCGGCCAGGCCGAGCCGCGCGACTGGGTGGAGCTCGACTCCGATCCCCCGATCCGCGCGGTCATCGAAGGAGGCGTGCACGGCGACGCGGCCACGACCTCGATCCTGCTCAACGCCATCGGATCGGTGCGTGAGGCCGAGCCGGGGCTGCGGACCATGGCCGATGTCCGGCCGCCCCGCTGTCAGGTCCGGAGGGACGCCTGACCGTGCTCGGGCGCCGGGTGGAGTCCTCGACGGCGACAACCGTCCGCGTGGGCGGACGGGAGCTGCTGTCGTTCGCGGGCACGGGCTACCTGGGCCTCGCGCACCACCCGGAGGTCCTCGACGCGACTGCGGAGGCACTACGCCGCTGCGGGCTCTCGGCCTCCGCCTCGCGCACCACCAGCGGGAACTTCGCGGACCACGAGCACCTCGAGGAGGCCCTGGCGGAGTTCATGGGCGTCGAGGCGGCGGTGCTGCTGCCCGACGGCTGGCTGGCCGACGAGGCCGTGATGGAGGCCTACGGGGACGAGCTGGACACGGTCCTCGTGGATGCCGACGCCCACGCGTCCCTGTGGATCTCGACGGCCCTCACCCGCGCGCAGGTCATCGACTGCGGCTCGGGCGACCTGATGCGGCTGCACGCGCTGCTGGACCGCCACGGAGAGCATCACCTGGCGGTCCTGACCGACGGCCTGTACCCCATGCAGCGGCGCATGCCGAACCTGCATGACCTGCTGCAGCTCCTGCCGCGCACCGCGCTGCTCGTCGTGGACGACAGCCACGCCCTGGGGTTCCTGGGCGAGGGCGGTCGCGGCAGCCTCAGCGGCGCGGGTATGAAGGACAGCCGCGTGGTGACGACGGGAAGCCTTGCGAAGGCCCTGGGTGCCAGCGGGGGCTTCGTCGCAGGCAGCGCGGGAACGGTCGAGCGCGTGCGCCGCCGTGCGGAGGCGTTCGCAGGCACGACGCCCATCCCCCCCGCGGTGGCGGCCGGCGCCACGGCAGCCCTTCGGGTGCTCGAGCGCGAGCCCGTGCGCGTGCGCAGGCTGCGCGCCCACGCGGCCCACCTCACCCGGATCGGCGAGGCCCTCGGCCAAGAGCATCCGCAGGTCAGCGTGCCCGTGCTCGCGCTTCCTCTCCCGGACGAGGAGCGTGGACGCGCTCTGGAGCGCGCCCTGGACGAGGCCGGCATGTTCGTGCCGTGGACCCAATACGGAGGCGGCCCCGGGGCCCTGCGGATCTCCGTCAACAGCGAGCACCGTTCCGAGGAGCTCGACCGCCTGCAGGCCGTGCTGGAGGCGCACTGGCTGCGCCCGTGAGGCGCGCGAGCGAGGTCCCAGGCATCCCCGTCCGTCCAGGCAGCACTCCCATGAACGACGACGACCTCCTGCGTGCCCTCGTGCGCGAGCACGGAACGCCGCTGTATCTGCTGGACCTCGACATGGCCCTCGAGCGAGCCGCGCGCCTCGGCGCCTTCGACACGGTGCGCTATGCCCAGAAGGCCCACCCCGGGCTGGCCCTGCTGCGTGCTCTGGCCGGGGCCGGGCACTCCGTGGACGCCACCTCGGGGTTCGAGATCCTGCGGGCTCGAGCGGCGGGCTTCCCCGCCGAGCGCATCGAGCTCGCCACGGATGTCCTCGACCGCGCGACCCTGGAGGTCGCCGTGCGGGAGGGCGTCCGCGCAAACCTGGGCTCCGCGGACCTGATCGAGCCCTATGCCGAATCGGGCGCGCACCCCGAGTGCACCCTGCGCATCAACCCGGGCTTCGGCTCCGGGCACAGCCGACGCGTCACGACCGGAGGCCCTCACTCGAAGCACGGCATCTGGTACGAGCAGCTCCCGGCCGCCATCCGGCGCGCGGAGTGCGCGGGCCTGCGGGTCACAGGCCTGCATGTGCACATCGGCTCGGGGGTCGAGCTCGAGGGCCTCTCCCAGACGATTGCCGCCATGGAGCAGGCCCTGCGGGACGCGCCGGACACGGTGGTGCGCCTCTCCGCGGGCGGCGGGCTCGCGGTCCCCTACGACGGCGGGCCCGAGTTCCCGGTCGAGCGCTACGCTGCGGCCTGGCTGGAGGCGCGTGCACGCTGGGAGGAGGAGCTCGGTCGGGCCCTGCACCTCGAGGTGGAGCCAGGCCGCTATCTGGTCGCGCCCGCTGGCCGCATGGTCACCGAGGTGCGAGCCTGCAAGCAGACGCCCGAGTGGAGCTGGGTCCTGGTGGACGCAGGCTTCCACACCCTGGCCCGGCCGCTGCTCTACGGCTCGTACCACCGCATGAGCCTGGTCGGCGCCGAGAGCCGCCCCCTGCGGCCCACGGTCGTGGCCGGGCCCCTGTGCGAGTCGGGAGACGTGCTGACCCAGTCCCCGACCGGGGAGCCGCGGCCGGTGGAGCTGCCGGAGGCCCGCCCCGGGGACCTGCTGGTGGTCCACGACGCCGGGGCCTACGGCATCAGCATGGCGAGCAACTACAACGGCTTCCCCCTGCCCGCGGAGGTCGTCCTCGAGGGCGGCCAGCCGCGCCTGGCTCGCCGCCGCCAGACCTTCGACGACCTGCTCGCCCTGGAGCAGGACCTGTGATGAGCTCGCACCCCTCCAGTCCCCTTCGCACGCGCGCCAGCAGGCCGCTCTGCCGGTCCCTCGCCCTGCTCACAGCCCTCGGCCTCTGCGGCTCGGGCCTCGCCCAGGAGCCCGGGGGCCTCGACCTGGGGGCGCTGCTCGCGGCGCACTCCCCGGTCGCGAAGGGGATCGTCGAGGCGGCAGCCGAGCACCGCCTGCAGGTCCTCGTGGCAGAGGTCGTCGAGGAGCCTGGAGGCACCCTGACCCTCCGGCGCACGCGCCTTGGGGCCCCCGACGCGTACTTCTACCCGGCAAGCAGCATCAAGACCGCAGCGGCGGTCGCGGCCCTCGAGTTCCTGAACGAGCTCAACGCCGAGCGCGGCCTCTCCTTCGGCCTCACGACGGAGCTCGCCTACGCCCCGCTCTTCGAGGACGAGGAGTTCGAGGACGCCGACCCGTCGAACCTGGAGGGCGGCCGCATCACGATCGGCCACGAGATTCGCAAGCTCTCGATCGTCTCCGACAACCGCGCCTACAACAGGCTGTACGAGCTGGTGGGCCAGGAGCGCCTGGACGCGACCCTCCTCCGCGCGGGGTTCCCCTCCTTCCACCTGGTGCACCGGCTCAGCGAGGCCCGCACGGTCGAGGAGAACCTCCAGCTGCCCTCGATCGCCCTGCGCGACCCGGGCTCCGAGACGGTCTTCACCCTGCCCGCCCGCAGCACCAAGCCCCTCCCGGCTCCCGCAGACCACCCGAGCCTGCTGTGCGGCACGGCCTGGGTCGGCGGCGACGATCAGCGCCACGAGGAGCCCTTCCGCTTCCACGACAAGAACCGCGTCGACCTCCTCGAGCTGCAGGACTTTCTCGTGGAGCTCGTGCGCCCCGAGATCGACACGGGCCGGCGCGGATTCCCCGGCCTGTCCGTGGACCAGCGTGCTTTCCTGCTTGAGGCCATGGCGAGCCTCCCGCGCGCGTCCGCCAACCCCGCGTACGACCCCGAGAAGTACACGGATGACTATGTGAAGTTCCTGCTGCCGGGGCTCGCGCGGGTCGTCCCGTCGGAGCACCTGCGCATCTGGAACAAGGTCGGACTGGCCTACGGCTTCACCATCGAGAACGCCTATGTGGAGGACGCCCGCACCGGCCGAGGGTTCTTCGTGGCCGTCGCCCTCTACACGAACCCCAACGAGACGGTGAACGACGGGGCGTATGGCTACGACGAGCTGGCCTTCCCGTTCCACGCCGCCGTGGGCGAGATCCTGGCTCAGGAGCTGCTCGCGCCGCGCTCCGCCGAGCGCCCGAGGTAGAGGCCCAGCGCGACCCCGAGGCCGAGCACGGGCACGGCCGAGAGGGTCAGCGGCACGCCGGTGACGAGGGCCGCCATGGCCGAGAAGGCCCAGGCCGAGGCCACATCGCCGCCGCGGTAGATGGCGGTGTCCAAGGCGGCCTTGGCCTGGAAGAGCTCCGCCTCCGAGCCGCCCGCGAGGAGCGCCTCACGCGCGGGCCGTGCGAAGGCGTAGCGCGCCGCGGCCATGAGCACATTGACCGCGAGGACCGTGCCGAGGGCCGGTGCGAATGCGAGGGCGCCGAGGCCCGCGATCGAGAGCGCGGGGAGCAGCGCGAGGGTGCCCCCGAGGCCGAGCCCCGCCATGGAGCGCCCGCTGAGGAGGAGCTGGGCGAAGAGGGTGACGGCGCTCGTGGCGGCCTGCATGCGCGCGAAGAACACGACCCGATCGCTGGCCTGCTCGAGCTGCTCCCCGACCAGCCGCCCCGTAAGGAAGTACAGCCAGGTGGAGCCCAGGGTGAAGAGCAGGATGTAGGCCGCGAGTCCGCGCAGCCGCGGGACGCGTAGCACGAGGCCCAGGCCCCGCAGCGCTCCTCCTCTGGGAGCCTGTCCCTCCGCACCCGCGCGACGCAGGGCCCAGAGGGCCCCCTCGAGGCAGAGAGCCCCGGTCGCGGCGAGGGCGACCCCGGAGAGCCGTCCGTCCCCGAGGGTGACGACGCCGGCCCCGAGCAGACTGCCAACGCTGGCGCCGGCCGCGATGAGGCCGAACACGCGCCGCGCCTGGAGCCGCTGGAAGCGGCGCGAGAGGGCGGCCCAGACGATGCTGACGAGGAGGAGGTTGCCCACGGAGAGGCCGACATAGAACGCCCGCTCGGCCCACACGCGCGGGCCAGCCTCCACGGCCCCGCCCTCCTCGCGCTGGATCCACCGGCCCTCCCCCCCGGAGCCCTGGAGCTCGTGCTGGACCCCGGGCGCACCCGAAGCCGCGCCCACCTCGAGCAACACGCCTCCGAGGAGCAGGGCCAGGGCGGAGCCGCGCAGGGCCCAGGCGAGGAGCGCTCGCGGTGAGAGCCTGTCCGCAAGCGTGGCCCAGAGGGGCTGCAGCAGGACCGCGCCAAGGAAGGTCCCCGTCCAGAGGAGCTCGCCGCCCTGCCCCTCGGCCGCGAAGATCGCGTCCCGCGCGGGCTTCAGGAGGCCGTAGGCGAGCAGCACCAGGGCGCTCGCCAGCGCGCCCGAGGCGACGGCGCCGCCCTCACCCCGCTCGAGCAGCAGCCCACGCCGGACGCGGTCGAGGGCTCCCATGCGGGCTCAGGCCGCGTCGGCGCCTCGGACCTGCTGGCGCGCGGCGGCGATGACCTTCACCGGCGTGCGCTGCAGGCCGCGGGCAAGACCGACCTTGCTCATGGTCCAGATGAACCACTTGGTCGGGTCGTACTGCCACCAGCGGATGGCGTTGCGGTAGTCGCCGGGGAAGCGGTGGTGGAAGTTGTGATACCCCTCGCCGCCGGTGATGAGTGCGGTCAGCAGGCTGTCGCGGGCCGAGATGGCGCGGGAGTAGGGGCGCGAGCCGATGGTGTGGGCCACCGAGTTCACGCACCAGGTCGCGTGCAGCATGAGAGTGGTGCGCAGCGCGCCGGCCACCAGCAGGGCTCCGATGAAGTCCCCCCATGCAAGCGCGATCAGAGCGGGAACGACCCAGCCCATGACGATGGCGATGGGCCAGTAGTAGCGGTGCTGCCACTGGAAGCCGGGGATGCGAGCGAGGTCCTGGACGCGGTCCAGGTTCGGGCCGGGCCGGTCCGCGCGGTTGCGGATGATCCACCCCATGTGGGCCCAGAAGAAGCCCTCGAGGATGCTGTGCGGATCGTCGTCGTCGTCGGTGTGCCGGTGGTGGTCCCGGTGGTCCGCGGACCACACCAGGGCGCTCGTCTGCATCGCGGCGGCGCCGAAGAGCAGGTAGAACCAGCGCAGGGGCGCGGCCGTGTCGTAGGCCTTGTGCGCGAAGGAGCGGTGGTAGCCGCCGGTGATCCCGACGCAGCCGAGGCCGTACCACAGCACGCCCAGAGCCAGAGTGCCCCAGTGGAACTGGACCAGGGCCATCCACAGGATCCCCGCCAGGGAGGCGAGGTGCAGGAAGCCCAGGCCGATCAGGTTCGCCCGGTTCCACTGCAGGTCCGACGGCGAGGCCGGAGACGGGGTCGACGCAGGGGCCGACGGGGCGCTTGAGGGGGCTCCCGACATGCCGCGCAAGATACCAGCGGGGGCCTTCCCCTCTCGCGCTGGGCCGTGTGAAACGGCGGCCGCCGGCCTGCAAGAGAAGTGTCGTGCGACCCAGCCGCGCACCCTGGACTCCTAGCATGCGGGGCATGCATGACCCCCTGACCCGACGGGGCGCCCTCGGCGCCCTGACGAGCCTCCCTGCGGCCCCGCTCCTGGCCCGTGAGCAGGCGACCCGCGGGGCCGGCAAGCGCCTCCTGGTCCTTGGCGGCACGCGCTTCCTGGGCCCCCCCATCGTGCGCGCCGCCCTGGACGCGGGATGGCAGGTCACCCTCTACAACCGGGGCAAGTCCGCCCCCGACCTGTTCCCCGACCTCGACCTCCGCAAGGGCGACCGGAACGAGCTCGACTACGCCTCGCTGGCGGAGGGCACCTGGGACGCGGTCATCGACACCTCGGCCTATGTGCCTGCCCATGTGGAGGCCGTTGCCCAGCTGCTGAAAGGGCGCGTCCAGAGCTACGCGCTGGTGTCCACCATCTCGGTCTACGACGAGGGCTCCGCAGAGGAGGGCGTGATCGACGAGAGCGGCCCCGTGCTGCCCGCCAGCGAGGAGATGATCGCCGCGACGCCGCGCATCCAGGATGTCACCGGCGCCAGCTATGGCCCCCTCAAGGCGCGCTGCGAGGACGAGGTCCGCGAGGCGTTCGGCGAGGCGAGCCTGCTGGTTCGGCCGGGCCTCATCGTCGGACCCGAGGACAGCAGCGACCGCTTCACCTGGTGGCCTGCGCGCGTCGCGCGCGGCGGCGAGGTCCTGGCCCCGGGACCGGGCACCCAGCCGGTGCAGTTCATCGATGTGCGTGACCTGGGCCGCTGGATCTTCGAGGCCGTCGCCATGGGCACCACGGGGACCTTCAACGCCGTGGGCTTCCCGACCGCGCTGTCCTTCGCGGAGCTGCTGCACGGCTGCAAGGTCGTCCTGGGCGCGGACGCGTCCTTCACCTGGGTGGACGAGGACTTCCTCCAGGCCCAGGGCGTCGGCCAGTGGATGGAGCTGCCCCTGTGGATCGCGGGGGGCGGCCGCGCGTTCTCCCTGGACCGCGCGCGCGCGGCTGGGCTCACCTTCCGCCCTGTTGGCGACACCATCCGCGACACGCAGGCCTGGCACCTGGCGGAGCGCCCCGGCGAGCACCGCTGGCGCGCAGGGCTCGACCCCGACAAGGAGCGGCGCGTGCTGGAGGCCTGGCACGCGCGCTGAGCGCGCATCTACGGCGGCCGCTCGGCCTAGGAGAGCTCGACCTCGCCTGCGCCTCGAGCAACGGGCCCGTCGCGCTCCTCGTCCAGCAGCCATCCGAACGCGAACGCGACGACGGCGCCGGTCGGCAGGTACCAGGGCCACGGCAGGGGCGTCCCGTCGGGCGGCAGGACCCCGTAGCGCGCCAGGGCCCAGCAGAGGGCGAGGCCCGCGAGGAGGGTCAGGGTCCTGCGCATGGAGCGGCGCCGCGCAGCAGGCAGCAGGAGCCACAGCCCAAGCATCAGCACCGCCACCTGCACCACGCGCTGCTGTGCCCAGACCTGATGCCAGGCCAGGGCGAAGACCGCGAGCACCGAGAGGGGCGCCGACCAGACGAGCCCTGAGCCGTTCACGCGCAGGGGCTTCCACCAGGCCAGGAAGAACGCTGCCAGCAGGGCGCCGCCGGTGTAGCCCGCCATGGCCAGGGCCAGGTCGAGGATCGAGGCGTAGCGCCCGGCAACCGCGTCGATCCCCAGCGCCGCGGCGGCGAGGAGGGCTCCATACACGAGCACGAGCAGGCGCGACAGGCGCAGGGTCTCCTTGGCCTCCCCCTCGGCCCGCCCGAGCGCCGTCAGGGTGGTCTGGGAGAGCGCGGCCAGGATCGAGTCGAGGCTCGAGATCGCCGCGGCGAACGCCCCGGCCAGCACCAGGCCCTTCACGCCGTTGGGGAGGACCTCCGCGATGATCACCGGGAAGATGCGGTCCGGCTTCTCGGCGACCATGGCCGCGCCGGCCGCGCTGAGCTCGAACTCGCGCGTCCACGCCCAGAGCGCCACGCCCACCGTTCCGACCAGGAAGGTGACTCCCATGCCGCCCATGGAGGCCAGGATCGCCTTGCGCGCCTGACGCGCATCGGAGCAGCACAGGAGGCGCTGCACCATCAGCTGGTCCGTGCCATAGGGGCCGATCTGGCCCCAGGACGCGACGAGCAAGGCGACCGGCAGGGTGTAGGCCCTGTGCGGATCCCAGCTCGTGTCCAGGAGCTGGAACTTGCCTGCGTCCCAGCCCTCGGAGAGAGCGCCCCACAGGCCGCCGGAGAGCTCGCCGCCCAGGAAGATGAGCGTCGCTGCGATCCCAAGGAGGAACAGCAAGAACAGCGCCGCGTCCGTCCAGACCACCGTCGCAATGCCCCCCATCCAGGTCCATGCGATGGCGACCACCGCAATCACCAGCACCGACGCGGCCAGGGGCGGGATGCCCGTGGCCGCCTCGACCGCGGCCAGCTCGTCGAACAGCACCACCTCGAACACGACGGCCGTGAGGTACACGCGCGCGCTCTGCCCAAGGATCCCGCCGAGGGTGAACAGCGCCGTCGTGACGCGCCGGCCGGCCTCGCCGAACCTCTGGGCCACATAGTCGTAGGGGCTGTAGATCTCGCGCTCGTAGTAGGCGGGGACGAGTACGAAGCCCACCACGGCCCGCGCGACGAGCGAGCCGAACAGGCCGATCTGGAGGTAGGTCAGGTTGCCGCCCTCGCGCCACACCACCGAGGGCAGGGACACGAAGGTGACCGCGGAGATCTCGGTAGCCACGATCGAGGCCGCGACCGCCCACCAGGGCAGGGAGCGGCCGCCGAGGAAGAAGTCCTTGAGCTCCGTCTGCTTGCCCGAGCGCGCATGACCGAGCCAGGTGACCGCGGCAAGGACGCCGAGGAGGACCGCGCCGTCGAGCAGGGAGAGCCCGCCCTGGAGCGTGGCCTGGGTGGCGGTGGGCAGCAAGGCCAGCATGGCGTCAAGGATGAGACCCCGCGCGGTGCCGATCCAGGGTCCGGCCCGCTGGCCGCCGGGATTGGAGCGCGGCGCGCGCGGTCTCGAGCAGCTCGACTCCCAAGCTCAGAGCTCCGGATGGGCACGCCCGGACGCGCGGGCGGCGGCTCCGAGGAGGGCCGGGTGCTCAAGGCGCGAGGGCACGACCTCGAGGCCCACGCCGAGCCCCTCGAGGAACGCGACCCTCCAGGGGGCGAAGGGCTCCTCCTCCCAGAGCGTTCGGCCCCGCGCTCCCAGCACCACGCGCGGGCGGCCGCCAAGGCGCTCTGCGCGGCTCCGGCACCAGGACCCCAGGGCGCGGGCTCCCCGCTCGAGCAGCTCGAGGGCAACGGGATCGCCGCGACGCGCCGCATCCAGCGGTCGCAGGCCGTGGTCGGTGCGCGCCGCAAGGGCTCGGCCGATGGGCCCGAGGCCAGCGCGCTCCTCGACGGTGGCGTCCGCATCGGCGCGGGCGTGCCAGGGAGGCGGGTCGAGGGCTCGGAGCTCGCGGGCGCCGAGCACGCGGCCTCCCCTCTTGACGGCCTCGCCCACGCCCGTGCCCAGCTGCACGAGCAGGGCATCGTCCCGGTCCGCGAACGCGCCGCCCTCGCCCCACTGCTCACCGTGCCCCGCATCGGTGCCGTCGGAGCCCAGCTCCGCCAGCGGAGTGACGACCTCGATCTGCCGGCCCCGCAGGGCGCGCTCCAGCTCGTCGAGCAGGTGCGGCTGCCGCGGGCCGTGGGTCATGACGCAGATGCCGCGGCCATCCTCGGTCTTGTCTCCGGCGAGGGCGAGGCCAAGTCGCAGCCGCGCCTTGGGCAGGCCCGCACACACCTCGTGAATGGCGCTGGCGAGGGTCTCCAGCCGCCCGCGCCCGTCCTCCAGCTCGGCGGCGCCGAGGACGGGCGCCTCGGCCTCCGCGCGCTGCCGGGCGATCGGCACGGGCTCGAACCCGGGCGCGCTCGGCCAGTCCTGCAGACCCTTGCGCCCGCCGAGCCGCAGGCGGCCCGAGGCGCCCTCCTCCACGAGGGCGACGCGCAGCGAGGTCCCCCCGCCGTCCACGCCCACGAGCAGCTCAGGCGTCGAGGGCGGAGGCGGCGGCGCCATCGGTGAGGACCTGGAGATCGGCGTGGTCGCGCAGCAGGCTCGCAGGGCACGCGGCGCTCGCGGGCCCGCTCAGCATGGCGCGCACGGCCGCGGCCTTGCCGGCGCCGAACGCGAGCAGCCGCAGCCGTCGCGCCGCGCGCAGCTCGAGCAGCCCCATGGTGATCGCGTGGGTCGGCACCTGCTCCAGCCCGCCGAACGCGGCAGCCGCGTCCTCGCGCGTGTGCTCGTGGAGCGGCACCACGCGCGTCACGGCGGCCGACGGTGTCCCCGGCTCATTGAAGGCCACATGGCCGTTGCGGCCGATCCCGAGGAGCTGCAGGTCGATGCCCCCGTGGCGCGCGATCAGCGCCTGGTAGGCCTCGCCCGCCAGGCCGGGCTGCTGCGCGGCGAGCTCCGCATCGGGGAAGTGGCAGCGCTCGGGTGCGAACCCCGCGGGCCCGAACAGGTGCTCCGTCATGAAGCTCCGGAACGAGAGCGGGTGCTCCGCGGGTAGACCCAGGTACTCGTCGAGGTTGAAGGTGGTCACGCGGGAGAGCCCCACCGGCTCCGCGCCGAGGCGCGCGACGAGGGCTGCGTAGACCCCCACCATCGTGCCGCCTGTGGCGAGCCCGAGCGTCACCGGACGGCCGGCCCGCGCTCCCTCGGCGAGGAGGGCGTGAATCTCCTCCGCGACGCGACCGCAGGCCTCCTCGGGGGCGGCCACCACGATCGGCGCAGGGGGAGCGGCGGGCGGATGCTCGTCCATGGCGCGCAGGCTAGGGTCCGCCCAGGGTGGTGCCAAGGCGGATCGGGTCCGATCGACTTCGGTCAGGACCGCAGCGCGGCCGCGGCCGTGGCGGCCTCCACAAGGCGCGCCACCTCGCCCGGATCCGGCAGGCAGAGGGCGCCGAAGCGCGGGCCCGCGTCGAGGGCGCGGGAGGTCGCAGTACGCGCGCTGGTGTGCAGCTCCAAGCCGCCTGAGGCCTCCAGGACCGCGGCGGCGTTGGCCGCCCGCACTCCGCCGCCTGGAAGCGCCCTCGGCAGGACTGGGTCGGCCTCGCAGAGGCGCGCATGGCTCGCAAGGCCGGCGAGGCCCTCCTCCACGGAGTCCGCGCCCCCGGTGGTGAGCACGCGCGTGAACCCGAGGCGCCCGAGGTCCTCGAGCGCCGCAACGCGGTCGGACACCTCGTCGAAGGCGCGATGCACGGTGAACGAGGCTCCTGGCGCCGCATCGCGCCAGGCCTGCAGGGCCGCCAGGTCCAGGGAGCCCTCCGCGGTCAGGGCCCCCACGACCACCCCGTCGGCTCCGGCCGCTACGGCGAGCTCGATGTCGCGACGGACGAGGTCCTGCTCTCCCGGCTCGAGGACGAAGC
>JBDQFW010000051.1:0-17898 GCA_040265735.1 Planctomycetota bacterium | reverse complement strand
GGTGACGGCTCGCCTGCTGCGTCTCGCCTTCGCCGGAGGGGGAACCGGCGGGCACATGGTCCCCGGACTCGCTCTCCTGGATCAGCTCGCCGCGGATCCCCTGGCAGAGCCGCTCGAGAGCCTGGTGTGGTTCCAGAGCGGGCGCGGGGTCGAGCAGCAGGTCCTGCAAGGGCTCGAGGATCGCCTCGGAGGAGCCCGGGTCGACCGCGTGGCCCTCGCCATCGAGCCGCCCGGGGGGGGCGCGCCCTCCACCGCCCGCACCCTCGCCCGCCTGCTGCCTGAGGCGCTGCGAGCCCGTCGCGCCTTGAAGCGGGCCGGCACGCAGATCCTGGTCGGGCTCGGAGGGTTCACCTCGGCGCCTGCAGGGCTCGCTGCGCGCAGCCTCGGGATCCCGCTCGTGCTCCTCGAGATCAACGCCGCGCCCGGCCGCGCAACGCGGCTGTTAGCGCCCCTGGCCCGGGAGGTCTGGCACGCCCACGCGGCGACCTGCCCCGGCGGGCGGGCCGAGGGACGCCACCGCGTGATGGGGGCGCCGGTCTCCCCGCGCTTCGTGCGAGTCCAAGCACCCTCGCGTGCGGCCCGGGAGGCTCTGCAGCTGGCTCCCAGCGGCCCTCTCCTGGTCGTGCTGGGCGGCAGCCAGGGCGCGGCCGCTCTCAACGCCTTCGTGCGCGAGCTGGCGCCTCGGCTGGAGGCGGCGGGCGTTCAGGTGGTGCACCAGGTCGGTCCCGGTCGCCTGGGGGAGGGAGCCGCCCCCACGGCGGGCTACCGCCCCGTCGAGTACGCGCACGAGGTCCCGCGGCTGCTGGCCGCGGCGGACCTGGTGCTGTGCCGCGGGGGGGCCTCCACCCTGGCCGAGGTGGGTGCGGTCGGCGCTCCCGCTTGGGTCGTGCCCTACCCGCACCACGGCGATCGCCATCAGGAGCGCAACGCCGCGGCCCTGGGCGCCGGGGTCCGCGTAGTGCAGGAGGAGGACCTGGCCGGCCAGGCCGACGCGCTCCTGGACCTCCTCGGGCCTGGAGGGGAGGCTGCGCGGATGGCCATGCGCAGCGCGCTCCAGGACCTGGTCCCGGCCGAGGCCGCTGCGCAGCAGTGTGCCCGCCTGCGCGAACTCGCGCGCCCGGCCTGAGGGCCGCGGAGCTCTTCGAAACCTCGGCCAGCCAGGGGCGGGGGGCGTAGCCAGCGGGATCGGGCAAGCCAGAATGAGGCGGGGTCTTCTGGGAATTCTGGCGAGCCAGAATCAGGCGGTGTCTTCTGGGAATTCTGGCGAGCCAGAATTCCATTGCTCCTCCGCAGCCTCCGCGCCGGCTTCGGCGTGGGCGGCGAGGATGCGCTGGGCCTGGTCCAGGGATTCACGGGGGACGAGGACCTGGGCGAGGCCGCCGGTCAGGCGCGCGGCCTGGGCGAACTCATCGCTCAGCTCCTCGCCGGCAACGCGCGCGGCGATGCCCTCGGCTTGCAGGAGGCCGCGCAGGATCTGGGCCTCGAGGTGGGAGCCGGCCTCGTGGGCCACGACCAGGGGAGAGGGAGTCACCATCGAGGAAGGGCGCCGCGTCCGCGGCGCCGGGGGGCCGACCCGAGCGTGCGGCACGGACAGCGCGCGCGCAAGGCGGGTTCCCATGAACGAGCCAGCGCTCGGGAGAGGGGCGGGTGAAGGCTGGAACGGGCGCCTCTCGATTGCTTCGATGGGACTGTGATCGACGAGCATCCGACCCCCTCCCTCGTGCGCGCGCCTGGCCTGGTCCCGGGCCTCGCTCCCCGGGTCCACCTCCTCGGCGCGGGCGGCGCCGGGGTCAGCGGCCTGGGCCTGCTGCTGGCGGAGCGCGGGCATGTTCTGAGCGGTCACGACTCCGCCGGCGGCCCCTTCGTGACGCCGCTCGAGGCCGCGGGGATCCCCATCGCGGTGGGAGCCAGCGCGGACTGTGCCCTGCCGGCCGACGCCGAGGTCGTGGTGCGCTCGGCGGCCGTGCCGGCCAACGACCCGCAGGTGCTCCTCGCTAAGGAGCGCGGCCTGCCGGTGCTGCGCTACAAGCAGGCCCTGGGCCTGCTCACCAGTCACGAGACCGCGGCGATCGGCGTCGCGGGCACCCACGGCAAGACCAGCACCACCTGGCTGCTCTACGAGGCCCTGCGCGGGATCGACCGGGCCTGCCCGGACCTGCCCACCTCCGGGGTCCTGGGCGGCGGCTTGCACCGCGGCCTGGGGCGCAACGCCGTGCTGGCTGGCGCCGGAGGCCTCATGGCCGTGGAGGCCTGCGAGTACGACCGCACCTTCCTCGAGCTGCAGCCGATGGGGGGCATCGTCACCAACCTCGAGGAGGACCACCTCGACTACTACGGCTCCCTCGAGGCCCTGCACGCCGCCTTCGCGCGCTTCGCGGCGCGCATCCATCCGACGGGGCTGCTGGTCCTGTCCGCGGAGGCGCCCGCCTTCCTGGAGGAGGCCGCACGCTGCGAGGTCTGGAGGCTGGGGCGCGAGTTCGAGCTCGAGCTTCACGGTGAGGACCAGGGCCACTTCCACATCGCCGTGCGCGGTCCCGGCTGGGCCACTCCGGTCGTGCGCCTCCAGGTGCCCGGCCGCTTCAACGCCGACAACGCCGCGGCAGCGGTGGCCATGGCCGTGGGGCTGCGTGCACGAGGCCAGTCCAGCGCGCGCTGCTCCGAGCTCGCACGCGAGGCGGCCCTGGGCGTCGCTCGCTTCGAGGGTGCCGGCAGGCGGTTCGAGCGCTGGGGCACGCCCGGCGGGCTGCCGGTCGTCCACGACTACGCGCACCATCCGACCGAGGTGCGCGTGACTCTCGAGGCCGCGCGACGCGTGTTCCCTGGAGCGCCGATCCACGTGCTCTTCCAGCCGCACCAGGCGAGCCGGACCGCGCGCTTCCTGCCCGAGTTCATCGAGTCCCTGCGCGGCGCCGATCGCGTCGTGGTGGCCGACGTGTACGGCGCGCGCCGGCACATCGACCGCGTGACTGCGGGGGCCTCCGACATCGTCCTGGGCCTGCGACGCGCTGGCGTGGACGCGGCCGAGGGAGGGGACCTGGCCCACGCCACGGCGGAGTTCTGCGCCGGGCTCGAGGCCTCCGAGCCTCGCCCCGCGGCCCTGGTCCTCGGGGCCGGCGACATCGACTCCATCCGTCCGTCCCTCCTGGCCCGTCTGGACGCTTGAGCACGGCGCGCACCCTCTGGCCCTGCGCCGCGCTCTCGAACGCGCCCCTGGCCGGGCTCACCAACATGAAGGTGGGCGGGGCGGCTGAGTGGCTGCTGGAGCCGGCGACCCCTGAGGAGCTCCGAGACGCCGTAGGCGCTGCGCGTGAGCGCGGCATGGTCCCGCGGATCCTCGGCGGCGGTGCGAACCTCGTGGTGGCCGACGGCTTGCTGCCGGGCGTGGTCATCGGGACCTCGCGCATGAACATGGTCATGCGGCCCCAGGCGCCCGATCACGGCGCGGCGGAGGCCTTGGACCAGGGGCCGGATGCGCGCGTCGCTCCCAGCCCCATCGCCGAGGACCCGCGCCTCGCGTGCTGGGCCGGGGTGACCATGGTGGGCCTCGTGAACAGGATGCGGCGGCTCGGGCTGACCGGGCTGGAGATGCTCGCGGGCGTGCCCGGACACATCGGCGGCGGCGTGGCGATGAACGCCGGCGGTCGTGGCTGGGAGGTGTGGAGCGCAGTCGAGCTCGTGCGCCTCATCGACCCCGACGGGACCTTTCGCGACCTTCCCCGCGAAGAGGCCTCGCCGAGCTACCGCAACGGGAACCTTGGCGAGGCGGTGGTCGCCGGCGTGGTCTTGCGCTTCGGGACGGGCTCCGTCAGGGAGGTGGGCGAGCGCATCAACGAGTACATGCGCGCGAAGAACGCCACCCAGCCGGTGACCGCTGCGAGCGCGGGCTGCGTGTTCAAGAATCCGGATCCTGACGCCTCAGGAGGCCTGAGCGCCGGCCAGCTGGTGGACTCCTGCGGCCTCAAGGGGCGCCGGATCGGCGCCGCGGAGGTCAGCGAGCGGCACGCCAACTTCATCACCAACACCGGCGGGGCCACCGCTACCGAGGTGCTGGCGCTGATGGACCTGGTGCGTGACGAGGTCGCCGCCCAGCGGGGGGTCGAGCTCGAGTTCGAGGTCAAGCGCTGGCTGCCGGCGGCCGCCGGCTGAGGAGCCGGCTCCACGGCCTCCGACGCCGCCCGGCGTCTCTTCCCGAGGATCGGCCAGAAAGCCCGTGGCAGGGCGCGTTCCGGACCGATGGGAATCCTAGACTCTTCCCCGTCCGGGCGCCTCGGGAGTGCTCGGACGCGCGTGCGACCCCTGGTTGGGGCCGTCGCGGACGACCCTCCCGGAACGCGACCCCATGACCGACGCCGCGTCGGCTCCGCAGGTGGTGGAGCCCTTCCCCGTTTCGACCCTGCGCCACTCCGTGGCGCACCTGATGGCCTCGGCCGTCCAGAAGCTCCACCCGGGCGTGCAGTTCGGGTTCGGTCCCTCGATCGAGCACGGCTTCTACTACGACTTCGACCTGCCCGAGCCGCTCACCGACAAGGAGCTGGGCAAGATCGAGAAGGAGATGCGCCGCATCGCCAAGCGCTCGCCTGCGATCACGAAGAGCACCGTGAGCCGCGACGAGGCGCGCCGGATCCTCCAGGGCTGGGGCCAGGAGTACAAGGTCGAGGCCCTCGACCTCATCCCGGAGGAGGAGGACATCACCTTCTACACCCATGGGCCGGACGGCGAGCAGTGGGGGGACCTGTGCGAGGGACCCCACATCGACTCGTTCCAGCACGAGTTCCACTTCAAGCTGCTGAACCTGGCCGGGGCGTACTGGCGAGGGGACGAGAAGCGCCCGATGATGCAGCGCATCTACGGGACGGCGTTCTGGTCCAAGGAGGAGCTCGACGCCCACCTCGCGTGGCTCGAGGAGGTCAAGCTCCGCGATCACCGCAAGCTCGGCACGGACCTCGACCTGTTCAGCACCCACGGGGAGGCCGGCGCTGGCTTCGTGTTCTGGCACCCGGCCCTGGGGACCGTTCGCCGCTGCCTCGAGCAGATGTGGTGGGACGAACACCTGGCCGGCGGCTACGACCCGGTCTACACGCCGCACGTGAGCCGTGAGTCCCTGTTCGCGGTCTCGGGGCACCTCGAGAACTACGGCGAGATGATGTACGCGCCGATGGCGCTCGACGAGCTGCCGTACCGCGTCAAGCCCATGAACTGCCCGGGGCATGTCCTGATCTACAAGGACCGCGGCCGCAGCTACCGCGAGCTGCCCCTGCGCTGGGCCGAGCTCGGCACCGTCTACCGCTACGAGCGCTCCGGGGTCGTGCATGGGATGCTGCGCGTGCGCGGGTTCACCCAGGACGACGCCCACATCTTCTGCACGGCGGACCAGCTGGCGGAGGAGATCGCGGGGGTCTGCCGGCTCGTGGACCGCTTCATGAAGACCTTCGGGTTCGAGTACACCGCGTACCTGGCGACGCGCCCGGCGGAGAAGACCATCGGCGAGGACGCCATCTGGGAGCGCGCCACCGAGGCGCTCCAGCAAGCCGCGGACTCCATCGGGCTGAAGCTCGAGCTGGACGAGGGCGGCGGCGCGTTCTACGGCCCGAAGATCGACTACAAGATCAAGGACGCCCTGGGGCGCGAGTGGCAGAACAGCACGATCCAGTGCGACTTCAACCTGCCCGAGCGCTTCGACCTCACCTACACCGCGCCGGACGGCTCGCAGCAGCGCCCGATCATGGTGCACCGGGCGATCCTCGGAAGTCTGGAGCGCTTCGTGGGTGTGCTCATCGAGCACTTCGGCGGTCGCTTCCCGTTCTGGTGCGCTCCGACGCAGGTGGCCGTCATCCCGATCCGGGAGGAGCACGCCGACTACGGCAAGTCGCTGGCCCAGCAGCTGCGGGCGCGCCACCTGCGGGTCGACGCCATGCTCGAGCCCGGCCACATGAACAAGAAGATCAAGACCGCCCAGAAGGAGCAGGTGCCCTTCATGCTGGTGGTCGGCGAGCGCGAGGCGGAGGAGGGCACGGTGGCCCTGCGCCGCCGGGGCACGCGCGAGCAGGAGGTCATGCCGTTCGAGGAGTTCCTCGCCCTGACGGACCGCCTGACGGCGACCAAGAGCATGGGCCTCGAGTGAGCCGGGGGCGGCCGTCGCGGTGACCCCGCGGAGGCCGGCAGGCGGGCCCTCAGGCCGTGCCGGCGTGCCTGTGGCGCAGCTGGCCGCAGGCGGCGTCGCCGTCGAGGCCGCGGGACCACCGCACCGTGGCCACGACCCCGCGCTCGGCCAGGGCCTCCCGAAAGGCCTCGGGCTGCCCCGGGCGGGGGCGCGCGAACGGGAGCTCGGGGCTCGGGTTCCAGGGGATGAGGTTCACCGTGCACCGGCGGCCGCGCAGCCTCCGCGCGAGGCGCTCCGCATGGCCTGGGGTGTCGTTCTCGCCGCCGAGCAGGGCCACCTCGTAGGTGACCTCCCGCCCGGTGACCTCGAACCAGTCGTCCCCGGCGGCCAGGACCTCCTCCACGGGAATCCCGCGCATCGCGGGGACCAGCTCGTCGCGCTGGGCGTCGTCGGCGGTGTGCAGGCTGATCGCCAGCTGATACCGCGGCTCGCTCCGTGCCGCCCGGCGCAGGCGATCGGGGAAGCCCACGGTGGAGACGGTGACCCTGCGGGCGCCCATGCCCATCTCGTCGTGGACGGCATCGAGGGCCTCGGTGAGGGCCGGCAGGTTCAGCAGCGGCTCGCCGATGCCCATCACGACGGCCCGGCCCAGGGGGCCCACCGCGCGGCCCAGGACGAACTGCTCCAGGATCTCGTGGGCGGCCAGGTTGCGGCTCAGGCCCGCGAGGCCGGAGGCGCAGAAGGGACAGCCCACGGGGCAGCCGACCTGGGTGGAGACGCACAGGGTCGCGCCCTTCTCGCTGGCGGGGTCGTGGGGGGGGATGTGGACGGTCTCGACCGGGTCCTTGCCCTCACGGCCGGGGAAGTCCACCAGCAGCTTGGTGGTGCGGTCGCTGGCCACGGTGCGCAGGCGCTCGCGCCCGGCCAGGATGGGGAGCTCGCGGGCCAGGGCCTCCCGCAGGGGTCCCGGCAGGCTCGTCATGGCGGCGTAGTCGAGCACCCCGCGCTCGAGGACCTCGCGCCGCGCCGCGCGACCGTGGAACGCGCGGCCCCCGAGGGCGGTCACGCGCTCGGCGAGCTCCTCCGCGGAGAGGGAGAGCAGCGATGCGGCGGGCATGGCCTCTAGGCCTCCCCGTGCGCGACCAGGTGCGCCTCGAGCTGGTCCGCGACCTCCCCTGCCACCTGGCGCGTGGCCTCGAGGTCGTGCGGGTTCGCGCCGCCCACGGCGATGTGGCCGCCGCCGCCGTAGCGCTCCATGAGCTCGCCCACGTGCATGCGGTTCGCCGGGGGATTCCACGGGTTCTCCCCGCAGGTCACATGGAACCCTGCCCGGGTCGGGATCACGCCGACCGCGTAGAGGGCCTCCGGGTGGTGGTAGAAGGGCGCGAAGCGCTCGCGGCGCACCTTGTTCGACGAGGCGTCGTACAGCAGGACTCCCGCGCGCTGGCGGACCACCGTGGGCGGGAACTGGACCAGGGCCTTGTCGCGGGTCTTGCACGCGCGCTGGTAGGCCCGCTCGAGGTCCGGGCGGCTTGCGACCTCTTCGAGGGTCCCATCCCGCATGGCCGCCGCCAGCTCGTCGGTCCAGTCGGGGCGCGGGCCTGCGGCCAGGGCCCGGGTGATGCGCAGGGCAGGCTCCTCCCCGTAGATGGCCTGGTCCACGCTGGAGTAGCGGGCGGCGTCCACCACGTCGCTCCAGCGCGCCATCTCCCGGAACCGCTCGGGGACCTCGTAGCCCCACCAGCGCTCGGCGTGGGCGAGGATCATGGGGGGGCAGGACGGCGAGGCGGCGTCCCACATCCAGCGCTCGCTCGGGGCGTAGGCGGAGCGCAGCTCGTCGTCCAGAAAGGTCGTCGGGTGGTGGTCGAACCAGTACTCGGCGCGGGGGTGGAAGTGGAAGTCCACGATCGCGAAGCGGGTGCCCTCGCCAAAGGTCGCCCAGTCCGTGCGCTGGTCGTAGTTCACCGAGGTCAGGCGCAGGTCCGCCTCCCCTCGTTCGGCCAGGATGGAGGCCAGCACCGCGGCCGAGACCATCCCGTCGAAGTCCCGGTGGTAGTGGATCGTCAGCTGCCCGCCTGCCATGCCGATAGCATAGGCGCAGAGCGGCCCGGCCCTCCGCTCGATCCTTCCCGGACACCCATGCGCACGGCGCTCCTCCTCCTGCCCCTGCTCGCCCCGGTCCTTCAACCGGGCCCGGTGGCCCTGGGCCCCCTCGGCCCTGCGCGCGCCTCGAGCCGCCAGGACGACGACCCCGCGGCGCGGCGCGCGCGCCAGGCGGAGGCCATTGCCGTCCTGAAGGCAAGGGACGCGACGCCGGCCGAGCAGGAAGAGGCAGTGGACGCTCTGCTCGACCTGGGGCAGGAGGCGACCCTGCTTGCCGGGCGCTATCTCGATCGGCAGCTGGACCGCCATCGCAAGGACAACCAGCGCGCGCAGGAGGCCCTCCTCAAGGGCTTCGGCAAGGCGGCCAAGGGGATCGTGGCGGCGCGCCTCGATCGCGAAGGGCAGGCGCGCCTGGAGGCTTCGCGCGCAGCGGTGCTTGGCGCGGCCCGCTCCCAGGACCTCTCCAAGGAGACCATCCGGACGGTGTCCGACCCCGCGGTGGCGGCGCTCGAGGAGCTGCTGGTCGTCCGCCCGGCGCAGGTCTGGGATGCGGACGAGGAGCTGTTTGAGGCCTTCGTGGAGCTGCTGGACGCGTTCGAGGTCGAGGGGCGCGTGCACGGCTGGTGGTCCCGGGCGGTGCAGGCCCTGCGGGAGGGGGGCTCGCCGCGCGCGGCCGAGCGCCTGGGGGAGCATGCCGATCCCCGGGCCTTCGAGGAGCGCCTCATGGCCGGCCTCAGGCAGGCTGCAGAGGCAGCCACGCCACTGACCTCCAAGGACCTCGCCAACCTGGAGTTCAACGCCAGCGTCGCGGAGGAACTCGATCCCGAAGAGGTCGCAGGCATCGCCGACCTCAATCACCTGCGCATCCTGCTGGGCCTCGGCGTGCAGCGGATCGATGTGAAGCTCTGTGAGGCCGGCCGCGACCACAGCAAGGACATGGCGACGCTGGGATTCTTCGCCCACGAATCGCCGGTGGAGGGCAAGACCACGCCCTGGATGCGCGCGGAGCGCTTCGGGACCACCGCCGGGTCCGAGAACATCGCTGCCGGGCAGGCCACGGGGCCGGCGGCGATCAGAGCCTGGTGGTACTCCCCGGGCCACCACAAGAACATGCTCGGGGGCGGCGCGCGCACCGGGCTTGGCCGTCACGGCTCCCACTGGACGCAGCTCTTCGGGGGCTGAACCGGCGCTCTTCGGGGGCCTGGCCTGTGTTGCTGGCGGGCCTAGCCCGTGTTCTTGAGGGGCCTGCCCCGTGCTCCTCGGGAGCAAGTCCCGTGCTCTTGGGGGGCAAGACCCGTGCGCGCCTGAGGAGGCCCGCGCCTGCGAGCTCTTCGAAACGCCGAAGGCGGGCTCCCGCGCGCGAGAGCCCGCCTTCGGGCAGGGCAGGGGCTGGAGCCTCAGGCGCTCTCGCGCTGGTCCTCTTGGAGGTCGTCCTCCTCAGGCAGGGGCTCGCTCACCTTCGGAGTCTCGGGCAGGAGATCCTCGGCGGTCAGGCCCTGGGCGAGGCTGCTCTCGCCGCGCACGTGCTCGGCTTCGACCACGAAGCGGTCGGTGTCCGTCCGGTGGGGCAGCTCGTAGAGCAGGTCGAGGAGGACGTCCTCCAGGATGGCGCGCAGGGCGCGCACGCCGGTCTCACGCTCGATGGCCTGGTCGGCGATCGCGAGCAGCGCGCCGTCGCTGAACTCGAGCTCCTTGCCCGACAGCTCGAAGAGCTTCGAGTACTGGCGCGTGAGGGCGTTCTTGGGCTCGCGCAGGATGCGCACGAGGTCGTCGCGCCGCAGGGTGTCGAGGGTCGCGATGACGGGGAGGCGTCCGATGAACTCGGGGATCAGCCCGAAGCCCATGAGGTCCTTGGGGATCAGGTACGGAGAGTAGGCGTCCCGGGCCAGCGGGTCGCCGACCGCGGGCAGCGGGCCGGCCGGAGCCTTCTTGCCCGCCAGGCGCCGCGGAGCCTCACCCATGCTCGCGTCGCGACCGAAGCCGATGGCCTCCTGGCCGACCCGCTTGGCGATGAACTCCTCGATGCCGCTGAAGGTGCCGCCGCACACGAACAGGATGTTCGCCGTGTCGACCTGGATGTAGGACTGCTCGGGGTGCTTGCGGCCTCCCTGGGGCGGCACGTTCGCAACCGTGCCCTCGAGGATCTTGAGCAGGGCCTGCTGGACGCCCTCGCCCGAGACATCCCGGGTGATCGAGACGTTGCCCGTGGTCCGCCCGATCTTGTCGATCTCGTCGATGTAGATGATCCCCTGCTGGGCACGCTCCACGTCGAAGTCCGCGGCCTGGAGCAGCTTGAGCAGGATGTTCTCCACGTCCTCGCCCACATAGCCCGCCTCCGTGAGGGTCGTTGCGTCCGCCATGGCGAACGGGACGTCCAGCATCCGGGCCAGGGTCCGGGCGAGGAGGGTCTTGCCGGAGCCGGTCGGCCCGACCAGCAGGACGTTCGACTTCTCGATCTCGACCTCCCCGGCGGCGTCGGGGTCGACGGCCAGGCGGCGGAGGCGGTTGTAGTGGTTGTAGACCGCGACGGAGAGGACCTTCTTGGCACCCTGCTGGCCGATCACGTACTCGTCCAGGCGCCGAGCGATCTCGACGGGGGTGGGGAGGCGGTGGGGGGCCTTGCCCTCCGCGGCCTTGCCCGAGCCCTTGCGGGCCTTCTCGCCCTCGGGGTTGCGGCGCTGCTCCTCCTGGAGGATCGAGTTGCAGATCTCGATGCACTCGTTGCAGATGTAGACGCCGGGGGGGCCGGCGATGAGGCTCGTGACGTGGTGCCGACGCTTCTCGCAGAAGGTGCAGCGCTCCACGTGGCGCCCGCGGTTGGAGGACGAACTCATGACCCCTGCATCGTAGCCGCCGGGGCACCCACTCCCTCACGCGCGCGGCAGCCGATCTCTCAATGGACTCATCTGTCGCGATCTGGTGCGCCATCGCGGCGGAACGACCGTCCGCGCGCTCCTCAGTGCCTCGACGGGGGACAGGGGAGATGCCGATCTTGGAAATCGAGGAGGTCCGCGCGCCTTGCGGCACGCGGACCTCCGCAGGTCTCCATGCGCGCCGCGAGGGGCGCCGGGAGGAAGCCTCGAGTCAGCTCTTCTTGGCGTCGCCGGTCTTGGCGTCGGGGTAGGCCAAGACCTCGTCGATGAGGCCGAACTCCTTGGCCTCCTCGGGGGACATGAAGTGGTCGGTGGGCATCATCGCCGCGTCGAGCTCTTCGAGGGTCTTGTTGCAGTCCGCGGCAAGGCGGCCCCGGAGCAGGTCATGCAGGCGCTTGGACTCCTTGTAGTCCACCTCCATGTCCATGAACTTGCCGCGCGTGCCGCCCGACAGCTGGTGGATCATGATGCGGGCGCTCGGGAGGGCGAAGCGCTTGCCCTTGGTCCCGCCCGCCAGGAGCGACGCCCCCATGGAGGCGGCCTGCCCCATCACGAAGGTCTGGATGTCGCAGGAGATCATCTTCATCGTGTCGTAGATGGCGAGGCCTGCCGTGACCAGGCCACCCGGCGACTGGATGTACATCTTGACGTCCTGGTTCGGGCCGGACTTCTCCAGGAAGAGCAGCTGGGCGACGATCGCGTTCGCCATCTCCTCGGAGTCGATCGCGCGCACGATCACGATGCGGTCCTCCAGGAGCCGTGAGTAGATGTCGTAGGTCCGCTCCCCACGGCCCGTGCGCTCGATGACGTACGGGATGTAGGAGGTGGGGGCGTTGGACTCGCGGTCGGGCAGGTCCGGCCAGCTGAGTTGGGCGGGGATGGACATGGGGGTGGTGTAGGTTCGGCGAGGGGCCGATGCAAGGCCGGGTCTGTGCGGCGCGCTGGATGGCGCCGGGAACGAGAGCGGGCGGCCCACCGGGCCGCCCGCTCTCACTGGTCGCGCCGCCCGGGAGGACCGCACGCCGCGGGCTCCTGGGAGGGCCTATCGGCTCCTCAGGCGGGATCCTTGACCGTGGCCTGCTCGCGCAGGAAGGCGCGCACCTTGCGCTCGAGGAGCTCGACCGCCATCTGCTGGAACATGCCCTGGTTCTCGCCGTAGTACTTGCGGACCTCCTCGAGCTCCGCCTGGTTGCGGTCGGCGATCGCCTGCAATTCGGCGTTCATATCCTCGCCCGCCACCGCGATGGACTCGGCCTCGGCGATTGTCTCCACGACGAGCAGGGCCTTCAGCCCGCGAGCGGCCTCGTCCCGGGCGGTGGGGCGCTGCTCCTCGCGGGCCGCCTCGCGCTGCTCCTCGGGGACCTGGCGCTGCTCGAGCTCCTGCTCGAACTGGGCCAGGCGCACCTCGGTCTGCTCGTCGAGGATCGACGCGGGGAGGTCGCACTGGGCCTCGGCCAGCACGCGCTCGAGGAGGACGGTCTCGATGCGGTTCTGCTCGCCCTGCTGCGCGCTGGACTCCATGTGCTCACGGAGCTTCGCGCGGAAGCCGTCCATGTCCTCGACCTGGGCGCCCTGGCACATCTCCTCGTCGGAGGGAGGCACCAGGTCGTAGGCCTGCTTCACGGTCACCTCGCAGGTGCCCTCCTGGCCGCGGGCTTCCTCGTTCTCGATCGAGTCGGGCAGGGTCATGGGCACGGTGAAGGTGTCGCCCTCCCCCTTGCCGGTCAGGGCCTCCTTCCAGGCGTCCGCGTCGATGCCGGGGGGCGGCTGGGGGATGCCGAGGCGCAGGCCCTCGCGAGTGAAGACCTCCTCCTCACCGTGCAGGAAGCGCACGTCGCCCAGGGCGAGGCCGTCCTCCTTGAGTCCTTCCTCCCCGGCGGGCTCCGGACGGCTGTGCTGCTTGCGCAGGTCTTCGACGCCGCGCTCCACGTCGTCGTCGGTCACGTGCTGCAGCTCGCTCTCGAGCTCGAGGCCCTTGTAGGTGCCGAGGGTCACCTCGGGACGCAGGGCCACCTCGAAGGTCAGGGTGAAGCCCCCGTCCTCGCCCTCCTCGGCGGCCTCCTTGGGCACGCGCGGGTTGGCGAACGGCTTGATGCCGTGCTCCTCCTGGGCCTGCCGGTAGGCCTGGCTCACGAAGTGCTGCTTGAGGCCCTCGCGCAGCTCGGCGCCGACCTGCTTCTCCACGAAGGCGAGGGGAGCCTTGCCCGGGCGGAAGCCCTTCATGCGGACGCGTCCGCGCTCGTGCTGCAGCCCGCGCTTGTACTCGCCCTGGAACTCGTCGGCGGGGACGGTGAGGGTGATGCGGGCCAGGGTGGCTTCGGGCTTCTCGACTTGGACGTCCACGGAGTTCGGGGCGGTTGGGGCTTGTCGGGGCCTCCAGAGCGGGGCTCTGGGGCTTGGTGGGGGCCCTTCGCCGAGCGAAGGGGGCTGAAGATTGAACCGACCAGGCGCCCCGGCGGCAAGCACCGAGGGGCTGGAGGGCCGCCGGAATGGGTTATGAAACGCGTCCCATGGCCTCAGGTCCCCGCCTCCTCCTCCAGGTCCCGCTCGGCCTGGCGCTCACGGCTGCCGGCCTGGTGGGGGCCCAGTGGATCGCCCGCACCACGCCGCCTCCGCCGCCGGCCCCGCCGCGGCCGACCCCCGCCGTGACGGTGACCACGCGTCCCCTGGCTCTGGAGGACCTGGACCGTGAGGTCCGGGCCCATGGGCTCCTCGACGCGGTGCGCCAGGCGGCTCTGGCCCTTCCGGTGCCGGGCAGCGTGGCGCGGGTCCACCCCGGCTGGCGGCGCGGTGCGCGCGTCCGCGCGGGAGAGGTGCTGCTGGAGCTGGAGGCGGGCGCGGCCGAGGCTGCGGTCGCAAGGCTCGAGGCGGGCGAGAGCGCGGCCATGGCCGCCGCGGAGCAGGGAGCGGTGGAGCTCGCCTCCATGGCGCGGCGGGTGGAGCTCGCGCGCGCTGCGGCTGGGCTTGCCGAGGGCGAGGTTGCCCGCTTCGAGCGCATGGACCTGGCCAGCGCGGGCCTCGAGAGCGCCGCGGACCGTGCGCGCGCTGCGCTGGTGGAGGCGCAGGCCAGCCTGCACGGGGCCGAGTCCGCGGAGCGCGCGGCCGCGGCGGCGCTGAGCGTGGCCCAGGCCCGCCTGCGCGAAGCCGGCGCCGCGCTCGAGGAGGCGCGCGTGCAGGTCCGGCGTCACCGCCTCGAGGCCCCCTTCGACGGCGTGCTCACGACTGAGGCTCCGGCACCGGGGACCTGGGTCGGCCCTGGCCTTCCCGTGGCGACCCTCGTGGATCCTGCGGCCTGGCGCGCCCGCGTGCGCTTGCCCCTCGGTGCCGCCGCGGACCTCGTCGTGGGGCAGCCCGCCCGGCTGCGCGCGGCGAGCCTGGGGACCGAGCCCGTGGACGCGGTAGTCGGCGCCCTCGCCGTGGAGGCGGACCCCGCCAGCCGCACGGTGGCGGTGGATCTCGACCTCGACCTTGGCGATGGGCCCGCGGACCGCGTCGATGGCCTGCTGGGCGCGCCGGTGGAGGCGGACGTCGCCCTGACTCCGCTCTCGGGCGTCCTCGTCCTGCGCCGTGCCGAGATCACCTGGCGCGACGGCGTGGCCCTGGCCCTCGTGCTCGAGCGCGACGGCGAGGTGCTACGCGCGGCGGGGCGTCCCCTGAGCCTGGGGCGCCGCAGCGGGGACCGGGTGGAGGTCGTGGGCGGCCTCGCTCCTGGCGAGGTGCTCATCACCGCGCCACTGGAGGCCCTCACCCCCGGCAGCCTCGTGCAGATCGAGGAGGAGCGCCCCGCGCCCCGATGATCCGGGCGATCGTGCGCTGGTCGGTCACCAACTCGGTGGCGGCCAACCTGGTGATGGCGGCCATCGTGCTCGGTGGCTTCCTGGCCTACGCCTCCATGCCGCGGGAGGTCTTCCCTGACTTCAGCCTGGGCAAGGTCGAGCTGTTCACCATCTGGCCCGGCGCCGGTCCGGGCGATGTCGAGGAGCTCGTGACCGTGCCCCTCGAGGAGGCCGTGGCCGATGTGGACGGCGTGGACGAGCTGCAGTCCGTCTCCCGCGAGGGCGTGAGCCGCGTCTACCTGACCCTCGCCCCCGGCGCGGACCTGAACGAGGTGCTGGCGCAGGTCCGCGACAGGATCGGGCGCGGGGACCTGGAGCTCCCCGAGCAGGCCGAGCCCCCGGTGGTCCGCGAGCAGGAGAATGTGTTCCCCGTGCTCGCCGTGTTCGTGCACGGGACCGCCTCGCGCGCCGTGCTGGTCCGCGAGGCCGACCGCATCCAGCGCGAGCTTGAGACCCTTGCCGGGGTCCAGCAGGTCGTGCTCACGGGCAAGCGCGACGAGCGCCTATGGGTCGAGCTCGACCCCTCGGCGCTCGAGGACTCGGGCCTGTCGTTCGCCGAGGTGCGGGCCGTCCTCGGCGCGCGCCTGGCGGAGGCCCCGGTGGGCAGCCTCGACACGGACTCGGGCGAGTGGCTCCTGCGCGTGCGCTCGGAGGTGGGCGGAGCCGGGGACCTGCTCGAGCTGCCGCTCGCCGTGCGCCCCGACGGCTCGCGCACCCTGCTCGCGGACGTGGCGCGGGTCACGGACACCTTCGACCGGGAGATCACCCGCGCGCGCTTCAACGGGGAGCCGTGCCTGCACCTGCAGGTGAACAAGGACGCCGACGCGGACCTCATCGACCTGGCCGGGGTCCTGCGCGGCTGGGTCGAGGAGCAGCGCGCCGAGCTCGCTCCCGGAGTCCAGCTGGGCACGAACTCGGACCTCTCGGTCTATGTGCGCGAGCGGCTGGCGGTGATGACCGAGTCGGGCCTCATGGGCGGGGTCCTCGTGCTCGCGTGCCTGCTCGCCTTCCTCGACCGCCGCGTGGCCCTCTGGACCGCACTCGGCATCCCGATCGCCTTCCTCGGGGGCATCGCCGTCTCTGCCTGGTTCGGCGTGAGCATGAACATGATGACCATGTTCGCGCTGATCGTCGTGCTGGGCATGGTGGTCGACGACGCGATCGTGGTGGGGGAGAACACCTTCCGCCTCATCGAGGAGGGCCACAGCCCCGAGGAGGCCGCCATCGAGGGCGGCGCACAGGTGGGCGGTCCCGTGGTCGCAACCATCCTCACCAGCGTGGCCGCGTTCCTGCCGGTGCTCATGCTGGAGGGACAGGCTGGCCTCTTCATGCGGCCCCTGCCCCTGGTGGTCTCGGCCTGCCTCTTCGTCTCCCTCGTCGAGGCGCTCGTGGTGTTGCCCGCGCACCTCGCCCACGGCAGCGGCGGCCGCCGCACGCGCGCCCAGGTGGAGGCCGCCCGCGAGCCCTGGTACGAGCCCCTGCGCCTGGCCTATGTGCGGCTGCTGGAGGCCGCCCTGCGCTGGCGGTGGACCGTCGTGGGCGGGGCCCTGGGGCTCCTCACGGTCGTGGGCGCTCTTGCGGTGCACCGCGTGCCGTTCGTCTTCTTCGACGACTTCGAGTCCAAGATCTTCTACGTGTCGGCGCGGCTCGTGCCGGACGCGGGGCTGGACGACGCCGAGGCCGTGGCGCGTGAGCTGGAGGAGCGCTGCCTCGAGCTGCCCGCGACCGAGCTCGAGAGCGTGAACTCGATGATCGGGCTGATCGCTCAGGACGCGGCGAACTACGAGCTCGGCCAGAACCTCGCCCAGGTGTGGGTCGAGCTGCGCGAGGGGGAGCAGCGCACCATGGCGGCCCCCGAGGTCGTGCGCTGGCTGCGCGAGCGCATGGCGGGAGCCTCGCCACTGGTGGAGTCCCTGCAGATCGACCAGCCCCAGGCGGGGCTCAACGGTCGTGCCATTGAGCTCGTCCTGCGCGGGCGCGACCACGCGGCCCTGGGCGCGGCTGCAGAGGAGGTGCGCTCGGCCCTCGCCACCTACGCGGGCGTGCGCGACCTGCGCTCGAGCGTGGCCCGCGGCAAGCGCGAGGTGCTGGTGCGCCCGACGCCGGAGGGGCGCCTCTTGGGGGTGAGCGAGGCCTGGCTCACGAGCGAGGTGCGGACGGCGCTGGAGGGGGCCCCGGCGGGCAGCTTCCGGCGCGGGACCGAGGACGTGGAGGTGTTCGTCAAGCTGCCCGAGGAGCTGCGCGCCGACGCCGGCGCCCTGCAGGAGCTCACGATCGGGACGCCGGCCGGACCGCGCGTGCGCCTGGCCGATGTGGCGGCCTTCGACGAGCGCGCGGGGCCAGCAAGCCTGCAGCGCCGCGAGCGGGAGCGCAGCATCACCCTGACTGCGGACATCGACAAGAGCCTGGGCAATGCCCGCGAGGTCGTCGACGACCTGCTCGCGCGCTTCGCCGACCTGGAGCAGACCCACGCAGGCACGACCCTCGAGCCCCTCGGGGACCACGAGGAGACTGCGCGCAGCCTCGAGGGCCTTGGCAAGGCAGGGCTCCTCGCCCTGGGTCTGATCTTCGCGGTGCTCGGGACCCTCTTCCGGTCCTACCTGCAGCCGCTCGTGATCATGTCGATCGTGCCCTTCGCCCTCCTCGGCGTCGTGCTCGGGCACCTCGTCATGGGACGGGATATGACTCTCCTGTCGCTGATCGGGCTCCTCGCCCTGTGCGGCGTGGTCGTGAACGACTCCCTCATCCTGGTGGACTTCGTCAACCAGGCCCGAGCCCAGGGCATGGAGCGCCTCCGGTCCGTGGTCGAGGCCTCACGCCTGCGCTTCCGCCCCATCCTGCTCACCTCCATCACCACGATGGCGGGCCTCACCCCCCTGACCTTCTTCGCCTCGGGCCAGGCGCGCTTCCTGCAGCCCATGGCGATCAGCGTGTTCTTTGGCCTGGCGGTCGCCACGGTCCTCGTCCTCGTGGTGGTGCCCTGCAT
>JBDQFW010000050.1:0-18074 GCA_040265735.1 Planctomycetota bacterium | reverse complement strand
TCCGCGCGGAAGGCCGCCAAGTCCAGGATCCAGGTGGGCTCGGCGGGCAGCCCGGCGGCGGTGGCCAGGTGGAAGGCCACCTCGTCCTCCGTCTCCGACTGCACATCGAGCAGGCCGTCCCCATCCACATCCTGGACGGTGAACCAGGGGATCCGCACGGCCTGGGAGACCTGCTCACCGAGCTCCTCGGGATCTCCGAAGCGCTGGCGGACGGTGGCCCGGAAGGCCACCTCGATCGGCTCGCTCCAGCCCTCCTCGCGCCGGAGGTGGATGCGGTGTGCGGCGGTGCGCGGCAGCACCAGGTCCGTGCGCCCGTCGCCGTCCACATCGCGCGCGCAGCGCACGCGCTGCAGCCCGCGCGGGCACCAGCTCCCGACCTCCTCGAGCACCGGGCGCGGGGTCCCGAAGGTCCCCTCGCGGAACGGTACCGCGCGAACGCTCGAGCCGTTCATGAGGATCAGCTCCTGCGCCCCGTCTTCGTCGAGGTCCGCGCAGTCCCAGGCGATCCGCGGTCCGTCCCAGCCGCGAAGGGGCGTGGGCTCGGCGGCGTAGGCCCCATCGTCGCCGAGGAGGTGCGCCTGGTAGCCCGCGCTGCCGATGCGCAGGAGGTCGCGGTCGCCGTCCCCGTCGAGGTCGGCGAAGTGCAGCTGGTAGGCGTCCCGCGGCACCTCGAACACCGTCCGCACGAAGGTCGCTTCGGCGGCGGGCTCCTGACCCGCTGCTCCGCCGGCGGCGGCGAGCAGCAGGGTGGGGAGGGCTCGTGCGCGGCTCATCGGCGGCCTCCCTGGGAGAGGATGACCGTCACGCCGCGGTCTCCGGCGCTGAGGACATCCGCCAGGCCGTCCCCGTTGATGTCGCGCACCTCGAGCTCCTGGATCGAGCCGGCCGTGTCGAAGCGCTTCCAGGGGGCGCGCTCCAGCGTCCAGGTCGTGCCGCTGAAGAAGCCGCTGTCCTTGATCAGGCGGCGGATGGAGATGCGGCCCTGCAGGTCCACCTCGACCAGGTCTCCAAGCCCGTCCCCCGAGAGGTCGGGACCGAACACGCGGCGTGCGATCAGCTCGTCCATCTGCTCCTCGTCGTAGGTGCGGTCGTCCCGGAGGGTCGGCTGCCGCTCGAACCCGCGGCCGTCGCCGCGGTACCAGAAGAACGACAGCTCGAACTCGAGGCCGGTGAGCACGTCGCTGAAGTCGGGCAGCCGGAACTGGCGCACCACGAGGTCCGTGCGCCCGTCTCCGTCGAGGTCCGCCAGGCTCGGCGTCAGGCGCGCGGCCTCGAAGCTGAGCACCTGCTGGGGCTTCTCGGGGAGGGGCCCTTCGGGGCCCTGGCGCAGCAGCATCAGGCGCTGTCCGGAGTTGCCGAGGCCCTGGTCCGAGGCCTGTCCGAGGATCGCGAGGAGGTCCGGCCGTCGTCCCGGGGCGGCGGGGAGCAGGCGCAGCTCGCGCTCGCCTGGGTCCTGGCCGAGGTACGCGGGCCACTCGGCTCGCGTCGTGACGGCCGGGCTGAAGCGCCCGCCCTCTGAGGCGTGCACGCGCAGGCCGTCCCGGCCCGCGAACACGAGGTCCAGGTCGCCGTCGCCGTCGAAGTCGACCAGGGCGGGTGCCTCCAGGCTGCGGCCATCCTCGGCCATCGTCCAGGTGCCTCCGGCGTCCTCGCCGACGAAGGGCGCCTTGAGCTTCCCGCCCCGCACCTCCAGCTCTACGCGCGCCGCGCCCGCCCGGGCGCTCGGCGGACCGTCCTGGGCATCGGCCGAGGACCCGCGCGGTGCCGGCCCCTCGAGGGGGATGAGCGCGCCATCGCGCAGCAGGGACAGCGCGTCCGGGCAGGGGTAGAGGACATCGTCGCCGCCGCCCTCGCCACCGGCCGGGAGCACGAAGGGCCACCAGCCCAGGCCGTTGGCGCGGGGGAAGTCGTAGAGCAGGTCCGCCTCCACGAGGCGCTTCACGTTGCCGCGGTAGCTCGTGAGGTTCAGGGAGTAGGAGTACGCGCCGCGCGGCGTCAGCAGGAGCACCTCCCTCCCCGGCTGCTTGGGATCCAGCTCCGCGAGGCCCACCGCCGTGATGTCCTCGAGGAGGTCCATCCGGGCGCGGGGCTCGCTGTCCACGCGGCCCCCCTGGATCGCGTGCAGGCGCAGCTGTCGGCGGCCCTCGGGAGGCGCCTCGACCACGAGCAGCTCCAGCGAGCCGTCCCCGTCCTGGTCGACCGTCCTCCACAGCAGGAGCTCGCCGCGGCACTCGAGGCTCTGTTCGAGGAAGGTCGGCTCCCCGCGGAAGCCGGGCGGGTGTGCAGCACCGGTCGGCTCGACCAGCAGGCCGGCCGCGAGCGCCTGGGCCGCCAGCCACCCGGAGGCGCAGCGTACGCCGCGCCTCAAGAGCCCGCCTCCGCGCCGAGCTCGCCCACGCCCGTGGACCAGCGCAGGAAGCGCAGGGCGGACCAGCGATGCTCCTCGCCGTCGCGCTCGTAGCGCAGCAGCCAGATCAGCCAGAGGTCGAGCAGGGTCCACTCGGTCCGCTGGGCGCCCGGGTCGTGCTGGTAGCTCACGAGCACGGGCAGCCCGGCCTCGAGGAGCACCTCGGCCGGCTCGAACAGCTCGACCTCCGCGCGGCCCTCTGCGCCCTCCGCCGTGCGGTAGGACAGCTCCACGCGCTGGCCGGGCGCCGCCGCCGCGAGCGTGCGCACGAGGGTCCGTGCGGAGCGGATCGGCGTGGCATCCACGGCGGTCACCACCGCGCCGACCGGGACACCGGCCTGGGCAAGGGGCCCCTCTGGATGGCGGGCCTCCAGACCCGCGCCGCCGCCCGCATCCCTCCAGCGCGCGAGGGTGCGCGTGGGATCGACCACCGCGACGGCCTCCACCGTCTGTGCCTGCCCCTCGAGGGCGCGCAGCTCCGCGGGGACCTCGAACACCGCGTCCCCGCGCTGCACCTCGAGCCCGCACGGCCCCGGCCCCAGCTGCTGGAGGCGCGCCGCGAGGGACGCCGCGTCGAGAATCTCCTCGCCGCCCACCTCGAGCAGGATGTCTCCGACCTGCAGGCCGCTCGCCTCGGCGGGGGAGCCCGCCACGACCTCAACCACCTTGGCGCCGGGCGCGAAGAAGAGGTCGTCCAGGGAGCCGCTGTCGTTCTCGCGCACCTCCAGGCCGAGGAAAACGCCCGCGGCGGCCTGGGACTCGGCGTCCGCCCAGGCCAGGACCTCCCGAGGCGGATCGGGGATCGGCCTCGTGGGTCCGAACTGGCAGGCGGGGAGCAGGCCTCCGGCCACGGCGAGCAGGAGCGAGCGGCGGAGGGACAGCGAGAGGTGCATCGCGATCAGAGCGTACGGCGGCCGAGGATGAAGCGTGAGGCCAGGCCCAGCAGCAGGAAGGAGGCCAGGCACGAGGCGAGGCCGACGCGCCAGGCCGCTTCGTCCCACATGGCGGTGCTGGAGCCGAGGCCCGTGAGCTCCACCGCGTACCCGAAGGCCGAGGTGTCGATCAGGGTCGGCGCGTGGGTCGGGAACAGCCAGGGGGCCGCCGCGCCGAGCAGGCCCTTGAAGAGGTCGAAGGACAGCAGCAACCCGAAGGCGAGAGCCACGGCCTGCACGGCACCCGAGCACAGGGCCGAGATGCACAGGCCGAACGCGTGCAGGGCCGCAAGGGCGGGGAGCACCGCGAGGAGGACGCGCTCGATGCCCTCGCGGGCGAGGGCCGCATCGCAGAGCTCGTAGCCCTCGAGGACGAGCGGGCCGAAGTCTCCCGCGAGCGCGGCGCCCGCGAGGGCCCCGAGGCCACAGCTGAGGGCGAGGGCGACGAGCTGGAGCAGGCCCAGGGCGAGGCGCGCCGCGACCGCGCCGCCGCGGGAGGCGCTGCGCGTCAGGGCCAGCCGGAGCACCCAGGTCTGGGCGTCACCCGCCAGGCCACGCGCCGCCGCGAACACCAGGATGAAACCGGTCAGGACCAGGCCCGACTGGAGGCCCACGGCGAGGCCGTGCCAGCCCGCGCCGCTCTCGACCCCGTTCTCCGGGAGAGCCGCCGCCGCGAGCCAAGCTCGACCCGCGGCGGCCGCCGCCGTGACCAGCAAAGCCCCGTGGAACGCGCGTGTCGCGAGCAGGCGCGCGAGCTCCGCGCGCAGGACGACGAGCAGGCCGGCCATCATCGGGCCACCTCCTGGGGCTGCTCCTGGACGAGGGCGTCGAACAGGCCGGGGAGGGTCTGCCGCGCGGGCTCCAGGCGGACGACCGGCACGCCCGCCTCGACCAGCCGGCGGTTGAGCTCGGCCGGCCCCATGCCGTCGGCGGCCACGGTCCACAGCTGCTCGTCCTCGGCCTCGAGGCGCCACCCGTGGGCCGCGGCCGCGGAGCGGATCCCCGCGCCGTCCGGCGTCTCCACGCGCACGCGTCCGTGCGCGCCCAGGAGCTGCTCGAGGGAACCCCACGCCGCAAGGCGTCCGCGGATGAGGATCGCCGCGTGGGTCAGGAGCCGCTCCATCTCGTAGAGCCGGTGGCTCGAGAGCACGAGGGTGAGGCCCTCCTCACGCAGCCGCGCGAAGAGTGCGAGCATTTCACGCACGCCGACCGGATCGAGGCCGGAGAGGGGCTCGTCCAGGACCAGAAGCTCCGGCTCTCCGAGCAGGGCGCAGGCGATGGAGAGGCGCCGCGACTGACCCAGGGAGAGCCGGCTCGCACGGCGCCGCTCGAGGCCCTCGAGGCCCACCAGCCGGAGCACCTCTGCGGGGCCGCGGCCGGCGGGCGCCGCGCCGCGCAGGCGCGCCACATAGGCCAGGTTCGCGGCCAGGGTGTGCCCGCGGAGCAGGACCGGTGCGTCGAACACGACGGCCACGCGTCCCCGGGTGCGATGGAACTGGCGCGACGGGATCCCGAGGACGCCTGAAGACCCAGAGGTCGGGCGCATCAGGCCCAGGGCGCACGAGAGGGTGGTCGTCTTGCCGGAGCCGTTGGGGCCCAGCAGGCCGAAGAGCTGGCCGCGCTCCACCTGGAACGACACCCCATCGAGGGCGGTGTGCTCGGGATAGCGCTTGACGAGGTCTTGGACCTCGAGCACGGGAGCGGCAGCACCCTGAGCGGCGGCTCTGGTCGGACCGCCAGTGGCGTCCTCCGGCTTCGCGCTTCCCGAGGGAAGTGGAGAGGAGGCCGGCGCGGTGGTCATGGGGGACCGAGTGTGGGGGACGCCTGGCCTTGATGCAACGGAGGCAGACGGATGCGCAAGGGGCCGGCGGCCGTGGTGCGCAGGGGCACTCGCGCGCGCTCACAGTCAGCGAGCGCGGGTGCCGGTCCGCTGCGGCTCGCCCAGGCGAGGGAGGGGCGCGTGCGCTCGAGCAGGCGTGCGAGGCCTGGCGAGGCGCCGCCGTGGTGGGGGAGGAGGAGCAGGTCCAACGGTGGCAGTCGATCCAGGACTCGGTCCAGCCCCTCGAGGTGCGCGTCCCCTGAGAGGAGGACGCGCCGGCCGTCGCACTCGAGGAGCAGGGAGCGTGAGCCCTCGTTGTCCGTGGCGAGGGAGCCGCGGACGAGCATGAGGCGCGACCGCGGCCCCTCGGCCAGCAGCGTCAGCCCGAGGTGGCCGTCCGCTCCCGACGCAGGCGACGGCTGGCTGCCCCTGCCCCTCCCCTCGGCCGAGGGCGCCTGCAGGGCCCAGCCCGCCCGAACCTCCACGCGCGCACGCTCGCTGAGCCAGGCGGCGGCCTGGGTGTGGTCGGCGTCGCCGTGGCTGAGCACCAGGCCCGCGCTCTCGTGACCCGCGGCCGCGAGGGCACGCGCGAGCGCGGGGCCCGTGCCCCAGCGGTCCGCGGAGCCGCAGTCGAAGACCCACGCGCCCAGGTCCGGGGTCTCGACCAGGACGGCCGTGCCATGTCCGACCGCAAGGGCCTCGACCGTGAGGGCCTCCGCCGCGGGCCGCCAGGGCAGCAGCAGAGCCGCGAGCAGGAGCCACCCCATGCGGCCCGCGTGCAGGCCCCAGAGCCGAAGGCCGATCCCCGGGCCGAGGGCGGCCGCGGCCAGGAGGAGCGGCAGGGGCCTTGGGGGCAGCGGCAGCGGCGAGCACGGGAGGGCGTCGCCCCAGCGCAGCAGGCCGAGCAGCAGGTCCTCGCATCCTGTCAGCGCCGTTGCAGCGAGGAGGCAGGGCGCGAGGCCCCCGGGCGGCAGCAGGGCGAGCAGCGAGGCGAGGCCCACGAGCAGCGCGATGAATGGGACCGCCAGCGGGGTGAGGACGAGTCCGATGGGCGCCCACTCGCCGAACACGCTCCAGGTGATCGGGAGGCTTGCGAGGCTCGCGGCCCAGCCCGCACGGATGCCCAGGGCGAGCAGCCGCGCGGGCTTCTCGGCCAGGCGTCGCAGGGGATGCGAGGGGAGGGCGCGGCGCGAGGGAGTGGCGCGTGACTCAGCCGCGGCCACCACGCCACGCAGCAGCCCGGCGGTGGCCGTGAAGGTGAGCTGGGTGCCGATCGCGTGCACCGAGCCGGGCTCACGCAGGGCCTGCCAGCCCAGCGCGAGCCCGAGGAGGGCCCAGCCGTCCACCGCGGGCACGGGCTGCCCGGGCCTGGACCGCAGGGGCAGGAGCAGGGCTCCGAGGGCGGCCACCGCCGCGCGCTGGAGCGACGAGCTGCGCCCGCCCCACGCGGTGGCGGCCGCAATCAGGCTGACCCCGAGGGCGACGGTGAGGGCCATGCGCGCGCTTCCCTTGCCGTGCAGCGCGCGCACGAGCGGGATCACGAGGCCCGCCGCCAGCAGTCCGAGGTGTAGGCCGGAGAGGGCGAGCAGGTGGCGCGTGCCCGTGCGCGTGAAGAGATCACGGTCCTCGGGGGCCACCGCATCTGCCATGCCGAGGAGCAGGGCGGTGCCCAGGCCGGCGGAGTCCGGAGCGCGGGCCTCGAGCCGCTGCCGGACGCGCTGGCGTGCGTCGGCGAAGCGCTCATCGAGGGACCTGGCGCCCTGCAAGGACAGGCCCTCCGCGCGGTCCGAGGCGTGAGGCCGGAGCAGTTGTTCGCACGCGGAGGCCTCGCCGCGCCCCGCCCGCAGGCGCAGCACGGCCTCGGGCTGTGGGCTCCAGGCCGATGGCTGCGCCTCCTCCGCCAGGGCCCGAGAGCGCGCATGCGCGCGCAGCTCCCAGGGGTCGAGGGCGATGAGCGCGCCCGGGGGGAGGAGACCGACGGCCGAGGCGTCCGATCGCGCGGAGCCGAGCGTGCCCGGTCCCAGCAGCCCTCCGCTCCAAGAGGTCCTGCTTTCAGCCGCGCTCTGGTTCGGCTCCAGGGCGGAGGTCCCGTGGGTGAGTCCGGACGCGAGGCCCGCAGCGCAGGCCAGGAGCAGCCAGCCCACGCGCCGCCGCACGGCTCGCCACCCCAAGAGCCGAGCCAGGAGGGGCGCTCCGGCGAGGCCGAAGGCGAGGGCCCGGTGGGCGCGCTCGGGGCCCGCCGCCAGCCAGGGAGGCACCGGGAGGAGTGCTCCTCGACCTGGGCCTCTGCCTCGCCCTGGGTGGCGGCGGGCCCGGACCCGGGTCGAGGGGCAAGGTGGAGGGAACGGGCAAGGGGGGAGCGCTGGAGGGATGGTCTCAGTGGGTTCGGTCGCAGTGGGGACGGAGCGCGGCGCGGGGGCCTCGCCTTGGAGGAGACGAGCGGCCCGTCCAGCGGTGTCCGTACAATCGCGGCATGACCTCGCGCGTTGCGCTCTTCCCCGGCACCTTCGATCCCCCGACCCTGGGGCATGTGGACGTGGTGCGCCGCGCCGCGCGCCTCTTCGACCGCGTCGTGGTGGCCGTCGCTGCGCACCACGACAAGCGCCACCTCCTCGGCCTCGACGAGCGCCTCGCCTGCGTGCGGTCCGCGGTGGCGGACCTCCCGGGCGTGGAGGTGCTCGCGCTAGAAGGGCTCCTGGTCGAGGGCGCGCGTCGCCTCGGGGCCTGCGCCGTCGTGCGCGGCGTGCGCACCGCGGCCGACCTTGAGTACGAGCGCCAGATGGCGCTGACGAACCGAGCGCTGCACCCCGAGCTCGAGACGGTGCTGGTGCTGCCCTCACCCGAGGTCAGCCACATCTCAAGCACCCTCGTGCGCCAGGTGGCCCAGATGGGCGCGCCCCTCGACGCCTTCCTCACCCCCGAGGTGGAGCGCATCGTGCGCGCTGCCCTCAACCGCTGACCCCTTCGACCCCCATGCAGGAACGCACCCCCGTCGCCACGCCGAATGCTCCGGCGGCCATTGGCCCCTACTCTCAGGCCATCGTTGCCGGCGGCCTCGCTCACTGCAGCGGCCAGGTGGGGATGGACCCGGAGACGGGCGAGCTCGTTGGACCCGGCGTCGTCGAGCAGGCGCGCCAGTGCCTGGCGAACCTGCAGGCGGTCCTCGCCGCCGCGGGCACCAGCCTGCACCGGGCCGTGCGCTGCACGATCTTCCTCACGGACATGGGGGACTTCGCGGCCGTCAACGAGGTGTATGGCCAGGCCTTCGAGGGCTGCGAGCCGCCCGCCCGCGCCACGGTGGAGGTGAGCCGCCTGCCGAAGGACGCGCGCGTGGAGATCGACTGCATCGCCCTGGTGGACCAGGCCTAGGTCCCGGAAGCGCTGCACCCCAGGGCCGGCAAGTGTCCGCCCCGGGCGCCTGCCGGAGGGGTCGTCCAGAGTCCTGCGGAGGCTTCTGGATTCTCAGTCGCGGGAACCGTTGAATCTGGGCCTGGCAAGGAAGGCTGAACCCGTAACGGGCGCCGGCTCCTTGCCCAGGAAGCTCCTGTGCAGCGCCCCCCCCGCACCGCCAGCGTCCTCACGGGCCGTCTGGCCAGCGTCTTCGCCCTCGGACTGGCCCTCGCGGTCGCGTCCCCGGTCGTGGATCTGGGCGCGGCCCGCGTGGACCTCGCCAACGCGGACTTCGCCGCGGGCCTCCAGGGCTGGTCCACCGGCGGCGTGCCCCTGGCCCCCGCGCTCGCCGCACCCGACGGGCGCCCGGTCCTCGCGGCCGCGATTCCCGCGGGCGGCGAGGCCTGGGTGGAGCAGGGGGCGGCCCCCGGGTCGCTCGGGCTGGACCCCGCGCCCGCGAGCGTGTGGCTCGGCCAGCGGCTCGCCGCCCGTGCGCGCGTGCGGCGCGAGCCCGGAGCCGCGGCGAGCGTCGCGCGGCTCGAGGTCCTGCGGCGGAGCGCGGGCGGCGACGAGGTCGTCGCGGTCGGCAGCCTGGACCTGGCTCTTGCGCCGGTGGGGAGGTGGCTCGATGTCGTCGCGCAGCCGCTCCCCGGAGCTGCGGGTCGCGTCGAGCCCGGCACGGTCGAGGTGCGGACGCGCCTGACCCTCTCGGGGGCGGGCACGACGCTGCTGGACCGGATCGTCCTCGGGCCCTACGAGGCGCGGCGCATGGAACAGCTCGACGGCGGCTTCGAGGCCGGGCAGGAGGGCTGGGAGCTGCAGGCGGGCGCGCTGCAGGAGGCAACGGCCGCGGTCTCCTCCCAGCAGGGCACGACCCACCTGGAGCTGCAGCCGGGCGGCGAGGCGCGCGCGCCCCTGGACCTTGCGCCCGAGCCCGGGCGGCCCTGGCCCGGCGCCAGCCTTGCGCTTGGGGCGTGGCTGCGGATGGACGAGCCCGCAGGCCTGAGCGGCCAACCCCAGCCCGGTGTCGAGGCGGAGCTCGCCCTGTGGGCCCTGCGTCGCAGCGGCTCGCCCGTGCTGCTTGCCCACGGCGCTTGGCGGCCCACGACGCGGGATGCCAAGGCCTGGCGCTGGTTCGAGGTCCCCGCGGCGACGGCCATCCCCGCGGACGCCGTACGACTGGAGGTGCAGGTGCGGTCGTCGCTGCCTGCTCCGCTGCTGGTGGACGGCGTGCAGGCCGGCGAGCCGGCCGCCGTGGACGGGACCCCGCCCACGCTGCGCCTCGCCGTCTGGCAGGCCTGGTACCGCAGCCCCGCCCACCCCGCGGCCAGCGGCGCCGCGTCCACGCCGCGGGAGCTGTGGCGCAACTGGGCCTGGCAGACGCCGGCACCGTGTGCACCGGGCTCCACCGCCCTGCTGCACGATCCCTCCTTCGTCCGCACCAACGGGCGGCGCGACGGGGCCGTGGGCGAGGTGGACGGAGAGGAGGCGCTGCCGCTCGTGGGCCTGTACGACTCACGGGACGCGCGGGTGGCGCGTCTTGCGGTGGACCTGGCGCGGGCGTCCGGACTGGACGGCTTCGTCGTAGACCTGCACGGCAGCGAGCTGGACGCCCAGGAGACCCTCCCGGGGGAGACACGTCTCGAGCAGCGCGCGCTGGAGGTGCTGCTGTCCGCCGCGGAGCGGCCGGGCGTGGACTTCCGCGTGGCGCCGATGCTCGAGCCCAAGGTCCTGCAGGCCGGCTGGGTGCGCCCTGGCGCTCCGCTGAGCGAGCGGCGCGAGGCGCTGACCGCGGAGCTCCTGGCGCTCGTGCAGCGCTACGGGGCGCGGCGGCCGATGCTGCGCGTGGACGGTGAGCTCGTGGTCTTCGTGTTCTGGCACGACCTGCCGGGCTGGGACGGCCAGACCCTGGACGAGGACGCCTGGGCACAGCTCGAGGCAGAGGTCGAGGCAGCGAGCGGAGATCGCGTGCGCCTCTGCGCGACGCACCCCCCGAGCCCGTCCAGTGCGACCTTCCGCGGCTACGCGCGGTGGCACCTGGTGGACAGCTCGGTCGCGCGCTACGCGAGCTTCCAGGACTTCGCCAGCGGGCAGGAGCAGGCGCCGGCGGCAGGCGCGGTCGAGGCCCTGGCTCGGACGGTCAACGACGAGGCGCGCGCCTGGAGCGCCCTCGACGAGGTGGGACGGCGCCCCTGGACCGTGGCCTGGTGGGGGTTCGACGACTCCGGCGTGGCGGGCTGGGCCTCGCCGCACTGGCCGGGCTCGGACGGCCAGCCGAGCTGCGTGCGCGTCACCGCGGAGGTCGGCCCGGCCTTCCTCTCGGCAACCCTCGGCACCGGGGAGCGCGCGCGCGTGCTCCTTCCGACCTGGAACGACTGGAACGAGCGCACGGCCCTGGAGCCCGCGTGGGATGCCGTGTACGAGGCGCAGCTCCGCGGCGGGCTGGCCGTGGAGCCCGCGGCACGGGAGCGCTCCCTGGCGGGTCTCTTGACCCTGCAGCAGGAGCTCGGCGCGGCCGCCGGGCCCGAGCGCCTGGACGCACTGCTGCGGGCGTACTTCGCCGATGTGACCGCCGGACGGGCGGTCGCCTACCAGTGATCGAGGCGGTCCGCGCGCGCTAGACTGCGCGGCTGCCGAGGGCGCCCCGACGGGTCATGGAGACCCCCGGCGCCCCGGTCGGCCCCGACCCCTCCCAGCGCTCCCATGTCCCTCTCCTGCGGCATCGTCGGCCTCCCCAACGTGGGGAAGAGCACCCTCTTCAACGCCCTCACCGCGGCCGGCGCCGAGATGGGGAACTTCCCCTTCTGCACCATCGAGCCGAACCAGGCCGTGGCGGAGGTGCCGGACGAGAACCTCGCGCGGATCACGAGCCACATCCAGACCGAGAAGGTCATTCCCGCCGTGGTCAAGGTGGTCGACATCGCAGGCCTGATCGCCGGGGCCTCGAAGGGCGAGGGCCTGGGCAACAAGTTCCTCGCCAACATCCGCGAGACCGATGCGATCCTCCACGTGGTGCGCTGCTTCGAGAACGCGCAGGTGGTGCGTGAGGATCCCGTCGACCCGAAGAAGGACATCGAGATCATTGAGCTCGAGCTCGCCCTGGCGGACCTCGAGACCCTGCAGCGTGCGATCGATCGCGTGTCGAAGAAGGCGCGCTCGGGCGACAAGGACTCGATCTTCGAGCGCGACCTCTTCCAGCGGGTGCACGACCTGCTCGAGGGTGAGCAGGCCATCCGCGCGCTGGACTGGAAGGAAGCTGAGCGCGCGGCGCTGAAGCCCCTCTGCCTCATGTCCATGAAGCCGGTCCTCTATGTGGCGAATGTCGCGGACGATGACCTGGACGGGGAGGGCAAGCATGCCCAGGCGGTCGCGGCGCATGCGGAGGCCACGGGGAGCAACTGGATCTCGATCTGCACGGACATCGAGAGCGAGCTGCGCAACATGGACCCCGAGGAGCGCGAGGTGTTCCAGGAGGACCTGGGCGTGCGCGAGCTGGGGCTCCCGCGCCTGATCCGGGCCGCCTATGACCTGCTGGGCCTGCAGACCTACTACACCGCCGGGCCCAAGGAGGTCCGCGCCTGGACGATCCGGGCTGGATGGAAGGCGCCGCAGGCGGCCGGTGTCATCCACACGGACTTCCAGGACAAGTTCATCCGGGCGGAGGTCTACAAGGTGGACGACCTCGACGAGCACGGCACCGAGACGGCCATCAAGGCTGCCGGCCGCCTGCGCACCGAGGGCCGCGACTACGTCATGCAGAGCGGCGACGTCTGCCACTTCCTCTTCGGGCGCTGAGGTCGCTGCGTGCTCCAGCGCTAGAGTGGCCGCATGCGTGAGCTGCTCTGGGTCGCCCTCGGGGGCGCGGTGGGTGCGCCGCTTCGCGCCCTCTTGACGGGATGGGCGGCGGGCTCGTCCTTCGGGCGTCCCCTGGGAACCCTGGCCGTGAACCTGCTTGGCAGCCTCGCCCTCGGCTATGTCGCGGCCGTGCTGGCGCGAACGCCCGAGGGAGGCGCGGTGCTGCGGCCCCTCGTGGCCCTTGGACTTCTTGGAAGCTTCACCACCTTCTCGACCTTTGCGGTCGAGGTGCTGGAGATGGCGCAGGGGCGCTCGCTTCTTGCCGCGGCTGGATACGCGCTGGGAACCCTGGCAGCCTGCCTCTGCGCGGCAGCTCTGGGCGCGCTCGCCTGCGGTCTCCGCGCGGGCTGAACGCGCCTGGCCGCCGGCCGCGTGCTTCACCAGCGATTGACCCCCGCTGAAGAGATCGCTCACCGGGCAGTTCCGATGATCGTCCGTGGAGAACGACCATGGACGCGCAAGCCAAGCGCCGGGCCCTCCCGGCGAACCGTAGGGCAGACAGGCAGCGACGTGCACGGTGGGTTGAGCACCCGCCGCAGTGGCTGGAGCCGGCCCCCGACACCGGAGGAGATCGCCGCCATGTGCGGACGATCTTCATCTCCGACACTCACCTGGGCACCCGAGGCTGCAAGGCGGAGTTCCTGCTGGACTTCCTGCGCAAGCACGACTGCGACCGGATCTACCTGGTCGGGGACATCGTCGACGGGTGGGCCCTGCGCCGGAACTGGTACTGGAGCGAGACCCAGACCGCTGTGCTCGCGGAGCTGCTGCGCATGGACGCCGGAGGGACCGAGGTGGTGCTGGTGTGCGGGAACCACGATGAGTTTCTGCGGCGCTGGATCGACCTCCCGCTCGGCGGCGTGCGCATCGTCGATGAGGCGACCCATGTCCTCCTCGACGGCCGCCGGCTCCTGGTTCTGCACGGCGATCAGTTCGATGTCACCATCCGCCACGCGAAGTGGCTGACCCACCTGGGGGACCGGGCGTACACCCTCGCCCTGTGGCTCAACGACCTGCTGGCCGCGGCGCGCCGGCGCCTGGGGTACCCCTACTGGTCCCTCTCTGCCTGGCTCAAGGCACGCGTGAAGGAGGCGGTCAAGTTCATCGACGACTTCGAGCGGACCGTTGAGGATCACGCGCGCCGGCGAGGGTTCCAGGGGGCGGTCTGCGGGCACATCCACAAGGCCGAGCTGCGGGAGGAGAACGGCTTTCTCTATGCGAACGACGGCGACTGGGTCGAGAGCTGCACCGCTCTCGTCGAGGAGCTGGACGGCCGGCTGCACATCGTCGAGTGGGTCCAGGGGGATGAGGGCTCTCTGGCCCTGCGAGCCGATCTACCCGGGGCAGAATCCGCGGCGGCGGCCTCGGCGGTGGGCGCGTGAGGCTCCTCCTCGTCACTGATGCCTGGGCCCCGCAGGTCAACGGCGTCGTCCGGACCCTGGAGACCGTGGTCGCCGAGCTGCGGAGGCGGGGAGACCAGGTCGAGGTCGTGCATCCGGGCCAGTTCCGGACCGTGCCCTGTCCGACCTACCCGGACATCCGCCTGGCTCTCGCACCCGCACGCGGCGTGCGCCAGGCATGGGAGCGCTTCCAGCCGGACGCGGTCCACATCGCCACTGAGGGCCCTCTGGGGATGGCAGCCCGGCGCCAGTGTCTCCGCCGAAGGCAGCCGTTCTCGACTGCCTTCCACACACGCTTCCCCGAGTACGTCCACGCGCGCACGCGGCTGCCCGTGGGGATCTCCTACCGCGTCATGCGCTGGTTCCACGGGCCCGCCGCGCGCGTGATGGTCGCGACCGAGACCGTGCAGAAGGACCTCGAGCGCTACGGGTTCGACAACTGCGTGCGCTGGAGCCGCGGTGTGGACACCGAGCTTTTCCGTCCGGAGGGCGAGCGCGCCCTCCAGCTCCCGGGGCCCGTGTTCCTGTACTGCGGCCGCGTCGCGGTCGAGAAGAACATCGAGGCCTTCCTGGCCCTCGACCTTCCCGGCACGAAGCTCGTTGTGGGCGATGGCCCTGCACGCCCCTCCCTGGAGCGCCGCTTCCCCACCGCGGTGTTCGCGGGAATGCAGCGGGGAGCCGCCCTTGCTGCGCACTACAGGAGCGCGGATGTCTTCGTGTTCCCGTCGCGGACCGACACGTTCGGGCTGGTGATGCTGGAGGCTCTGGCCTCCGGCCTGCCTGTGGCGGCCTATCCGGTCAGCGGTCCGCTGGACGTGGTCGGCGGGACGGACGTGGCGGTCCTGGATGAGGACCTCGAGCGCGCCGCTCGGGCTGCACTCCAGCTCGACCCGGGCCGCTGCCGGTCGTTCGCCGAGGGACACTCCTGGGCTCGGTGTGCGGACCTCTTCCGGAGCCACCTCGCCCTTCCGGTGGACCGGGCCCCCGGCCTCGTCCCCGAGCGCGCTACCGGGGCCTAGGCGTCTTCACTTGCCGCCCGCCCCTCGGGGCGTGATGCTCTTGGGCTCGGTACCGCCGTGCGAAGAGCCCTCATTCTCTACAACCCCACCGCCGGCCGCGGGACGGGCGAGGCCACGGCCCTGCTCACGGGCAAGGTCCTGGAGAGTTCCGGCTGGGAGGCCAAGCTCGCGCCGACCCAGGGGCCCGGGGACGCCACGCGGATCGGCGGCGAGGCCGACGCGGATCGGCTGGTGGTCGTGGGAGGGGACGGCACCCTGCGCGAGGCTGCCGAGGGCGTGCTCGCCGCTGGGCGCACCCTGGAGCTCGGGTTCGTGCCGCGGGGGAACGCGAACGTGGTGGCCCGTGAGCTCTCCATCCCCCTGGCCGTGGACGGCGCCGTGCGGACTCTCGTCCAAGGCCGCCCGCGCGCCATGGACATCATGCGCGCGAACGGGCGTTTTGTGCTCGCCATGGTCGGGCTCGGCTACGACGCACGCGTCGTGCACAGCATCCACGCCGCGCGCTCCCGGCCCCGGCTGCGCCACTGGTATCGCCTGCACGCCGACTCGCTCTACGGGGTCCTGGGCGTGGGGGCACTCTTCGGGCGCTACCCCGCCTCGTTCCGGGTGCTTGTGGACGGCGAGGACCTTGGAGGCGGCTTCCGCCACGGCGTGGTCTGCAATGTCGAGACCTACGCGAAGGGCTGGGCCATGACGCCCGGCGCGACCGTGGGGGACGGACGCCTCGACTGGGCCCTGCGCAGGAGCTCGGGCCCGCTGCCCGCGGCCCTCGCCATGGCAGCCGCCGCGGCGCGGCGGATGGGGCCCCGCTGGCTTGCTCGGCGCGGGACCGCGGAGCGCCTGGTCCTCGAGGCCGAAGGGGCCCCGATCGAGTGGCAGGCTGATGGGGACCCCCAGGCACCCGTCCCGCGGCTCGAGCTGCAGGTCGAGCCCGGCGCGCTCCGGGTGGTTGCGCCGTAACGGAGAGACCTAGCGCGTGAGGTCGTCGAGCTGCTTCGCGATCATGCGCCGGGTCCAGTCCACCTGGGCTCGCGGCAGGCCGAGGTCGTCCAGGTCCACGCGGGCGGCGGTGCGCCAGGTCTCCGCCTCCTGGCGGTAGCCCCAGCCGAGCAGGGCCTCCTGGAACGCGGCGTGGTGCGCGGCGCCGTACAGCACGCCGACGGTGCGGCCCTCGCCGCCCTTGCGGGGGCGCGTGGCCTCGGTGAGCGCCTCGAGGACGATCGCGTTGCGGCGCCCCAGCAGGGTGGCCATGGTCGCATCCAGGCCCTCCGGAGGATCCTGCAGGAGCACCTCGGCGCGGGCGAGCACCTCGATTCCGATCATGCGTACGAGCCCGCTCATGGTCTCGGAGAAGCCGATCAGGCGCAGAGCGCGTCCCATCACGCTCGACAGCATGGAGTCCCCGGCCAGGGAGTCGAGCTGGAGCGGCGCGCCGTCGGCCTCCAGCCACTGCTGGACCTGGGTGAGCGTCGCATCGGTGTTGCGCCACTTGGGGGACAGGTCGCTCATGGCGTCGAGCTGGAACACGAGGCCCAGCGCGGCCGCCATGTCCTGCTGGATGCCCTTGCGTCCCTCGGTCTCGTACTCCTCGACCGGGCGCTGCTCGCGGAACCACAGGTCCCGCGCGGCCTTGACGCCGCCCTCGAGCCCGTCGGCACCCAGCGAGCCCAGGGTGAAGGTCGGCTCGGCGCCCGCCTCGGCGGGGGGGTGGACCTCGTAGCGCAGGGGCCTGCCCCAGGCGTCGATGACGGTGTCGTAGCCGTGCGGCGTGGCGTCGGCCGCCGGCAGGATCGCGTTCAAGAGCTCCGGGTAGGTCCCGTGCTCGGCGCGGTGCCGGGCGAGGAGCGTCGCGGCGACGCGCATGCGTCGGCGCGTGGCGGCGATGGCCCACGCCGACGGGCTGCCCGCGCCTGCGGCCTGGTCCACGGCGAGCGGCGCTTCACCTACGCCCTCGAAGAGGACGAGGTCCAGGCCGTTCAGGCGCGCCTGCAGGGCCTCGTAGTAGGCGGGCTCGCCGATGTGCATCGCCGCGACGAGGATCACCCGAGGTGAGCCCTCCTCGCCCTCGGCCGCCTCGCGGGTGAAGTGGCGCTCGGCGAGCTGCAGCTGCACCTCGGAGCCCTCCTCCACGAGGCGCACGAACCGCGGCGGGGCAGCGGGGGCGCTCGGCGCGAGGTCCTTGGTGGCGGCGTCCTGGGTGCCTTGAGCAGCGAGCGCCGTGAGGAGGAGCGGGAGTGCGAGGAGGTTCATGGGATAGGAACGAGGTCCGGTCAGAACCCGGGCTCGAGGTGGCAAGCGCGCTGTCTGCCCTGCGCGTCCGTCATGAGCACAGGGGTCTCGTTCGCGCAGCGGTCGCCGGCGACCGCGCCGCGGTGGGGACAGCGCGGGTGGAAGGTGCAGCCAGCGGGCGGATCCAGGGGCGAGGGCACATCGCCCGTGAGGACGATGCGCTCTCGCGTGCGCTCCACCTCGGGATCGGGATGGGGGATGGCCGAGAGCAGGGCCCGGGTGTAGGGGTGCTCGGGCGACTGGAAGAGGGCCTCTCGACCCGCGACCTCGACCACGCGTCCGAGGTACATCACCGCGATGCGCTCGCAGAGGTGTCGCACCACGGCCAGGTCGTGGGCGATGAACAGGTAGGCCAGCCCGAACCGCTCGCGCAGCTCCGCCAGGAGGTTGATCACCTGGGCCTGGATGGAGACATCCAGGGCACTGACGGGCTCGTCGCAGACGATGAGGTCCGGTTCACCGGCGAGGGCGCGCGCGATGCCGATGCGCTGGCGCTGGCCCCCGGAGAACTCGTGGGGGTAGCGGTTCACGTGGCGGGGGTTCAGGCCCACCGCATCCAGCAGGGCCAGCGCGCGCAGCCGCCGCTCCCGCCGCCGGCCCATGCCGAACAGGCGCAGGGGCTCGTCGAGGATCTGCGCGACGGTCTGACGGGGGTCCAGGGACGCGTAGGGGTCCTGGAAGATCATCTGGATGCGCCGGCGATAGGGCCGCCAGGCCGAGCGCGAGAGGCTCGTCAGGTCCGTGCCCTCGAAGCGCACGGTCCCGGAGGTCGCCGGATAGAGGCCAACGATCGTGCGGGCCAGGGTGCTCTTGCCGCAGCCCGACTCGCCCACGAGGCCCAGGCTCTCTCCACGCTCGAGATCGAACGACACGCCATCCACGGCCTTGAGCACCTGGCGCGGGACCCCGGACCAGCTGCGCTCGCCGGTGGGGAAGTGCCGAGCGAGGTCGCGCACTTCGAGG
>JBDQFW010000049.1:0-18098 GCA_040265735.1 Planctomycetota bacterium | reverse complement strand
CGCGGTGTGCAGCGGCGAGTCGCGCGGAGAGCTCGAAGGCTCGCCCGCGCGGGTGGCCGACGTGGTGCGGCTCGAGGATGGGCAGACCTTCACGACGGCTCCGACGGGCCTTCGGTTCGTGCAGATCCAGGCTCTTGGGCACGGCGGCGCGCGGCTCGAGCTGGCTCCGCTCGAGCTGCACGAGGTGCGGCCCGAGGTCGAGCCGGTGGGGACCTTCGAGAGCAGCGACCCGCTCCTCGAGGCCATCTTCGAGCGCTCGCGCGAGACCCTGGCGCTCTGCATGCAGAACGAGATCTGGGACGGCATCCGCCGCGACCAGCTGCCGTGGATGGGGGACCTGCAGGTGGAGGCGCTCGCAGCGTTCCACGCCTTCGGCGACACGCGGCTGGTGGGGCGCTCCCTGGAGGTCCTGGGCGACCTGGCCCCGGGCCCCAGCCTCGCCCTCGCCGACGAGTCCTACCCGGGCCTGGCACGGGCCTGGGCCACGGACGAGCCGGACCTCAACGGCATCCCCTCGTACACCCTCTGGTGGCTGGTCGGCGTGCATGACCACGCCGTGCAGTGCGGCGCCGAGGAGCTCGTGCGTCGTCTGGCGCCGCGCCTGGTGGCCACGGTGGACCATGTCCTCGCGCACCTCGACGACGAGGATCGCTGGCAGCACCGCACGGGCTGGGACTTCGTCGACTGGGCGCCGCTGACGAGCGAGGAGCGCACCTGGTTCTGCCACCTGCTCGCGGCGCACGCCCTTGCCTGCGGCGCGAGCCTCCTCGAGGCGCTCGAGCCCGCGGCCTCCGCGCGAGCCCGGGACGGCGCCGCGCGCCTCGGCGCCAGCGCTCGCCGGCTGCGCTCGGCCTGGGCAGGGGGAGCGCACCACCTGCCCGCGATGGCCCTGCGTGCGGGAATCGTGGAGGGCCCGGATGCGCGTGCGCTCTACGACGAGCGCCTGGGCCGCGACGAGCCCCTGCGCATGACCTTCTGGCATCGCTACGGCGACCTCGAGGCCGCGCGTCTGGTGGGGGACATCGCGGGCGGACTCGCACGCCTGCGCCGGCACTGGGAGCCCTGCCTCCGAGCGGAGACCGGCGCGCTCTGGGAGGCCTTCGAGGAGGAGTGGCTCGCCATGCCGGACCCGCACGCCGTGAGCGTCGTCGGCCCGGATCACGCCCGGTACGGCGGCTACGAGACCTCTCTCTGCCATGGCTGGAGTGCCGGTCCGATCGTGTGGCTGCACCAGGCCGTGCTGGGCGTGGTGCACCTCGGCCCCCGTGCGCTGCGCTGGGCGCCCGACCTCGGAGGACTCGAGTGGGCCGAGGGCGTCGTGCCGACGGTCGTGGGACCGGTGCGGGTTCGGTTGGACCGCGGGGACGAGGGCGGCCTGGAGGGAACCCTCTTTGCACCGGAGGGCGTCTCCGTCGAGGTGGACCCAGCCACTCCCCACAGTCTGACCGTCCTCACCGGGTGTGCCGAAGCCGCGCGCGGCAGCCTGCAGCCCGAGGGGGTCGCGTGAGCGAGCGCACGGTGATCATCGGCGGAGGCCCGGCGGGCCTCACGGCCGCCTGGGAGCTCGCGCGCGAGGGCGGCCGGGCCCTGGTGCTCGAGGCGGACACCATCGTCGGCGGCATCTCGCGTACGGCGTCCTACAAGGGGTACCGGTTTGATGTGGGGGGCCACCGCTTCTTCACCAAGGTGCCCCATGTCCAGCAGGTGTGGGAGGAGCTGATCGGGGACGAGTTCCTCGTGCGGCCGCGCCTGTCGCGGATCTTCTACCGCGGGAAGATGTTCGACTACCCGCTGAAGCCGGCGAACGCGGTGCTGGGCCTCGGGCCCCTGGAGACCGTGCGCATCGGCCTCAGCTACCTGAAGGCACAGCTGTTCCCCTCGAAGGAGGAGCGCACCTTCGAGCAGTGGGTCAGCAACCGCTTCGGGCGTCGCCTGTTCGAGATCTTCTTCAAGACCTACACCGAGAAGGTCTGGGGCATGCCGTGCTCCGAGATCAGCGCCGAGTGGGCCGCGCAGCGCATCAAGGACCTCGACCTCAAGGTCGCCATCCGGCAGGCGCTGCTCGGAGGCCTGGGCTCGCGGGGCCGCGTCGTGACCTCTCTCATCGAGGAATTCCACTATCCGCGCCTCGGCCCCGGCCAGATGTGGGAGCGGTGCGCGGACAAGCTCGAGCAGCGTGGGAGCGAGGTGCGCCTGGGCGCGCGGGTCGTGCGGATCGAGCACGACGGCTCTCGGGTCCTTGCGGTCTGGACCCGCGGCGAGGACGGCGCGGAGCAGCGCCACGAGGGCCCGCAGTTCCTGTCCTCCATGCCGCTCCAGGAGCTCATCGGGGTCCTCGATCCCCTCGCTCCAGAGGAAGTCCGCACCGCCGCCGCCAGCCTGCGCTACCGCGACTTCCTCACGGTCGCTCTGATCGTCGACGAGGCGGAGCTCTTCCCGGACAACTGGATCTACATCCACGCCGCCGAGGTGCAGGTCGGGCGCATCCAGAACTACAAGAACTGGAGCCCGGACATGGTTCCTGACGCGCGGCGTACGGCCCTCGGGCTCGAGTATTTTGTGCAGGAGGGGGACGCCCTGTGGAGCACGCCCGATCCCGACCTGATCGCCCTCGCCACGCGCGAGGTGGAGCAGCTCGGCCTCGTCCCCAAGGGGCGGGTCGTGGACGGGACCGTCCTGCGGATGCCGAAGGCCTATCCGGTCTACGACGGCACCTACCAGGACGCCCTGGCCGTGATCCGCGGCTGGCTGGCAGGAATCGAGAACCTCGAGTCCGTCGGCCGCAACGGTCAGCACCGCTACAACAACCAGGATCACTCGATGATGACCGGGGCCCACGCCGCCTGGAACCTGGGGGGCGGGGACTTCGATGTCTGGGGCGTGAACGTCGAGCAGGAGTACCACGAGGAGGGGCGCGCCTCCTCCACGAGCGGGGAGCGCGCAGTGCCCGGTCGGGTGCGGCCCGGAGGTCTGAGCTCCCATGCCTGAGGCCCCTTCCCTGGTCGTCGTGGTGCCCGCCCTCGACGCGCGGCACCAGCTGGAGCGCAGCCTGCCTGCCCTGCTGGCGGACCCGGACCTCGAGCCCGGCCGCATCGTCCTGGTGGACGATGGCAGCGAGGACGGCACCGCGGACTGGGCCCGGGGCCTGGGCGTGCAGGTGGTCCGCACTGCGAGGCGACGCAGCGGGCCCGCGGCCGCGCGCAACCTGGGCGTCCAGCGCGCCCCGGCGGCGGACTGGATCGCGTTCGTGGATGCGGATGTGGTCGTCGAGTCCGGGGCCCTGGGGCGGCTCGTGCGGGCCGCCGAGGAGGCGCAGTGCCTGGGGGCCTTCGGCTCCTATGACGCCGAGCCCGACCACCGCGGCTTCGCGAGCCTCTATGTGAACCTGCGGCACCACGCCGGGCACCGCGTGCCCAGTCAGGATGCTGACACCTTCTGGTCGGGGCTCGGCGTCGTCCGTCGTCGCGCGTTCCTCGAGGCCGGCGGCTTCGACGCTGCGCGCTTCCCCGAGCCCAGCGTCGAGGATGTGGAGCTCGGCCTGCGCCTGCGCGCGGCGGGCGATCGGATCGCTCGGGTCCCCGGCGCCCAGGCCAAGCACCTCAAGCGCTGGACGGTCCTCGAGGCCCTCCGCGTGGATGTGCTGCGCCGCGCCCTGCCCTGGTCGCGCCTGATGGTGGAGCACCCCGGGGCCTTCCGTGACCTGAATGTCTCCATGGGGGAGCGCGTCAAGGCCGCCCTGGCCTGCGCCCTCCTCGTCACCGCCGCGGCCGCGGTCCTGCCCTGGGCCGGGCAGGCGGCCGTCCTCTCGGTGGGGGCCTGCCTGCTGCTGGCAGCGGTGCTGCTCTCGCTGCCGCTCCTGGTGATCTGGGCGCGCTCCGGCGGAGTGCTGTTTGCCGCGGGAGCGCTGCTGTTCCATCAGCTGCACCTCGCCCTTGCCGCGGGGACCTTCGCCTGGGTGCGACTGGGCCTTCCCGGCGCCGCCGCCGCGACTGCTCAACCGGCCGAGGCGCGCGCCGGCTCCTGATCCTCCTGGCGCTCGCGCTGCATGCGGAACGCGCCGCCCGGGCCGATCAGGCGCCATAGGGCGCGCCAGAAGGCGCGGTTCACCGCGGGTCCCGCGAGTGGGAGCGCTGCAAGGGGGCGCATCCACCAGGGCAGGTGGGCGTGCAGGAGGGCCTCGTGGCGCTCCAGCACATGGCCCACCAGGGCACGGCGCTTCGCCGGGGCCAGGGAGCGGTCGATGAGGGAGCCGGGACGGACCCGGTAGTCGAACGCGACCTCGAGCAGCTGCCCGAAGCGAGCGCCCCGGGCTCCTGCCCGAATCCAGAGCTCCCAGTCCTCGAGACCGGTCATGGCCTCGTCGTACCCGCCGAGCTCCTCCCACAGGGAGCGGCGCATCAGGGCGCAGGCGTCGAGGGTGTTGCCCCCGAGCAGGGCGCCGAGGTCGAAGGCCGGCACACGCACGCGGCGCCGCTCGGCTCCGAAGAGCTGCCGGTCCCCGAAGACGACCTGCAGGTCGGGCTCCGCGCTCATGCGCGCCACGCCCTGTGTGAGGAGCAGCGGCCGCAGTCGGTTGTCCGCATCGAGCGGCAGGACCAGGGGGGCCCGGGCCGCGCGGAACCCGTGGTTCCGCGCTGAGGACAGGCCGCCCTGTGGCTTGTGCAGCACGGCGTATCCGGCGTCCTCGAGGCGCTCCAGGATCTCCGTGGTGCGAGGCTCGCTGGAGCCGTCGTTCACCAGCAGGAGCTCGTCCTCAGGAGTGGCCGAGCGCTCGAAGCTCGAGAGGGCGTCGAGGAGCAGCACGCCGTCGTTGTGCACGGGGACCACCACGCTCACGCGCGGCGCGGGCGGGCGCCTCGTGCCGAGCAGGGCGTCCGGTCCTCCTGGGGCAGCATGGCCGGAGGGCAGGTCAGCCTCGGCCTCGAGCTCCGCGTGGAGGGCGCTGGCCTCCGGCTGGGCGATCGACCAGAGGGCCGCCTCCGGAGCGTCCTCGCCCGAGCCGCGGAAGAGCTCGGGCTCGAAGAGCTCCGCCGTGAGCGCGGGACCCGTGAGTCCGGGAACGCAGGCGCGCACCAGCTCCTCCAGGCGTTCGAGCGCGGCGGGCAGGGCATTGCTCGAGACCAGCAGGCAGCGCTCGCGGTGCCGGCGGCGGAACGCGAGCAGGCGCCGGTTGTAGGCCGTCCACACGGCAGCGCCCCACTCGGGGTGCCGCAGGAACGCCTCTGCGCCGACCCGCTGCATGGAGGCGGCGACCTCCCAGGGGCATCGGTACACGAGCAGGAAGCGGGCCTCGGGCAGGGCCTCGGCCCAGGCCTCGAGGGCCACCGTCGTGCGCGGATCCTTGAAGCCCCAGGGGCCCGGGCCGCGGCCCGCAACGGCCGCGCGCAGCTCCGGTGCCAAGGGGCGCAGGGACTCTTCAGGGACAAGGCTCTCGCCGTCCCAGCCCCAGTCGGCGTGGCCCTCCGGCGCGGGGCCGACGAGCCGTGAGAGCAGGGCCCCGTGCAGGGCCACGAGCCCCGCGTCCTCCTGATAGCCGCGCGGGTTGTTGCGGTCGGCAGGGACGAGCTGCTCGCCCAGGTCGACGCCCAGGCGCTGCACGAGCGAGCCCACGAGGGAGGTGCCCGAGCGGTGCATGCCCGCAATGAGCAGGGGAGGGCTGCTCGAGGCGCTCACGGAGCCGCCTCCAGGGCGGGGAAGAGGCGCACGAGGAGGCGCTCACGGCGGGCGACGCGTGCGCGCAGCTCGCCGGTGAGGCGCTCGCGCGGGGGGCTCCCGGCGCGCGCGCTGGCGTTGCGGTGGGCGGCATCGCTGTGCTCCATGGCCGCCTCGACGGCGGCGGCGGAGTAGCCCTGCTCACCGAGCAGCGCGCCGAGCTCGATGCGCAGGCGCTCGGTACGCAGCAGGCGCAGAGGCGGGAGCTCTGCGAGCAGGCGCTCTCCGTCCAGGTCCTCCTCGGTCAGGGCCCTAAGCGCCTCGTCGGGGCGCGGGTGGAAGAAGCGCAGGAAGTGTGCGGTCAGCACGCCGACCTCGGCCCTTGGACGCGCTCCCTGCAGGACATCACGGAGGGCGAAGCGCTCGAGGAGCGTCAGGTACCCGGCCAGGTCCAGGTCAGGGAACGCGGGCAGCTCGCTGCGGACCTCCGCGAGCGGGGCGGGAGGATGGTCCCGCCAGAAGCCGTGGTGGTACATGCTCTCGAGCTGCACGAGGGGATCGCGCCCCAGGCTGACCACCTCGCGCCCCCGCGCCCAGCGCGGGATCTGACGCCAGCTGCCGTGCTGGCTGCGGCGGCGCTCCCGGAGGGCGCTGGCCGTGCGGTCGATGGGCAGTGTCAGCTCGTGGAAGCCGCGCCAGCCCAGGCGCGTGCGAGCCAGGCGCCGCGTCGCGCCGGAATCCGCCACGCCGTGCAGCCGACGAACAACGCCCCGCGCCCAGGTGGATCCGGTGCGCGGGTAGTTCAGCAGCACCATGTGCGGCGTGATGATCAAGGCCGCCTCACGCTGAGCCGCCGCTCGTGGAAGAAGCCGAGGGTGTTGGGGACCTGAGAGGCGGCGAGCAGCAGCGCCGCCGCCCAGCGCGGGGGCGCGTCGGGGCTGCGCCAGGGCGAGGTCACCAGCTGCAGGTAGAAGCCCAGGCGGGTGGCGGCCAGGGTGCGCTGCATCTCGACGCGGAAGGGGGCGCCCTGTCGCTGGGCGCGGCGCAGGCGGTACTGGTACGCCCCGCGCCCGTAGGCGAAGTGCTGGCGCCAGAAGGTTGCGGGCCCGAGCTCGTGGAAGTGGTCGATGCGCGCCTCCGGGGCGTGCACGAAGCGCAGCCCCGCCTGCTCGCAGCGGTCCGAGAAGTCACGGTCCTCCCCACCCGCGAGGGGGAAGGACTCATCGAAGCCGCCCACCCGCTCGAAGTCGGCGCGGTGCAGGCCGTAGTTGTTCGAGGCGAAGAAGAGGGGACCGCGCTCGAGGCCCCAGCGCGTGATGAAGGTCACGAGCTCCTGGCTCGCGGCCGACCAGGGGTTTCGCGGCAGACCGTTGCGCGTGTGTCCGCCGACGAAGCCTCCAGGGTTGGCGACGAGACGGGCCTGCATGGCCGCCACCCAGCCGGCGTCCGGCGCGCAGTCGTCGTCGGTGAAGAGTAGGAGCGATCCCACGGCCTCGCGTGCGCCACGGTTGCGCGCGGTGGCGGGACCCGCGTGGGGCTGATGCAGCAGCCGCAGGGTCGTGTGGGGGCCGAGCTCGAGGGTTGCGAGGGCCTGCACCGCCTCCGTGGGACCCCCGTCCTCGACCACGACCAGCTCGAGACCTCCCTGCACGCCGCTCGACCGGCCCAGGGCCTCCAGGCAGCGTCGCAGCCGCTCGGGGCGGCGGTAGGTGGGGATCACCACGCTGATGGACGGTTCGCTCACGACGCCTCCTCGAGCTGCTCGGGTCGGCTGACGAGGGCTGCCTGACGCGCCTGGTGCAGGTAGCTGCGCCCCAGGTGCAGGAGCGCGCGCAGGTGGCCGTGGCGCACCAGGTGGCGGCTCTCATGCAGGGCATTGAGCAGGTTCAGGAGCGGCGCGCGCGCCGGGCCGTAGTGCTTGCGGTGGAACAGGTCTGCCCCGAGCAGCTTCTTCTGCCAGCGCCACAGCTCGCTGGAGCGCGCGCGCGAGCCGTCCTCCTGATCGTGGAGGGCGACCTCGTCCCGGCACACCCACAGCTCCCAGCCCGCTGAGGAGAGGCGTCGGCACAGGTCGAGGTCCTCGTAGTAGAAGGGGAAGCCCGCGTCGAAGAGGCCGACCTGGCGCAGGGCCTCGACGCGCAGCAGGAGCGCATGACCCCACAGGTAGTCGCTGCGGCAGGGGCCGGGACGACCGCCTGGGTCAGGCCGGCCGATCCCGGGGATGCGCTGCTGCAGAGGCAGGGACCTCCGGAACGCGCCGTCGAAGAGCAGGGTGCGGCGTCCTTCCGGCCCCTCACTCAGGGAGAGGGTCCGGGGGCCCACCGCCGCCGCCCGGGGGTGCGCCGCGAGCAGGGAGCTCAGGCGCTCGAGGGTCTCGCGGGTGAGGACGGCGTCCTGGTTCAGGAGCAGCACCTCCTGGCAGCCCGCGGCGGCCGCCGCGCGCAGACCGCGGTTGCTGGTGCCCGCGAACCCGAGGTTGCGCGCGTTGCGCAGCACGCGGACTCGGCCGCCGGCCTCGAGCTCGTCGAGCAGCGCGGCCTGCTCGGGCCGTGCGGACGCGTCGTCCACCACAGCCACGAAGGGGGCGTCGGGCGCGGCCAGGTCCAGGGCCTCGAGGCACCTCTGCAGGCCGGTCGGGTCCTCGTGGGCGGGGACCACGACCCCGACGCGACCCTCCTGCAGCGCACCGCCCATGGGATCAGCCTAGCAGCCCCCTGCGCGATCCACGCGTCTGTGCCGTGGCCGCGTCTCGCGCCGCGTCCCGGTGCGCGAACTTGATCGGTCCGGGCCCTGTTCGGACGCCGCTAGCATGGCGGCGCATGACCCCGACGCAGCTCTCCTCCTCCGCCGAGCGCAGCCTGCGCGCGGGCCTCGGCGAGGGCCCCATGGAAGGGGCCGGCGCCGGGAGGACGGGCGACGCGCCGATGCTCGAGACCGAGCTCGGATGGGGCGCTCCCGGGCCGCTGCTCGCCTGGGTCCGGGCCCTCGGCCTCGGCCTTGCCCTGGGCCTTGGCGCGGCGCACCTCGCGCTGCTCGGGGCGCAGCTGCTGGGCGTCTCCTTCGCGGTGGCCGCTCCCACCTCGGTCGCCCTGCTCGGGCTGGGGCTCGTGGCGGGCCTCCTCCTGGCGAGGCCTCGAGCCGAGGCCGCGGCCCAAGCTCACGACGGAGCCGCGCACGGCGCGGGTCAGGAGGCCGAGATCGCTACCGCCTCACCCCTCTCGCTCGGGCCCGCGCTCGCGGGGCTGCTCGCCCTGATGGTGGCCTGCGCGGCCCTCGCGCTGTCGTCGAACCGCGATGTGGCGCGGGACGATAGCCAATACATCCCCTCTGCGCGCCACGCCCTGGAGCACCCCGCGGAGCCGATGGACTTCGAGGTCCACTGGCTGGACGGAGGCTCGCGGCCCTTCACCTCGGAGTTCTTCCTGAACTCCATGCCCTACGACTTCCTGCGGGCAGCCCTCGCGCGCGTGACCGGAGCCGAGCTCCTCGACGTGTACTTCCTGTGGGGGGCGGTCCTGGGGGGCCTGCTGCTGCCGCTGTTCCTCTTCCGCCAGCTGCGCGGCTTCGTGGAGCGGGACGGGTCCGCCGTCGTCGGGACCTGGTTCGCGATGCTCGTCGTCGCACTCCTCGGGCAGCAGCTGCGCTCACTCGGCATGTGCGGCCTGACCCGCATCTTCGAGGGCAAGATCCTGTTCCTCGCCGTCGGCCCGGCCTGGTTCTCCGCGGCGCTGCTCGACCTCCTGCGCGGGCGCCGCCTTGCGTGCCTCGAGCTCGGCGCTGCCTGCATGGCGCTGATTGGCACCACGGCCAGCGCCGTGACGCTGCTGCCCTGCCTGTTCGTCGTGCTTGTGGGTGCCGAGCTGCTCGGCCCGTCGCGGCGGCGGACTCTTCGCCGCCTCGCCCCCGCGGTCCTGGCGCTCCTGCCCCTGGCGGCGTACGGCGTCGGCATGAAGGTGCGCTCGGGGCTCGTGATGGACATGAACACGGGCGGGAAGCTGCGCACGGTGGGGCATCACCTGGACCTGGTGCTCGGTGCCGGGGAGGGGGGAGGCCTGCCGCACGGCTGGCTGGTGCTCGTGCTCAGCAGCCTGGTGGCAGTGAGAGTCCTCGCAGGGCGCGAGCGCGGGCTGCTCGTGGGCTGGCTCGGCCTCGCCTTCCTGCTCCTGGTGAATCCGGTGGTGGACTGGTGGGTGTCGGGCTGGGTCACGACGCCCTGGCTCTACTGGCGCGTGCTGTACCTCTTGCCCTTCCCCCTGACCGTTGGAGTCGCGGGGGTCTTCCTTGCGCGGCGGCTCCCGGTCGCGGCCACTCTGGCGGTGGCGCTCCTGCTGGCTGGACTGCACTTCGTCCCCGGATCGCCCTCGATCTTCCGCAGCCACGGCACGCAGCTCGGCGCCCCGCGCTGGAAGCTCAACCGCGAGCTGGTCGAGGCCGCACAGCGCATCGTCGAGCGCGTGCCCCCCGGCCCCATGTTGGCGGCGCGCTCGATCGGCCAGCTGGTCACCGTGGTGCGGTCCGGCTATCCGCAGGTGCACAACGGGCCGCACACCTTCCAGTTCTGGGACCAGCGAGACCAGCGCTGGCGCGCGCACCAGCGCGTGCTCGCCGGAGACTTCGCGACCCAGCGCGAGCCGGAGGCCATCGAGTCCTTCGAGCGGGTGACCCAGGAGCCGCGACTGCGCTCGGTGGTCCTGCGCGGGCTGGTGGTGGACGGCGAGGTGCGGAGCTACCTGCAGCAGCAGGGCTTCGACGAGCACTTCCGCATGGAGGACTTCTATCTCGCGTGGCGCTCGGACGCCTCCATGGAGCGCGTCGCGGCGGCCGGGCGGGCGGCGGCCGCGCGCTAGCGCCGCTCGAGGCCGGCGAAGAGCTGGCGGTCGTCCGGGGTCCAGGCGGCCACGCGATACAGGCCCGCCCACGCGAGCCCGAACCCGGCCAGGGGCAGCAGCCAGCCGAGGGGCAGGTCCAGCCCGTCGCGCACGGGGCGGAAGGCGGCCACGAGGCCCGCCGCGCCCAGCAGGGCTACCAGGGTGTCCCTTCCCCAGGGCTGCGCACGGTGCAGGACCCACAGCTCGGCGGCCTGCGCCAGGTTGATCAGCACGGCGCTCGCCAGGCTCGCCCAGGCGGCGCCCAGGGCTCCGTGCTCGGGGATCCAGAGCCACCCGAGGCCGAGCTTGACCGCAACGAGCACGGTCATGTTGACCAGGTTCAGCCGCTGGCGCTCGGCCGCGATGAGCAGCTTGCCGCTGGGGCCCGTCAGGGTGGTGGCGACCTTGCCCAGGGCGAGCAGCCCGAGGAGGGAGGCGCCCTCGGTGAACTCCTCGCCGAAGAGCCGCAGGATCGGCTCGTCGAAGGTGATGAACGCCGTGCCCAGGGCGAGGCCCGACCAGACGCTCCAGCGGGTGGTGCGGCGATAGAGGGCTCGTGCCGGTTCCCATGCACCCCGCACCGCGAGCTGCGATGCGTGTGCCAGGAACACGGGCCCGCTGCCCTCGTGGATCACCATGACCACGAGCAGGAGGCGTAGACACAGCCCGTACTGGCCGACCTCGGCACCTTCACCAGGCCGCAGGATCCCAAGCAGGAACAGATCCGCCCAGCTCATCAGGAACACGAGCGTCGTCGAGCCGAGCAGGGGCCAGCTGCTGCGCAGCAGGCCGCGCGCGGTGGCGGGCGGGAGTGGGGGAGAGGCAGGGCCTTCCGGCTCGGCGCGGAGCCTGCGCGCCAGCGACCAGCCGGCGCTCAGCACGGCCGCCGCGGGTCCGGCCAGGGCGGCAGCAAGCACGCCGGTCACGCCCCAGCCCTGCAGCCAGGTGAGGGCCAGGACCACGAGGGTCGCACCGGGCGCCAGCACGCGGTCGATCCACGCCTGGGTGCGCACGCCTAGCAGGCCCTGGAGCAGGGCCAGCAGGGTCGCCGCCACCGCCGTGAGCACCACGCCGACTGCGAGGACGCGCAGCATCCCCTCCAGCTCCGGGTCCTGGAACACGCGCGCCCCCAAGGTCGGGGCGAGTGCGAAGAGGACGACGGCCATCGCCGCGGCGCCAACGAGCGCGAGGCCCGCGCCACGCCGGACCACGGCCCGCAGGGCCGCCCGCGCGCCGCGGGCCCTCTGCACATGGGGGAGCACGCCGGGGGCGAGGCCCAGGGCACCCAGCTGGGCCGCGAGCTGCACGAGGGTCGTGGCCTGCACGAAGGTGCCGAAGAGAATCGGGCCCAGGAGGCGCGTCGTCAGCATCGCCGCGCCGTAGCGCACGGCCATCCCGGTCACATGGGCCGTGGCCGTGCCGCCCGTCTGGCGGGCGACGAGGCCGTCGTCACCGGGTTCGGGCTGCGGGGCGGGCTGCATGGGCGAGGTCGTCCTACCAGGGTAGTCTTCGTTCATGGCAGGCAGGAGCGGGGAGGCGCGAGGGGCGGAAGGCGGCCCCGTCGCGGTGTGCGGGATGCACCGCTCCGGGACCTCGCTCTTCGCGCGCTTCCTGCATGTCTCGGGGGTGGACATGGGCGAGCGCCTGCATGTGGACCTGCGCACCAACCCCTACGGCCACTACGAAGACGAGGACTTCCTGACCCTCCAGCGCCAGGAGCTCGCGCGGGCCTTCGACGGCGAGGACTACCGCGTGGCCGAGCGCTTCGAGCCGTCCGAGCGCTTCCTGCGCGAGGCGCGTGCGCTCCTCGAGCGCCGGTCCGGCGCAACGACCCGCTGGGGCTGGAAGGATCCGCGCACCACCCTCTTCTTGGACCACTGGCTGGCGCAGCTCCCCGAGCTGCGCGTCGTCGCGCTCCTGCGCGAGCCGCGCGGCGTGCTCGACTCCCTGGCGCGCCGCACCCGCTCGACCTGGTCCCCGCGGCGCAAGGCCCACCTGCTGCGTGTCTATGCGCACCACAACGAGGAGCTGGCCCGCGTGGCGCGCCGGGTCCCCGAGCGCCTGCGCGTCGTGCCGCTCGAGCCCTTGATCGCGCGTCCCGAGCCGTTCCTGGCCGATCTGAGCGGCTTCCTCGACCTGCAGCTCGACCCCGCGAGCTTCCGCGAGCTGTTCGATCCGGCGGTCCTGGACCGCTCGCGGCGGGCCGGGGTCTTGTTCAACCGGGCAGGGCTGGCTCGCGCGCGCGAGGCCCACAGGGCCCTCAGCGCGCTGGCCGTTCGAGGGTCGTGATCAGGTCCCGGAAGCGACGGCAGTCGAAGGCTCCTTCAGGGCCCCAGCGGTCCACCTGCTCGAGCACCCTGAGGCCGGCGCGCTCGGCCGCCGCGCGCACGGCCTCGCCGGAGACATTGCCGCGGTCGCCGTCCCGCCCGCCCATGGTGTCGCGCCCCATGGAGAGGAGCTGGTAGAGCGACCGCAGCGGGCCGAGGTGCCTCAGGAACCCGAGCGGCAGCCAGCTGTGCCGTCGACCCGCGTGGTGCAGCACTGCGCGACCGCCGGGCCGCAGCACTCTCGCGAGCTCGTGCAGGTAGGCCTCGAGCGTGTCGAGCTCCATGTGGACGAACGAGTCGTAGGACCAGGCCGCGTCCACGGCTCCGGTCAGCTCGGCGGGCAGGCTGCGTCCGTCGCCCTGGTGGCAGTGGACGCCCGGCTCCTGGCGGAAGCGCTCTCGGCAGAACGCCACGCACTCGGGGTTCAGGTCCACGAGGTGGACGGTGCGCGCAAGGTCGATCAGCTCGGCCGACCAGCGCCCATGCCCAGGGGCGATCTCGAGCACCGTGTCGTCAGCCCCGATCATGGGGCGCAGGAAGGCCTCGACCAGCGAGGCCTTCCAGGCCTCGTAGGGCTGCCCGCAGAACGCGGCCTGGCCGGACCACTCCTCCCCGTCGGCGCTCCAGTCGTAGGAGCGACCCCAGTAGCGGTTCCAGCGGATCGACGGCATCTCTCATAGGCCCTATCGGCAGGGGAACGCCCGGGCCTGCGCGCCCAGGGCGCGATCGAAGGGCTGCCCGGGAGGCGCGGCCCGGCCCTCGACCCTCCCGCCCCGCGCGCGCATCCCGCATCATGGGGCCATGCTGCGCGCGGGCCTCCAGGAGCTGCGACGGGCCGGGCCGCTGGCCCTTGGCCTGGCGACCCTCGCTGCGGGCTGGCTGGGCTACGGCTTTTGGCGCCTGACCCTCGTGCATCAGCGGTTCGGCGGCGGCGTGGACCTGCGCCTGCGCTGGCGCGAGGTGCTGCGCTGGTGGGACGGAGTGGACATCTATCGCTTCGACCCCGACGCCATGTACCCGCCGGCGAGCTACCTGATGTTCACACCCATCGTGGGGTGGGGGCCCTTTCGACAGGTCCGCTGGCTCTACGCCGCGCTGATGGTCCTGTGCCTGGTGCTCCTGGTCCGCACCCTCCTGCGCGCGGCGGGCGGTGACCGGCGCCAGCGGATCCTGCTGGTGGCCGCGGCCCTGGCCAGCTATCCCCTGGGCGCAGGCATCGGCAACGGGCAGGTGGCCCTGCCCGTGCTGCTCTTCGTGCTCGTCATGGCGCAGGCGAGCTCCGCACCGGCAGCCGGCTTGGCCCTCGTCGCCGCGGTCCTCAAGCCCACGCTAGGCGGGCCCTTCGCCGTGCTGGTCCTGACCAAAAGGCGCGGCGCGGTGGCGGCGGCCCTCGCCGCGATCGTGTACTTGGCGCTGACTCTCGGGGCCACCCTGCCCCTGGGGCGAGACCCGGTTGAGCGCCTTGAGGCCTGGGCCGAGCGCGGGGTGCAGGGCGCGGAATTCGGCGCCAACCGAGGCGAGGGCTCGATTGGGACGCGCAACCAGCGCTCGCTGGAGACTGCCGTCCTGGAGGGCTCAGGACGGCCCGACGGCGTCAAGGCGCGCCGGGCGCCGGCGCCCCCGCCGGAGCCGCTGCTCACCATCAAGAGCATCAACGTGCACTCCCTCCTCGCCTGGTGGGGGCGGCCGCGCTGGATGACCTTGGGAACGGTGCTCACCGTGCTCGCGGCCTGGGCCTGGGCCCTGCGCCGCCGTGCGGCGCCCCTGTGGACGCGCCTCGGCGTGCTGGGGATCACCACCGTGCTCTGCACCTATCACGCGTGGTACGACCACGCCCTGCTCCTGCTGCCCCTCGTGGCCCTGCAGCGCATCGGCACCGGTGAGGACGCGGGCGGCCTCGCGCCCCGCCATGCGCGCCGGCTCGCCGTGTGGCTCGCCCTGTCGCTCCTCGCTCCGGGCGGCCTGTACCTGCTGCCGCACCCCTGGAACAACGCGTACGTCATCGCGCAGACCGCCATCTGGCTGACGGCCGCAGCGGCCCTCGTGCGGCACGCGGCCCTGGTGGGAGGCGCGCACGCGGAGGGGCAGGCGGAGCCCGGCGGGGTCAGCGGGTGAGCGCCCGTGCGGCCTGAACCCGCTCGAAGGCCTCCGCCAGCAGAGCGGCCCCGCGATCCGCGTCGAAGGCATGGGCCACGCGCGCCTTGCCTGCGTCTGCGAGCCGCGCGCGCAGCTCTGCGTCCGCAAGCACCTCCTCGATGCACGCAGCCAGGGCCTCCGGATCGCCCTCCGGAACGAGGCGCCCCGTGACTCCGTCCTGCACCAGCTCGGGGATGCCGGAGACCGGCGTGCTGACCACGGGAAGGCCCTGCTGCATGGCCTCCATCAGAGCCACCGGGATCCCGTCGCGGTCCCCGTCGGGCGCGATCACGCACGGCAGCACGAACAGGCTGGCGGCGCTCCAGTGCTGCTGGAGCTCCTCTTGGGGCAGGGCCCCGCGCAGGGTGACCCGCTCGCCCAGGCCCAGGCGCTCGATGGCCTCCTCCAGCGCAGGCCGGCAGGGTCCCTCTCCGATGAGGTCCGCGTGGAACGCGACGCCGCGGGCCGCGAGCCGCGCGCAGGCCTCCACGAGGACCTCTCCGCCCTTGCGAGGCTGAAGCTGGGCGACGAACAGGAGGCGGGGCGGAGCGTCTGCGCGCTGTGGCGCCTGGCGAAGCCCCGGCTCGCGGCGCTGCAGCCCGCAGCGCACCAGCGGCGTGCGCTCGGCGGGCAGGCCAAGCTCCAGCAGCCGCGCGCGGGTGTGCTCGCTGATGCAGGCGACGAAGGCCGCCGAGCGCACCTTCTCGTCGAGCAGGAGGTCGCGCGTGAAGAGCAGGTTGTGGGCGGTCCAGCTGAAGGGCAGGTCCAGCAGGCGCGAAGCCGTGAGCCCGATGGTGGCCGCGTTGATGCAGAAGTGCGCGTGGATGTGGGTGATCCCCGCGCGGCGCATGGCGGGCGCGAGGTGCGCACCCATGATCACATGCCCAAGGGTGAGCACCCGGTCCCGCACCCCGCGTGGCTGCAGCAGCGCGCGAGCCACGAGGCCCAGATACACCCGTGGGCGCGTGGCCAGCGCACGCAGCTGGTCGAGCAGGCAGGCCAGCGGGCGGAGAGGGAAGACGAAGACCGTCTCGTCCACGAGGTGCGCGGCCTCCTGGGAGAGGGCGGCGGATGCCGGCTTCCAGCATGCGAAGGGGTGGACCTCCACTCCGAGGCGCCGGAGTGCGAGGACCTCGCGGTAGACGAAGGTCTCCGTGAGGTGGGGGAAGAGGGCGCTCAGGTGAGCGACCCGCAGGGTCACGCCGGCCCTCCGCCGCTCCCCGATGAGCCGGGCTCGCCCTCGTTCCACGCCTCTGCCCAGCCCATCGAGCGCCCGAGGAGCTGCTCGAGCGCGCTCACCCGGGGCCGGAAGTGCTCCACGAGGCGCGCCCGCACCGCGCGCTCGCCCTCGGTTAGCGGGGTGCGGCGGGTTCGGTTGAGGGCGGGGAAGCCGCCGAGGTTCACCTGCGGCAGGTCCAGGAAGCGGAACAGGCGCCCCATGACCTCGCTCGGGCGCGAGAACAGGTCCTCGCTGCGGATCACCAGGAGCTGGCTGGCCGGGTAGTGCTCGAGCCAGGCCGCGAGCTGCGGAGCGTAGTCCCCGCGCGCCGCGTAGGAGTGGTGGTTGTGGTGTTCGTCGAAGGCCCCTGGCGCGCTCAGGTCGCCCACGCGGGCGAGGCGCTCGGCCTCGAGTGCCCACGCGCGCTCGAAGGACTCCTCGGGCTCGAAGCCCCACTTGCGCTCGTGGCGGAAGTGGGAGAGCGCGCGCTCGACGGGGTCCCTCAGGAGCACCACCAGGCGCGCCCGGGGCAGGGCCGCGCGCACGCGCCCGGGCACGGCCGGGTGGAAGAGGTAGTAGGGGCTGCCCTCGCCCACGGCGATGCCGTACCCCAGATCGCGCGAGCGGGCCTCCACCCAGCGACGGGTCGGGAAGTGCGAGCGGTACCAGTCGAGGGGCTGGTCCGCGTAGTTGTCGAAGTAGTGCACCTCCTTGGTGCGCGACATCCACACCCCGGGGTGCAGGCCGAGGTGCTCATAGAGGCTCGTCGTGCCGGCGCGCTGGGCGCCCAGCACCAGGAGGTTCGGCAGCACCCGGTGGCGCGCCGTCGCCCGGCGGGGCCAGCTGGTCAGGTCGCGCCGCACCCGCTGGAGGGGCGTCAGCGGCGGGAGCTCGCGGGCGTCGGGCGGAGGGTTCCTCATGGGCGACACACCTCTTCGTACAGGTCCAGGTGCGCCTGTGCCATGGCGCGTCCGCTGAACCGCTCCAGCACCCGCATCCTGCCGGCCGCGCCGAGCTGCCGAGCGCGCTCGGGTGCGTCGAGCAGCTCGCGCAGCGCGGCGGCCAGGGCCAGAGGCTCACGCGGGGGTACGACGCGCCCGTGAACGCCGTCTCGCATCACCTCCTCGGTGCCGGAGACCCGCGTCGCGACGACGGGCAGGCCCGCGGCGAGGCCTGCGAGCAGAACGATCGAGAGTCCCTCCCAGCGAGAGGGGAGCGCGAAGAGCTCGCAGGCCTCGAGCAGGTCCTGGATGTCGCTCCTCAGCCCGAGGAGGTGCACGCGGTCGCTCAGCCCGAGCCGCGCCGCCTGCGCGCGCAGGTCCGCCGGTAGGGGACCCTCTCCCGCGAGGACGAGGTGCAGGTCCTCGCCCGCCGGCTCCAGGCGAGCGAAGGCCTCGATCAGGTCCGCCTGCCCCTTCTGCTCCACGAGGCGCCCCACGGTGAGGAGCAGGCGCCCGCTGCTCGGAAGGCCCCTGGGCCGAGCCCTGTCGCGCCCGCGCGCGGTGGGCACCTCGATCCCGTTCGGGATGACGCGCACGCGGCCCCGGCCGGCTCCGATCTCGCGGGCGAGGGCCCGGGCGACGCCCTCGGACACGGCCACGAACCCGTCGACGCGTCCCGCGAGGGCGCGGTAGAGCCACGCGTGGACGCGCCGCTTCAGCCTCTCCCACGGCCCGCGCCCCGCGGGGAGGAAGTCCTCGTTGTGCAGGGTCCACAGGACGGCGCGCCCAGGCTCGCGCAGGCCCAGGGTCAAGAAGTCGAGGGTCTGCAGGAGGTGCGTCTGGACCACCGCGATGCGCTCGGCCTCGACCAGCTGCCGGAGGGTTCTGAGCAGAGCGCGCTGCTCGCGCAGGAACGCCAGCGGGCGCTCGATGCCGAAGCGCCGCGGGCCGAGCA
>JBDQFW010000048.1:0-18113 GCA_040265735.1 Planctomycetota bacterium | reverse complement strand
CACCCCCGGCGTCTCGCGCAGCCAGCGGTCGAGCAGCGGGCGGCACTCGACCTCCACCCGGCGCACCGGCTGGAGGAGGTCCGTCGCGCGCTCGAGGGCGCGCGTGGCGAGGACCAGGCTTGCGGTGGGGGGATCCACCCAGCCGAGGTGAGCGCGGTCCACCAGCAGCGGCCGCAGGTGGACGAGCCCCTCGCCGAGGACGATCCAGCCCACGCGCAGGGGTCCCAGGCCCCAGGCCTTCGTCATGGAGCCGATGGTGATGCCGTTGGGGAGGAGGTTGGCGCAGTGCAGCCGCGTCTCGGGGTGCGGGTTGAAGTCCGCGTAGACCTCGCACGACGCCACCACCCCGCCGTGCCGCGCAGCCACCTCGCCGAGCGCGACCAGGGTCTCCCGCTCGAGCACGGCGCCGGTGGGGTTGTGGGGGTTCGTCAGGAACAGGTGCGCGGCGCGGCGCGCTCCCGTGGCGGCCAGGGCCGCCTCCTCCGGATCGAGGGTCCAGCCCTGCTCGAAGCGCCGGGTCAAGGGCACCGGCTCGGCGGCGAACAGGCGCGGGAGGGCCTCCAGGGGCTCGTAGCGCGGGGTCTCGTGCAGGACCCGGGCCCCCCGGAAGAGGCAGTCCGCCACCAGGTGCATCCCTGCCGAGGCGCCAGGGACCGCCAGCACGCGCTCGGGGTCCACTCCGTGCCAGCTCGCGACGCGGGCCTCCAGGGCCTGGCGCGCGCCCATCCCCGGCCAGGGCAGGCACTCGGCCGGGTCCAGGGGGCCGCCCAGGAGCTCCGCGTCCGGCATCGGCATGCCCGACTGCGAGAGGGACCAGGGCGAGCGGAACGACTCCGTCTGCGCCCAGGTCATGTACGGGAACAGAGGGGGCGGGATCGGGCCGTCGGCGCGCATCGCCGCAGTCTAGTGGGCGCGATGCGGATTCCAGCGGGGCCGTGGAATCGGCGGGGCGCCGCCGCTAGCTTCGACCTCGTCGTGGGGCGCCTGCGGCCCGCTGGTGCGGGCGCCGGCCCGGCGCGAGCCGCTGAGGGGCCCACGACCCGCAACGAACGAACCAATTAGAGGGGTGACTAGAACGATGACCGTAACGACCTTCCAAGCCGCCCGCCGCATGGCGGCCGCGGCTGGTGGCTGGGCCTTGGCCGGACTCTGCCTCGCGGCTCCCGGCCTCGCTCAGGAGTGGGTGGAGGCTGCTGAGGGCGCTGTCGCCCGCTCCTTCCCCGACCGCAACGCCTCGGCGATCGTCGAGCTGGAGGAGGGCACCCTCCTGCAGGTGCTCGAGACCAGCGAAGGCAGCCGTCCGTTCCACCGCTGCTCCGTCGCGGGCGGCGTGCAGGTCTGGGTCCACGGCAAGTACCTCGCCGAGACCGGCACGCCGGGCGTCCTGGCCGTGACGGGCGACCGCCTCAACATGCGCCCCATGCCCTCGAGCGCGCCGAGCTCCATGCCGCTGCCGGACCGCCTGGACCTGGGGGCGCGCCTTGAGCAGGTCTCACGCGCCGACACCACCAAGCCGCTGGCCGAGGACTGGGTCCGCGTGTGGGCCCCGAGCTCCGCCTCGGTGTGGATCGAGGCCAGCACGACGCGCGCCGCGGCCAGCGCGGCCGAGGCCGCCAAGGCCTTCCGCGCCGCGCAGCGCAGCCTCCCCAGCGCTCCAGCAGCCGAGCCGGCTCCGCAGGCGCCCAAGGCCGCCACGAAGCCCGTCGCCGAGGCCCCTGCTGCTCCGCAGCAGCCCGTCAAGCCCGGCGCGCGTGCGGCGCTTCAGCGCGCGGACTACCTGTTCGACGCGGCCAAGGGGAACGGCGCCTCGGATGCGATCACCTGGCAGGCCGTGGCAGCGGCGTACAAGGAGGCATCCCAGCTTGCCGGCGAGGGCTCGCCGATCGCGACCGTGGCCGACCTCCAGGCGGAGCGTGCCCAGCTGCGCGTGGAGCTGGTCTCCCTGAGCGGTGACCTCAGCCAGCGTGATGCCCAGCGTCGCGCGCGCATCGAGCAGCTGCTCGACGAGCGGCGCCAGCTCGAGCTCTCCAAGTCCCTGCACTGGGGGCGCTTCGACGGCCGCGGCTACGTGCGCGCCGAGCGTGTCACCGGCCAGCCGACCCGCTGGTTCCTGTGGTGGGCGGGCGAGCGCTGCGCCGAGATCGTCAGCGGCGATGGCCGCTACGAGCTTGCACGCTTCGAGGGCTACCAGGTGGGCATCGTGGGCTCCCAGCGCCGGGCCTACACCCCGCCGACCCTCGACACGGACGAGGAGCTGCAGCTGTTCGACCTGCGCACGATCGAGGTCATCGCGGGCGGCCGGGTCCCGCGCTGAGGCGGCCAGTGATGGCGGCTTCCGGGATGCCAGCGTCTCAGCTGCCAACACCTCATCTGCCAACACCTCAGCCACCGGCACTCCTGACGCCGGGTGCGCGGTTCCGCGCCCCGGCCTAGGACTTCCCCACGGGCGGACCGCAGGGGCGCCGGCCTCCACCCGCCTCTTCCGAGCTCTACCGGCGGCTCAACCCTTCGAAGGGGAGCCCCCCCAAAGCGAGCTCCGCCAGTGCAGGCTGGCGGGGCTCGCGTGTGGGTGCCCAGGCGGTGTGCCCAGGCGGGGTGCCCAAGGACGGCGCTCGGGCACCGCGCCCGCCCAAGCGCTCCCCAGTTGACGCTCGGGCCCCCGGGTCCCGATCCTCCTGGCATGCGGAGTCTGCTCCAGCGTCTGTCCACGCTCCTGCGCCGCCTCTTCGCGGCATCTAGCGGTCCCCTCTGCGACCGCTGCAAGTGGGACTACGGAGATGCCTGCCGACGGCCGGAGCGTCCCAACGCGACGACCTGCCCGGACTACAAGGGCCGCTGAGGGCTGAGCCGCCCGGGGGGGCCCTAGCGGCGGAGCTCGCCGCCCGGCAGCCCTCCCCCGTGCCGCGGCGCTCAGGCCTTCGGCGAGCGCCGGGGCTCGACCCGCGGCAGGACCTCGGCGCGCAGCTGGGGGAGGGCCCCGGACGCCACGGCCTCGCGCATGCGCGAGGCCGTGGAAGAACCAGACGTTGTGCAGGGAGAGCAGCGCACCGCCCAGCATCTCGTTGGTCTTGCAGTAGTGCCGCAGGGCGCCCAGGGGGAACTGGGTGCAGGCGGGGCAGCTGCAGGCCGGATCCAGGGGCCCAGTCTCTCGCGCCCAGCCCTCATTGCGCACGTTCACGCGCCCGAGCGAGGTGTAGACCTGGTGGTTGCGGCCGTGGCGCGTTGGCGTCACGCAGTCGAACAGGTCCGCCCCTTGCTCCACGGCGTCGAAGAAGTCCGTGGGCGTGCCGATCCCCATCAGGTAGCGCGGCCGATCCTCGGGCAGGTGGGGGACGCTCATGGCGAAGGCGCGGCGGATGTCCTCGCGGTCCTCGCCGACGCTCACTCCACCGACCGCGACCCCGACCAGGTCGTGGCTCACCACCGCGTCGACGCTCGCTCGTCGGATGTCCTCGAAGACGCCGCCCTGCACGATCCCGAACAGGGCCTGCCCGCGCTCGAGGCCGCCGTTCTCTCGCCAGCGGCTGACGCACCGGTCGAGCCAGCGGTGCGTGCGGTCCGTGGCGTCCTGCACCTTGCGGCGGTCCGTCGGGTCGTCCGGACAGTGGTCGAAGGCCATGATCACATCGGCGCCGAGGTCGCGCTCGATGTCCATCACGCGCTCCGGCGTGAAGCGCACCTTGCTGCCGTCCACGATGGAGCGGAAGGAGACCCCGTCCTCATCCATGCTCGCCAGATCGGCCATGGAGAAGACCTGGTAGCCGCCAGAGTCCGTCAGGATCGGCCCGTCCCAGCCCATGAAGCGGTGCAGCCCGCCCAGGTCCCGCACCACCTCGTGCCCCGGCCGCAGGTGCAGGTGCAGGGTGTTCGCCAGGATCATCGACGAGCCCGCCTCGCGCAGGTCCCGCGGCAGGATCCCCTTGACGGTTCCACGCGTCCCGACCGGCATGAAGGCGGGCGTGGCGACCGGGCCGTGGGGGGTGTCGAAGGTGCCCGTCCGCGCGCCGGTGTGGGGGCAGCGCTCGTGCACGCGGTAGGCGAACCCGCTCATGGGGCAGACGGTACCGCCTCGGGGGAGCGGCGGGAGGCCCGGCCCTCCCGAACGACCGCCCCGCCGCGGCACGCCTCGCGCTGCGCGAGGGCCGCGCGAGGCGAGCCGCGCTCAGATCCGACGCAGTCCGGCACCGGGGAAGTAGGTCCCCAGGATGCGCTCGCTCGTCCAGCCCCACGGGGCGCGGGCGAGGTCGTGCGCACCCTCCTGGCAGAGACCGACGCCGTGGCCGTGGCCGAGGCCCCGGAGGAGCAGGCCGCCCGTGATCCGCTCGCCGGCGTGGGGCCAGGTCTGCAGCACCCGAGTGCTCTTCATGCGGCTCCGCCCAACCGCCGCGCGCAGCTCGTCCGCGGTCACGCGGCGCGGCCCTCCGGTCTCCCCCTCCACCGCCACCGAGATCCACCGGCCGCCGGCGTCCGCGTCGGGAACCAGGCGCCTGAGCGGGCCGTCGAGGCCGAGCGCCTGACCCGTCGCGCGCAGGTCCGCGGGCGAGAGGGTCACCCTCCAGCCAAGCGGACGCTCGGCATCGGGCGCGCCCTGCGCCTCCTCCCGCTCGGCCCTCGCCAAACACGCGGGGCAGACCGCTCCGCCACGGCCCGCGGCCCGGTCGGCCGCGCCCGAGAAGACCGCAGACAGGTCGCTGGTGTGGCCGCCGCAGGCGGCCGAGAACAGCGCGACGAGCGGACGGCCCTGCTGCCAGAGCACGCGCCCGCGCGTGGCGCTCACTGCCGCCCGCAGCCTTGCGGCGGCTCGCTGCTCACCCGCGCTCGAGCCGGGCTCGAAGGTGCCCCGGTAGACCTGGTCCTGGGTGCCGGCCTCCAAGGAGGCGCGGGCTCCGCGGGCGGCCCTGCGCTGGGCCAGGATCGCCGTCGCGTAGCTCCGGGCGGCGATGGCCTGGGCCTCGAGCTCGGCCGGCTCCGCGGACCAGAGGCTCAGCTCCGCCGCGACCACGCCCTCCACATAGTCCTCGAGGTCCAGCTCGAGATGCAGGGAGGCTCCGGCGGGGCTCGCGGTCATGTGGAGAACCCCGCGGTGCAGCCGCCCGTCGACGCGCACGCCGACGGACGACGGGATCGTGTGCTCCGGTGCCGTGCGACCGTCCACGCGGAGGCCTCCCGGCGCCCGCGTGATCTCGAGGGGGCGCCCGTCGGCGACCACCTCCAGGGGGCGACTCGCCTCCCAGCGACCGAGGCGCACGCGGATGGTTCCAGGGTCCAGGGGTGCGCCGCTCCTGCCGTCGCCGCTGGCTCGCCCCTGCCGCGGCAGGCTTCCGCAGGCAGCCAGGCCTCCAGCCGCTGCGAGGAGCGTGCGTCCAAGCGCCGCGCGCCGCGAGAGGGACGCGGGGACTGCGGGCTCGTGGGCCGCGAGCAGAGGTCGGTCCACGGGCTCACGGTGGCCGGCCTGGGCAGCGTTTCCTGCATGCGCGGGGGAGGCCGCCCGTGCAGCGCTGCTTGCATCCGCGGCGTGCTTCGCTCGCTCAGCGCTCTCTGCAAGCGCGGCGTGATCCGCTCGCGCCGCAATCTCTGCAGGCGCGGCGTCGCACGCGCGCGCCTGTGCGCCTGCTTCTTCCGCAGCGGGGAGAGTGCTCATCCGTCGAACAGACCCGGACCCGCACCGGGGAGGTCGAAGCCCACCATGCGTGCGCCGGCAGGGGTGAGGACTCTTCCACGCGCGGTCTTCGACACGAGGCCGACCCGGAGCAGGTGCGGCTCGTAGACATCCTCGAGGGTGTCCTCGGTCTCCGACACCACCGCCGCGATCGTCTTCAGCGCAATCGGCCCGCCCCCGTGGTCCGCGATGCAGCGCAGCACGCGGCGGTCCATCTCTTCGAGCCCGTTCTCGTCGATGCCCAGGCGCTCGAGGGCCTGCAGCGCGAGGGCGCCGTCGATGGTGCCGCGTCCGGCCACCTCGGCCAGGTCGCGCGTGCGTCGGAGCAGGCGGCCGACGATGCGCGGCGTCCCACGGCTGCGCTCTGCGAGAGCCTGCGCCGCCTCGGGCTCGATGCCGACGCCGAGCAGGCCCGCGAGCCGCACGACGATCGCGATGAGGTCGCCGACCTCGTAGGGCTCGAGCCTCTCGAGCAGGCCGAACCGGGCCCGGAACGGCGCGGTCAGCAGGCCCTCGCGGGTGGTGGCTCCGACGAGAGTGAACGGCTCGAGGTTGAGGGTCACGATCCGCGCGTGGGGGCCGCTGTCGAGGGTCAGGTCGACCTGCAGGTCCTCCATGGCGGTGTAGAGGTACTCCTCCACGGCCTTCGGGACTCGGTGGACCTCGTCGATGAAGAAGACGTCCCCGCGCTGGAGCTGGGTCAGGAGCCCCACCAGGTCGCGGGGCTTCTCGAGGGCCGGCCCGCTGGTCGCCACGAGCCGCGTCCCGAGCTCCGCCGCGAGGATGCGCGCCAGGCTGGTCTTGCCCAGGCCGGGGGGGCCCGAGAACAGGACGTGGTCGGGGACCTCCCCCCGGCTGGAGGCCGCTGTGAGGGTCACGCGCAGGTTCTCGACGACCCGGCGCTGGCCCACGAACTCGGCTAGGCGCCCCGGCCGTAGCTGGACCTCGACCTGCTCCTCGGCGGGGCCGCCGGCGTCGCCCTCGAGGGCGGAAGGATCGAAGACGTGGTCGCCAGCCATGGGTGGGTGGAGGGTAGCCCGCGGGGCTCGCGGATCCAGCGCCGAGCTTCAGGGCGTTCCTGGTGGGGTGGCTCCTCCGGTGGGTCAGGTAGGGGCCGCGACCTGATGTGCCGCGCATGGAGGGTTGCGGCCCCGGCCGCCGCCCTCCAGGCGTGCGATCCCGCACGCCTGCTGGCTCGGGGCCGCCGTGCCCGAGCCCGGCCCGTCTGCCTCATGGCGTCCCCCCTGCTGAAGGCGTGCGCCGATCCGTGGGACCTCGGTGGGGGGCCGGCGGCAGGGAAGACGTCGTCAGGGGGGCCATTCTGGCGACCCGGGGCGACCCAGGGGCCGGGCCAAGAACCCTCTGTCCTCCTCGCGCGCGGGTGGGACGCGACCCTCGGCACGGATCTTGGACACCAGCCCGGGTGCGCTGAGGCACCTCCGGACTCAGGGGATGCCCTCCAGGTCGTGGCGTCGGCGGTGCCCTGCCGCTACGCTGTCCGACCGCCGGGCGCTCCATTCCCCCCCAACACGCCCGACCACCCATGACTGCGAAGACCCTTCGGATCACCGGAGCGGCCGCCCTGGCCCTCGGTTTCACTGCCTGCGGTCCCGAATCGGCCTCTAATGGCCCCACCAACCAGATGACGTTGGAGGAGGCCAGCAATGGCTTCGGGCAGCTCGTTCCGCACACCATCCGCAAGCTGGACGCGACGGGGAACCCGACCGCCCAGATCGTGAACATCCGCTCCCAGGAGGACCTGGCCGCGAACATCTCGCTGGCCAACCCCGTCCGCCCGGTGCCGAAGTTCCCGACGACGACGGTCCTCCCCAGCGGTGCGCCGGGCAACCACTTCCTCTACGCCTCGTTCACCCTTCCGCTGGACATCGACACGGTGCTGTCCTCCAGCCCCGGTGCCCAGGCCAGCTCGGGCCTCGCCGGAGCGGTGACCGTGCTTGCGATCGATCCCCTCACCGGGGACTCGCTCCCGATCCAGGGGCGCGCATTCGTCAACGGCTACACCTACGCGGGCCCGCAGACGAACACCACCCCGCCGCAGCTCACCCTGCAGCGCTGGGTCGGTCTGCAGGACGGAGCCCCAGTAGCCCTCGTCGGCGAAGGCGCGGGCTTCCCCGGCACGCAGGGCAGCTTCAACGGTGCCAGCGACCTCGTCCGTCCGAACACCATCGTGTTCATCCCCGACAGTGACGACGATCTGGAGACCTACGAGCGCTTCCCGACCGGAGTCCAGATCCGGATGGAGATCACCACCGCGCTGCTCAGCACGGACGGCCGGGCCCTGGACCAGCGCGTGCTGGCCTGCACCACGGTGGGCGAGGACGACCTCGGCCCCGAGGTGATCTCGAGCCCGCCGCCCCAGAACTCGCCGCTGATCATCCCCGGGGGGGGAGACCTCAACGTCGATCCGCTGACCACCATCCGCGTGGCCTTCACCGAGCCGGTGCAGCCCCTCTCCGTGGGCGCCGTCGAGGGTCAGGGAGCCCCCAATGTGAGCTCCCTCTTCAAGATCGAGTTCGGCCCCTCGGCCAGCCGGACGGACATGCCCTTCACGTGCATGCCCGACAGCATCTACGACTTCTCGACCTTCCGGATCCTGCCCGCGTTCAACTTCCCGGGCGCCGGACCGCTGTTCAACAACTGCAACACCTTCTCCACCGTGGACATCACGGTGAACTCGGGGCAGCTGTTCGACCTGGCCCAGAACCCCGACGGCACCCAGCCGGGCAGCACGATCGGGAACAACAACCTGCTGGCCGCCCAGACCTTCTTCGTCACGGGCGAGGGACCGGGCCTGGTGAACGCCCCGGTGATGCCGGACACGATCCTGCTGGGCCGCGGCGGCGCCACCCCCGGGGTGAGCATCCTCGACCTCAACGGCTTCGGGCAGTCCACGGGTGACCCGACCTACATCCCGGACATCCCGATCGAGGGCCACACCAAGTTCGTCTACAACCCGAACCTGCGCGTCCACACGGGCCTGCGTCCGCCCCTCGTGGAGGGCACCTGCACCATCGACGGCGGGTCCGCGGGGGTCTTCACCCTCACCAAGGACAGCTCGCTCAACGACCTGGTCGCGCGCGCCCCTCTGGTCTCGAACGTCTCCGACATGATGCTCGGCTGGGCGCTCGACGTGACCTTCAACAACGCCCAGTTCCCCTTCGGCTGTCAGGCCAACGGGGGTGACCTCTGCACCCTGGACGGTCTCAAGCAGATCGCCCCGATCGCGGTGGGGGCCAACACCCTGGGCCCGGCCCAGCCCAACCAGTTCGGCAACATCCTCTACGGGGCGCCGAACATCATCTCCTGGGCACCCCACCCCAACCCGCCGCCGCTGGCGTTCCCGCCCCTGTGCGTGGCGCCCTACCTCGCCGCCAAGGAGCCGACCTCGGTCGACCACGCGGCCAACCAGGGCGGCCTCGATCCCAAGCAGAACCTGCTCGGCCCCGGCAACCCCTTCGGCAACCCGACGGCCACCGTTCCGGAGCCCCCGAGCGGCCTGCTGACCCAGGAGCAGAACGGCTGGTTCCTCGGCCCCAGCTCCGGCCAGGTCCAGGTGACCTCCTGCCTGCCGTACCAGATCCGGCAGCAGATCGGCCACTACCTGTACGTGCTCGACCGCCAGCGTCGTGAGATCACCGTGTTCAACTCGAACCGGATGACCGTCATCGACCGCATCGCGGTGGCCGACCCGACCTCCCTGGCCATGGGTCCGAACCTGGACTTCCTCGCGGTCTCCAACCAGTCGGCCGACACGGTCTCCTTCATCGACATCAACCCGAACTCGTCCACCTTCCACCAGGTGGTCAAGAACACGGTCGTCGGCAAGGGCCCGCGCGGGCTGGCCTGGGATCCGCTCAACGAGGACCTCCTGGTCTGCAACGAGATCGACGACACGATCTCGATCATCTCGGCCTTCTCGCTCGAGGTGCGTCGCGAGGTTGGTGCCCAGCTCAACGAGCCCTTCGAGGTCTGCATCTTCCCGCGTCAGGTGGGCTTCGCGTTCAACCGCAACGTCTACTTCGCCTACATCCTGAACCGCTCCGGCACGGTCGCGATCTTCGAGTCCGGCCCGAACGGCGTGAACGGCTGGGGCTTCGACGACGTGATCGGCGTGGCGCCCTTCATCTTCCAGAACCCGAAGACGATCCGGCCTGACCCGATCAACCTGCAGATCGCCGCGTGGGTCGTCCACGAGGGTCCGATCGACATCGACAGCGGCCAGCCCGGCACGCCCGGCGAAGGTGCCGTCTCCCTCCTCTGGGTGGAGAGCGCCCTGGCCGGTCAGATCCCGCTGGGAACCAACCTGCAGAACCCGACCGTGCGCTCCATGGAGCTCGGCATCCAGGTCTCCGTGGGTGAGGATCGCCTCTCCGGCGTTCCGGTCGACATCGCGTTCGACAACCTCCGGAACCTGGGCGGCCTGCCGAACTACTTCACCACCTTCACCTCCGGGGCGCCCTCGCCCCAGAACTCGAAGGGCCTGGTGCGCGCGGCTCCTGCGATCCGCAGCGTGAGCGCCTCGCGCTTCGCCTTCGTCGCGGTCCCCAACGCCAGCGGTGGATCTGGCATCGTGGATGTCCTCGAGACCGGCGCGGCCGGTGTGCCCCAGATCGACACCAACCCCTATGTCGCGGGGGTTCAGGGCGTTCTCGCCCCGAACGTGTCGGTGGTCGCCGACTACTGGCGTCAGTGAGGTCCTGGGGTCCTTTGGGCCCCTCATGACCCAGGGGAAGGCCCCCGCGCGGCACGCGCGGGGGCCTTCTTCCGTTCCACCGCTGCCGGACCCGTCCTATCCTCTCCCCGCTATGCCGGATCCCCAGGCCGTCCGCTCCATGTTCTCGCGTATCGCGGGGACCTACGACCTCCTCAACCGGGGGCTCTCCATGGGCGTGGACCAGCGCTGGCGGAAGGCAGCCCTGCGCACCGTGGCTGGGGGCCGTCCGCTCGCCGGCCTCACCCTGGTGGACGTGTGCACGGGCACCGGCGACCTGGCCCTGCTGGCTGCGCGCGAGGGCGCGCGCACCATTGGGGTCGACTTCACCTATGAGATGGTCGCGCGCGCCCCGGGCAAGGCCCGCGGGAAGGGGCTCCAGGGGGTGACGGCGTTCGTTCATGGTGACGCCCTTGCTCTGCCTCTGCCGACCGCCTGTGCCGACGGAGCGACCGTGGCCTTCGGGATCCGCAACACCGCGGATCGGGGGCGGACGCTCCAGGAGATGGCGCGCGTGGTGCGGCCCGGAGGGCGCGTGGTCGTGCTCGAGTTCACCACGCCGCGGTCCCGGCTGTTCGGGGCCCTGTACCGCGGCTACTTCACGCAGGTGCTCCCGCGCCTCGGCGGCGCGGTGTCCGGGGACGGGGACGCCTATGAGTACCTGCCGCGCACGGTGCTCGCGTGGCCCGACCCCGACGCATTCCAGGCGGAGTGGGAGGCCCTCGGCTTCGAGGACTGCGCCCACCGCACCCTGACGGGGGGCATCGCCTGTCTGCACTCGGGGACCGTTCCCGAGGGTGGGCTGCCGGCTGCGGTGGACGCCGGCACGCGCGAAGCGGGGGTGCCCGCATGACGCGCTTCTTCGTCGGCATCACGGGGGCCAGCGGCCACGCCTACGCCGAGGCCCTGCTGCGCGCCCTCCTGGGCGCGGGACACGAGGTGGACCTGGCGGCGACGCCTGCGGGGTGCCTGGTGCTGCGGCACGAGCTGGGCGTCGAGGCCGGCGTGCAGGGTGAGCTGCTTGCGGAGAGCCTGCCGGGGTGGCTCGGGCCCGAGGCTGCCGCGCGCGTGCGCGTGTTCCGCTCCGATGAGGTCGGGGCGCCGCCGTCCTCCGGGACGGCCCTGACCGGCGCGGCGATCATCTGCCCGTGCAGCATGGGGACCCTCGGCCGGGTGCGGGCGGGCTTCAGCTCGAACCTCGTGGAGCGCGTGGCGGATGTCGCGCTGAAGGAGGGGCGCCGGCTGGTGCTGGTGCCCCGCGAGACGCCCATGTCCGCGATCCACCTGGAGAACCTGCTGGACCTGACGCGCATGGGCGCCATCTGCCTGCCCGCCATGCCGGGGTTCTACCACCGGCCCAAGACCCTGGAGGATCTGGTGGACCACGTGGTGGGCAAGGTTCTGGATCGTCTGTCCGTGGAGCACGGGCGCGGCGCGCGCTGGAAGGGGCTGGACGAGCCGCCGAGCGAGGCGGGAGCCGTACCCGATCCCGGCGCGCAGGGGGAGCGATGAGCACCCTGCGGCGCTGGCTCTCCCTCGTCCGCTTCAGCCACTCGATCTTCGCCCTGCCCTTTGCGCTGCAGGGCGCGTGGCTCGCGGCTGGAGGCGTTCCAACCCCTCGCGTTCTCGGCCTGGTCGTGGTGTGCGCCGTGGCTGCGCGCACGGCGGCCATGGCCTTCAACCGCCTGGTGGACCGGCGCATCGACGCGGCCAATCCGCGCACGGCCGGACGGGAGCTCCCCGCCGGCCTGCTGTCGGCTGGTTCGGTCACGGCCCTCACTCTCCTCTCCGCGGCCGTGTTCGTGGGGGGGGCGTTCACTCTCTCGAGCCTGGCCGGCTGGCTCTCCTTCCCCGTGCTGGCGGTGCTGCTCGGCTACAGCCTGGTGAAACGCGTGTCCTGGACCGCGCACCTCGTGCTCGGCCTGGCACTGGGCCTGGCGCCGCTCGGCGCTTGGATCGCGGTGCGGGGCAACCTCCAGGGAGACCTGCTGCCGATCCTCCTGATGGCCCTCGCGGTCCTCACCTGGGTCGCGGGGTTCGATCTGATCTACGCCTGCCAGGATGCTGACTTCGACCGCGAGGCCGGGCTGCACTCGATCCCCGCGCGCTTCGGCCAGGCCGGTGCCCTGCGCCTCTCGCGCGTGCTGCATGGCCTGACCGTCCTGGCCCTCGCTGTGGTGGCCTGGCGCGCGGAGCTGGGCTGGATCTATGCCGCCTCGATCCTGGGGACTGCAGGCCTGCTGGGCTGGGAGCAGAGCCTCGTGCGGCCCGGGGACCTTCTCCCGGGTGGACCTTGCCTTCTTCACCCTGAACGGCTGGGTCGGCGTGGCCCTCTTCGTGGGAATGGCCCTGGACATGGCCCTGCTCGGCACGGGAGGATCGCTGGCCTGATGGCGCGCAAGGCAACCTCGGCCAAGGACCCGGCTCCCGACCTGGAGTTCCGGCGTCTGTCCGAGCGCCTTGCGAGCGGCCTGCCCCCGGCCCTGGTGGTGCGCGGGGAGGAGGGCTGGTACCGGCACCAGGCGGCGCTGCGGCTGGTTGAGCTTGCGAACGAGCGCGGGCTCGAGGTCTGCCGGCATGACACGGGCGATCCCGAGTACCGCGCTGCGTCCCTGCTCGACGACCTCGCCGGCGGGGCCCTCTTCGGCGGCGGCCGCCTGGTCCTCGTCCGCGGGGCGGGCGAGCTGCTGCGCAAGGGTTCGCGTCACCACTCGGAGGCCGCGGTGAAGGCGATCCTGGCGCGCATTGAGCGGCCGGGCGAGGACTGCATCGTCCTTGACGCGCCGAGCCTGCGTGCGGACAGCAAGGTGGCCAAGGCGCTGGCGCCTCAGGAGCTCCTGTTCTCGTTCCGCAAGCTCTGGGACACCCCGCCACCGTGGAAGCCGGACCCGCGCAGCGTGGAGCTGGTGCAGTGGATCCTCGGCCGAGCGCGGGAGCGTGGGCTCAAGCTGAAGCCCGAGCAGGCGGTGTACGTGGCGGCGGCCACGGGCAACGACCTCGCCGCGCTGGATGGCCAGCTCGAGCGGGCGGCCCAGGCCGGCGGGACCCTCGAGGCCGCCGTGGTCTGGGACCCGGGGGCCTCGCCGTGGGCGATCGCAGAGCAGCTCGTGGATGGCGTGGCGGCGCGCGCGGTGATGGGGCTCGAGTCCCTCTTCAAGGGGGGCTTCGTCGGCAAGGACGGGCGCCGCGAGATGGCGCCCGAGGCCCTGGTGGCGATGCTCGGGCCCGCGGTCTCGGGCAAGGCGCGCGAGGCCCTGGCAGTGGCGCGGAGTGGCGGCCCTCCCCGTACGGGCAGTCCGCGGCAGCGCGAGGCCGTCGCGGCCCGCGTGCGGCTGCGCAGCGAGGCGGACTGGGCGCGCATGGTGGACGACGCCGCTGGCCTGGAGCGGCGCGCGCGCAGCGGGCCCGCGGTTGGCGTCAACGACTGGGCGGCCTTCGCCCTGCGCTGGCGCCTCGAGCCCCAGCGCCGACGGCGGTAGCCCAAGGGAAGGGGCCCGGCGGATGGGGATCGCGGCCCCGCCCGCTACCATGCCCCCATGAGCACTCGCTCGAGCGCGCCCCGGATCGCCCTCCTGCCGCCCGTCGTCCGTGACCAGATCGCCGCGGGGGAGGTCGTGGAGCGCCCGGCCTCGGTGGTGAAGGAGCTCGTCGAGAACGCGCTGGACGCCGGCGCGACGCGGGTCCAGGTCGACCTGGAGGAGGGCGGCGCGCGCCTCATTCGCGTGACCGACGATGGCATCGGCATGGGAGCGGAGGACCTCCAGTTGGCCTTCGCCGCCCACGCCACGAGCAAGCTGCGCGATCCCGAGGACCTGCTGCACATCGCGAGCCTCGGGTTCCGCGGAGAGGCGCTGGCCTCCATTGGGTCGGTGGCGCGCTGCTCGATCATCACGCGCACCGCGGACGCCGAGATCGGCCATCGGATCACCTGTGAGGGCGGCGAGCTTGGCCCCGTGCTCGACTCGGGCGCGCCGCAGGGCACCTCGATCGAGGTGCGTGACCTGTTCTACAACGTGCCCGCCCGGCGGCGCTTCATGAAGCGTCCCAGCACGGAGTTGGGCCACTGCCTGGAGGTGGTGCAGCGCCTGGCGCTGGCCCATGACGGCGTGGGCCTGGTGGTGAACAGCGACGGCCGGCGCGCCTATGACGTGGAGCCGACCATGGACCTCCTAGCGCGCGTGCGCCGGACCTATGGGGCCGAGCTCGTCGAGCACCTCGTGCCGGTGGAGGCCCGTGACGGGGACCTCTTGCTCACCGGCCTCGTCGGCTCGCCGCGCATCTCGCGCCGGGACACCTCGCGCCAGGTGTGGCTGCTGAATGGCCGCTTCCTGCGGGACAAGGTGCTCGTGCGCGTGCTGAAGGAGGCCTACCGCGGGTTCCTCGAGGAGGGCCGTCAGCCGGTCGCGTTCCTGCGCCTGGCCATGGACCCCGCCGCGGTGGATGTGAATGTCCATCCCGCGAAGAGCGAGGTGCGCTTCCGCGACCAGCGCCGCATGTTCGGCTTCCTGGTGGAGGCCCTGCGTGAGGCCATTCGGCGCACGGACATGGCTACGCCTGGGGAGACGATGCTCGCCGGCCGTGCGCGCCGCCTCGCGCGGGAGGAGGATCCCCGCCAGGCGCGTCTGCCCGATCCGGGCCAGGGCGTCGTTCGCGAGGTCCCCGGCCGCGCGTACGCGCCAGGCTCCGGCGCGGGAATCGGCTCCGCGCCTCCGAGCTTCCCCCGGGGGCCGATTCAGTCCGGCGCCGTCGCTCCCGGCGGCGGCCCCGTTGGCGCGAGCGCTCCGCTGGTGGCGCTTGGAGCGGGGGGCCCTCCCTCGAGCGGCGGCGGCGCGGACGCCCCCGATCCCTGGGCCCCGACCGACAGCCTGCGCGGTCCCTACCTGCAGGTGGCCAAGACCTTCATCATGCGCGAGGTCGCCGACGGCTTCGAGATCATCGACCAGCACGCCCTTCACGAGCGGCTCACCTACGAGCTGCTGCTGCGTGAGGTGCAGGGGGGGACCGTCGAGGTGCAGCGGCTCCTGGTCCCCGAGGTGGTCGAGGTCTCACGCGCAGACCTCGCGCGGCTCGAGGAGCACGCCGGGGAGCTCGGCAAGCTGGGCATCGAGCTGGCCGTGTTCGGAGAGACCGCGGTGGCGGTCTCGGGCCTCCCGGTGCGGCTGCGCAACCCCGACCCGGAGGGCCTCGTGCGCGACCTGGTCGAGGTCATCGCGCGCACGGGCAAGCCGCCGACGGCGGCGGACGTGCTCGAGGAGGTCCTGCACCGCTGCGCCTGCCGCTCCTCCGTGATGGCGGGGGACACCCTCAGCCAGGAGGAGATCCAGGCGCTGCTCGAGCGCGCCGCGGCCCTCGAGAGCGACCAGACCTGCCCCCACGCCCGACCGACCCGGGTGCGGTTCACGGTCTCCGATCTCGAGCGCGCCTTCCACCGGCGCTGAGCGTCGCGCCCACTGGGTCTCGGCCTCCGCCTCAGCGCGGGGCGGGCTTGCCGAAGTCGGCGGCCACGAGGTCTGCGTCGGGGCGGGTCTGGCTGGGGACCAGGTAGAGGTCCACGCCGGCGCGTCCCTCGAAGGTCTGAGGCTGGGCGGGTCCCGTGGGGGGCAGCTCGCGGTGCACCAGGAGCTGCTTGGGCAGCCGGCGGTCGCCGAGCTCCTCCCAGCCCTTCACCTCGACCCACGCGGCGCGCGGCGCGGCCTCGTCGTCCCAGGCCGGGCGTGTGAGGGGCTCCACGAGCACGAGCTCGGGCCGCCCCGTGTCCGGCGTGAGCCCCAGCAGCACGCGACGCAGGCCGCGCGTCCCGCCGCTGCCCTCGACCAGATCGAAGTCCGGGCTCTCGAGCTCGATCCAGGCAAGCTCGAGACCGCGCCGGACCTGGCGCGCCGTGGGCAGCCGCAGGACGCGCTCGCCGAAGCGCAGGGAGCGCGTGTCGCCCTCCTGCGGCTCGGCAGTGCGGGCCTCGGCTCGTGCCACGCGCATGGAGGTGGGAGCCGAGAGCGCCGCGAAGTTGCGCGCGATCGCCAGCCAGCGCTCGTGCTCGCGGCGGCTCTCGGCGTTGGAGAAGTCGGACAGGTCCACGATCTCGTCCCCGTCGAGCAGCCAGTCGCCCTCGGGTCCACGCACGGAGGCTCGACCCGAGCGCGGGAACTCCCCGCGGATCCAGCCGCGTCCCTCCTCCTTGAACAGGAAGCGGGTGCGCACGTCCGTGCTGCCCCCCTCGACCTGCTGGCGCACGCGCGCGTCGAAGGTCACGACGAAGGCGCCCATGGGACGCGGCGCGCCCTCGCCGAGCCAGGTTCCCGCGAACAGCCGCTGCATGCGCTCCTGCGCAGCGGCGCTCGTTCCCTCGGGGAGGACGCCGGGCTCGAGGGGTCGGCCGTTCACATCCACGAGGGGCTCCGCGGCCTCCGGCGCCACGACCGGGAGCTGCGGACGCCCGCCGCCCTGGGGGGGCGTGTCGCCGGCGGGGGCGTCGTCCTGGGCAGCCCCTCGCGGCGCGGCGAGGAGGAGGGCGAGGGCAAGGCCGGCAGCGGTGCGGAGCATGGGGCGATGATACGGAGGCCCCCCGGCCGCATTGGCACCCCGGTGGCGTTCCGTATCGTGCGGCCGTGGCGGAGCCCAGCCTGGCCGACGATCCCCTCGAGCGGGAGCCCCTGTGCGCCCTGGTGGGGCCGACCGCCTGCGGCAAGACGGCCCTCTCACTGGAGGCCTGCGAGCGTGCGGGGGCGGAGGTGCTCTCGATGGACTCGATGCTGGTCTATCGCGGCCTCGACATCGGCACGGCCAAGCCGACCGCAGAGGAGCGGGCGCGCGTGCCCCACCACCTGCTCGACCTGGTGGAGGTCGGGGAGGTCTTCGACGCCTCGCGCTGGCTCGCCGCCGCCCGCGACGCGGTGGACGACTGCCTGGCGCGTGGGCGGCGCGCGCTCTTCGTGGGCGGGACCGGCTTCTACCTGGCGGCTCTCCTGCGCGGCCTCTTCGAGGGGCCGCCCCCGGACCCGGCGATCCGCGGCCCTTTGGAGCAGCGCGCGGCCGAGGATCCCGGCGGCCTCCACGGGGAGCTCGCGCGAGTGGACCCGGCCAGCGCTGCCCGCCTGCATGCCAACGACACCCGGCGGGTGGTGCGCGCCCTCGAGGTGCTCGAGCAGACGGGGCGGACGCTCAGCTCCTGGCAGGAGCAGTGGGCTGCTCCCGCGGCCCGTGCTCAGCGCGCGCGCCTCGTGGGCCTCGAGGTCCCCGTGGCCGAGCTCGATGCCCGCATCCGGACCCGCGCGGGGGTCATGCTCGACCAGGGCTGGCAGGAGGAGGCCGAGCGCGCCCGGGTGGAGGGCCTTGCCCGCGGAGCGGCCCAGGCGCTTGGGTATGCAGAGGTGCTCGACCTGGCGGACGGGGTGCTCTCACGGTCGGACGCGTTGGAGGCCATCGCGCTCAGGACGCGCCAGTTCGCCCGCCGCCAGCGGACCTGGTACCGCAAGTTCGCGATCGAGTGGCTGCCCGCCGCCGAGCCTGACCGGCTGGAGCGCGCGCTCGCGCACTGGGGGTGGGGCGCAGAGCCAGCGGGCGGCGCGCGTCACGGTTCGTGAGCCCGCGCTGCGCAAGAAATGCAAACAGCCCGCACGAGGCGGGCTGTTGCTGCTGCGGTCCGCCGGCGGGGCCGGGGCGGATCGCCTGGGCTCAGCGGAGCGGGTTGGTCGGGTTGTAGCCGAACAGGTGGCGCTCGATCGT